>NZ_JBQEPU010000015.1:0-169106 GCF_052045835.1 Paraburkholderia sp. 22099 | reverse complement strand
GTATGACCGGCTGACAGAAATCGATCAGGGCGCGATCGTCGAGCATAAACGTTTGAGCCACGTGCTGCAGGTCGCGCAGGTGATTCAGGCTCAACGCGATAACAGCCGGATCGGCAAGGTGCCTTCACGAACGCATCTGGGGGTTGCAACCAGGGCTGAGGGCAGCTCGCCGGGCAAGAAGAAAGAACGCGAATTCACGCAGACTGACATCGAGCATGTGATCGTGGATCTTGCCCAGCAAAGACAGATAACCCGCAACCCGTAAACCTGGCCGGTGGTCTGCAGGGTCAGTCGAAACAGACGTCAGCGCCCTGCCCATTCACGGCGGATCCTTCGACACTGGGTGATCAGTAACCGATGAAAGACCGACCTTTTAACCCTGAAAACACGACATTTGTATTTGGCTGCCGCCACGACATCTTGAAATGGCCTCGACAAACAATGTAGTGGCTAGACGGTAATGTCCGTTTTTAGCTAGATAGATGGAATGGTCGCCTCCCGCCTTTGAAGTCTTTCAAGATCAAATGGTCAGGCATACGGCATTGCTGAAGGCCGGGCGTGATGGAGCCTGCACTCCCGTTCGCTCCATCCCGCCCGCGTCAGCCGCATCCCGCGAAACGAACGGGCGCTCATAACCGATGACGGATACCGGCCGCGACCAGCAACTGGCTGCGGCCCGCCGACGGATCGGACGTATTGATCACGGCGGGGACGCGAGATGAAGCGCGCTGATACACCGTCTCCAGATAGGTATCGGTGCGCTTCGAAAGCTGGTAGCCAGCCTGCAACGCGCCCTGATGCCAGTGTGCACCCGAGCCCTTCGTATAGGCGTACATGCTGGCGAGCGACACTTTCGGCGCCCACTGGTACACGCCATTGATCTCATAGTTGCTGAAGCCTACCGAAGGCTCCGCTGAACCGGAACCGGCATCGGTCACACCGCTATAGGTCGAGCGGGACCACGCGGCACCCACCGTAAAATCGCCGATCGCATAGCTTGCGCCGACGCCATACGTGCTCTGCGTCTGCACGCTCGCGTCGAATACGTCGCGATTCGAGCCGGGCAGATTCACGGTGTCATATGCACCTCCCGCGGTGTTGCCGCGGCCGTTCACGTGCAGGTAAGCGGCGCCCGCGTTGAACGGCCCGCTCTGGTAGTTCGCGCCGACGCTGTACGCGCGATTGTTGGCGAACTGACCGGCACCGTTCGAAAACGCGTACATGCCGCCGAAGCTGAAGCCGCCGAACGACGGGCTCGCATACGTGACCGAATTGCGCGCGAGGTACGCGTTGTTGGCGTTGTCGTTGTCGAACGGATGCGCGAACGCCGTGCCCCCCGCACTGCCCGTCAGCGTGAACGGTGCGAAGTAGTCGTGGACCGAATCGTACTGGTGACCTACCCTGACCGTCCCGTACGTCTCGTTGCCAAAGCCGACATAGTACGGGTGATCGATGAAGCCGTCGCCCGTCGTCACCGAAAACCCGCGCTCCAGTTGAAAGATCGCCTTGTTACCGTCACCGAGATCCTCGGTGCCCGCGAGGCCCCAGAAGCTGCCATCGATCAGCCCCGAGGTGGCCTTGTACTGCGCGTGGCCGCCGACGTTACTCACATACGCGAGCCCCGTATCAAGTTCGCCATACAGCGTTACGCTGCTCTGCGCGTGGGCGTTCGCGCCGAGGAACGCGAGCGTGGCGGCGGTGGCGGACGGAATGGTGAAAAGCTTGTTCTGTTTTGCGGACATGTCGTGAACCGGTTGAAAAAATGAACAGGTCGTGCGCATCCGGCGCTGCACGCAACGGTGCGTGGCGAGGAACGTGTGCGCACGATATATGCATCGTGAGGTCTGCGGTGATCGTGAGCGCCATCAACAGACGACGCTCACGCACCATGATTCAAGGCTGGCCGAAGCCATTGCGCACGGGGCTTGAACCCCATCCCGCTGCGCAGTTGCGGTCGGCTTCAATACCACTGCCCGTAACGGCGGATATACAGCGTCTTCACAACCTGCGTCAGCATCATGTAGCCGAGGATTGTTGCGACGAGCCAGAGCCAGTAGCTGTGATCCAGCGAAGTAAAACCCAATGCCCCGGCCAGTGGAGAAAACGGCAACCAGCAGCCCACGAGGATAGCGATCGAGGTCGACAGCAGCACCGGCAGCGACGCGGTACTCTGGACAAACGGAATCTTGCGCGTGCGCAGCATGTGGACGACGAGCGTCTGCGAGACGAGACCTTCGATGAACCAGCCGGAATTCATGATGCTCTGACCGCCGCCGTGCAAGTGGAAAGCCGCGCCGGCGCCGAACACTGTCCACATCAGCACGTAGGTCACGATATCGAACACCGACGACGTCGGTCCCAGCCACACCATGAAACGTCCGATATTGCCCGCATCCCACTTGCGCGGCTTCTTCACGAAATCGGGATCCATCCGGTCCCACGGCAGGAACATCTGCGAGAGGTCATAGATCAGGTTCTGGATCAGCAATTGCATCGCCAGCATCGGTTCCCAGGGCAGGAATGCAGAGGCGATCAGCACCGAGAACACGTTGCCGAAATTCGAGCTCGCCGTCATGTTCAGGTACTTCAGGATATTGCCGAACGTCTCGCGGCCCTTGATTACGCCCTCTTCCAGCACCATCAGGCTCTTTTCGAGCAAGATGATGTCGGCGGTTTCCTTCGCGATATCGGCCCCTGTGTCCACCGAAATGCCGACGTCCGCATCACGAAGCGCCGGCGCGTCGTTGATCCCGTCACCGAGGAAACCGACCGTGTGGCCGTTTGCCTGAAGCGCCTTCACGACACGCGCTTTCTGCAGCGGGGTGAGTTTCGCAAAGACCGTCGTGTGTTCAACCACCTGTGCAAGCTGGACATCGTTCATCGCCTCGATGTCGCGCCCGAGCAGCGCAGCGCCCGGGTCCAGTCCCACGTCGCGGCAAACCTTCACCGTGACAATCGGGTTGTCGCCCGTCAAGACCTTGACCGCCACGCCATGCTCACGCAGCGCACGAATGGCGGGCGCGGCCGAATCCTTCGGCGGATCGAGGAAAGTGAGGAAACCGCGTACCACGAGGTCTGCCTCGTCAAGGGTCTTGTACTGGGACTTCGCTTGGGCGCGCGGAATCTCGCGCGTGGCGACCACCAGCACACGGTAGCCCTCCTCGTTGTACGCCTCGGCTCGTGCAAGCAGCATGTCGCGCTCGTGCGCCGTCAACGCGTGGACCGTGTCACCGTTCTGAATGTGTGTCGACACCATCAGCATTTCTTCGACAGCGCCCTTCGACACCATCAGTTGGTTGCCGTCCAACCCCTCGACCACCACCGAAAGTCTGCGGCGTACAAAATCGAACGGCAGTTCGTCGACCTTGGCGTACTGCGTCAGTTTCACCGGCGCGACACGTTCATTGGCATGGTCCACGACGGCGATGTCCATGAGATTCTTCTGCCCGCTCTGGTGGAAGCTGTTCAGCCAGGCAAGTTGCAGAATCCGCTCATCCCGGTTGCCATGGATGTCGAGATGATGTTCAAGGATGATCTTGTCCTGCGTGAGCGTGCCGGTCTTGTCCGTACACAGGACGTCCATCGCGCCGAAGTTCTGCACCGAATTCAGCCGCTTCACGACCACCTTGCGTCGCGCCATCGCAATGGCGCCCCTCGCCAGATTCGCCGACACGATCATCGGCAGCATCTCCGGCGTCAGACCGACCGCGACTGCAAGCGCGAACGTCACCGCGGACAGCCGGTCGCCCTTGGTCAGGCCATTGATCAGGAACACCACCGGCACCATGACCAGCATGAGACGGATCAGCAGCCATGACACACTGTTGACGCCGCGATCGAAGCTGGTTTCGACGCGCTTGTGACTGACCACGTTTTTTGCCAGTGAGCCGAAATAGGTATCGGCGCCGGTGGCGATGACGATTGCCGTTGCCGTCCCGCTGACCACGTTGGTTCCCATGAAGCAGATATGGGCGAGATCGAGGAGATCGGTCCGGTCATCGGAAGCGGCATGGGCCCATTTCTCCGTCACCGCGCCGAGCGTGTCGTATTTCTCGACGGGCAGTGCCTCGCCGGTCAACGCCGCCTGACTGATGAACAGATCACGCGACTCGATCAGACGGATGTCGGCGGGGATCATGTCACCCGCCTGCAGACTGACGATATCGCCGACGACCAGATTACGCATCGCGATTTCCTGCCTCTCTTGATCCGCGAATACGGTTGCCCTGCGGATCACGGTCGCCGTCGTGCGAACCATGGACTTGAGCCGCTCTGCTGCCCTGTTTGAACGGTATTCCTGAAAGAAGCGCAACAGACCGCTGGCGGTCACCATCGTGAGCAGGATGCCGACCCCGGTCCAGTTGCGATCGTCCGGCGCAGCAAGGTACACGTCCGTGAAGAAGGTAATGACCGACAGACCGAGCAGCACCAGCACGAACGGGTTTTTGAAGGCTCGCAGCAGCTGTACCAGTGCGTGTGGGGCTCTGTCATGGGCGACTTCATTGGGACCCGCACGTTGCAGACGCTCCAGTGCGTCTGCCGTGAGAAGACCGTCGAGCGAGCTGTTCGTCTGCTTGAGCGTGGCGTCGACGGATTCGTTGGCTTCGCTTACTACGTGCGCGAAGGATCTCTGGTCGCGGCCAGCGGAGCCAGACACAAAGCCTTTCTGCTTTCGCCTGGATGTATGCGGTTTTTTTGTGGATTCGTGTTGCATCGGCTGTTCCTGCTGCTATGCACGCGGCGAACGGCCCGCGGCTTTTGAATATTGGAGATGTGTCGTTCCATGAGGCCCGAGGCGCTCAGCGACAGCGCGCGTTGCCTCGATACGGCGGACGCGCGCTGTCGTCGCCATGCTCAGGAGAGACCGTGCTTTTGGCCGAGCAGGGCCCTGACTGCCGCCCACCACCGGTGTGACGGTTTGGCCGGCGTTGGCGATACGAGCGCTGGCGCTGCTTCGTGATAGTGGTGCGACTCGCGGACCTGTGGCAGTTGCGATACGAGCAGGGCGAAATACATGCGATTTCTCCGTTCGGGTCGAAGCCCGACTGATTGTTGAGGTCGCCGGGACGCCTGCACGGCAACGCTCAAACAGTCAGGCAAGTGACGGCGAACGCGTGTGGGCATCCATCAGGCAATGAAAAAACGTAAGCGGCGTAAAGGCCATATGTCACTGTCGGGCATGACGTCTCCTTTCCGATGCGTTGTGCACGGGCGTGTCAGTTCATGCGCCCGCAGGGATAAACCAGCGGGCGCACGCGAGCATGGTCCCGAGTCGGGCTCAGGAAACCGGCCGTACGGACGGACGCAATCTGGCGTGCCGAAGCGGCGCTGAAATGGAGTGAACGGGAGCGGTACTGAAAACTACTGCGACGCGCACCATCTGCCTGCGGGCAGAACGGTGGCTGAATGAGGCTAGCGGATGTTCTGCCGGTCAGGCAATCAAACTGTTCGAGAATTGACTACTGCAACTGTCCAAGGCACTAGCCCCTGTTTGTGAAGACGGACGGATTGTAAGCAGACGCTCAGGACAGCGTCAACCTTAAATTTTGCTGTACGGAGCAAATGCGCGCGTTGAAGATTCGACGCGTCTCGAGATGGATTGGATGTCAGAGTCGTTTTTTGTCAGGGCCGTCGAGAAGATGGATTGCCTCTCACACTCCGCAGGGAATGAAGTGCGAGACCGCGATCGAGGCGTCCGGCACGGCATGCCGCAGCACCCCTGCCAGCCCTTCAGCCGTGCGTGTTTTCTGCATGGTGAGCGCGAGCATCGATAGCAGCCGGCGCTTGTCGGCCACCTCGAGCAGTCGCTGACGCGCGGTGGAAGGCTGCGGCTTTTCATCCGGCGCGGGTAGCCTGGGCACCGACGTGATGAGGCGCGGGGATGTACTGAATCCGAAGCCGGCGAAGCTGAGCAGATAGCGTGACACCGGGTCCGTGCCATCGCGCCTGAAGCCGACCGGGTACCGGTATTTGCGCGCGACACGGTAGTACTGTGTGATGACGCGGTGGTGGAACAGGTCGAGAAACGCCGACAGGCGCTCTGCCCCGTCGCGGTTCTGGGCTACCACATCGACGAAATACGCGGGCATGCGCGCGTCGACGCCATAAAGTCTGAGAAACGTCGTCACCACCGATGGTCGCGCTGACAGATCGTCGGTGTCGTACCGCACCGCATCGATTTCACGCCCGGGAAAGCCCAGTTGCGCGCGCGAACGGAACCGGATGGGATCCGCGGCAGGCGAATCCGTCGTCCCGAGCGGCGGCGCATCGGGCGCGGCCAGCTCGAGCAGTTCGCAGAAGCGGATGAAGTTCATCCGCGGCGCGTCGCCGAGGATCGCTGGCAGCAGCGACGGCGCGGCGGCCGGCAGGGTGCGCGAGTTCAAAATGGCGCCCCTTCGCCCTTTGTTTCGGGCCACTCGATGCGCTGCCCGGTGGGCTGGGTCACGATCACGAGCTTCGTGTAGAGATTCATCGTCGCGTACAGCCCGAGGAACCGGTTGAGCATGCTGCCGAAAAGCTCGAGATCCCCGCTGCCTGCAAAGCGGCCTGCATCGAGCGTGACGGTGATCTCCACGCCACGCAGCAGCCCGCCCTTGACGAGTTTGCTGAGCGGCCGGTGCCGCACGTCGGTGATGGCGTTGATGCGCCGGCTGTTCAGTTCGCCGTCGGTCCAGTCGTAGAGCGCGAGGGAGCCACGCAGGATCTCCGCATCGAGCAGCGACAGCTGGCAACTGCTGTCGGTGAGCAGTGCACAGATTGAACGGCTGCTGCCGCGCCTTGGGCAGCGCACCTGCGAGAACCCGCTGGAAGAGCCGGAAGCCCCCGAAGAACCGACCGGCGCCCCGCCGGTAACCGGCGCCGTTGAACACGCGCGGCAGGGACCCGCCGCACGGGCAGCCACGCGCACCGTGGAAGGCGACGCACTCGCCCGCTTTGCCATCGACATCACGAAAGCGCGTGACGGCAGGATCGACCCCGTATTCGGGCGCGAGCGCGAAATCCAGCAGATGGTCGACGTGCTCGCGCGCCGGCGCAAGAACAACCCGATCCTCGTCGGCGAGCCGGGTGTCGGCAAGACCGCGCTCGTCGAGGGCCTCGCGCTACGCGTCGCCGCTGGCACCGTGCCGAACGTGATCCGTGACGTGCGTATTCTCACGCTCGATCTCGGCCTGCTGCAGGCGGGTGCGGGCGTGAAGGGCGAATTCGAGCAGCGCCTCAGGAATGTGATCGATGAAGTGCAGGCATCCACCGTGCCAATCCTGCTTTTCATCGACGAAGCCCACACGCTGATCGGCGCGGGCAATGCCGCCGGCGGCGCTGATGCGGCCAACCTCCTCAAACCCGCACTCGCGCGCGGCGAGCTGCGCACGATCGCCGCGACCACCTGGTCCGAATACAAGGAATTCGTCGGGGCCATGGCCGGGCTGTGTCTTGCCCGCGAATCCGGCGCGCGCAATGCGGATGCGTTCCTGAACCAGCGCATCCTGCCGGCGGTTTCCCGCGAACTGCTCACGCGCATGGCAGGCGGAACCCCGCCCGCGAGGATCGTTCTGTCCAGTTCGGCCGAAGGCAACCTGACGATCGACTTCGTCGATCACGGGCTGCCCGCTGCGGCAAGCTCCGCGGCGCCGGTCGCCTGAGGAAGACGGGAGATGGGGCTGCGGACGTTATCCGCCGAATTCCCGGCTGTTCCTATCTCCGAACACGAAGAAATAAAGATTCGCCTTGGCGAGCAAATCGAGGCGAGCTTGTCCTATTTCCACTGCCGCGGCCATCTGCCACGAGCAGTCCACTCCGACGAGGTTCGCGGTCTCCCGCGCGACTGCTTGCCCGTCACCAACGCTTAATAGCCGGTCGCAAGAAACCTCTCGAATGGTTTGACTTGCCACGTTTTGGAACCCAACTCCGCAGCGAACGCTTGTAGCGCAGCCGAACACCATCGAGACAATATTCTCCTGGTCTTTACCGCAATAAACCTCCCCACTCTCCCATCATCCAACGCCAACGCCCAACCTGCTCGCGCCACCTGTTCCGCCAAACCCATCAACCAGCATCAACCTTTCTTATCCTGCCAGAACGGCGAAACCTTATTACGACCAGTCGCCTTGGCGTTATACAGCGCCTCGTCAGCGGCCTTGATCACCGCGGTTACGTCGCTATCCTGTTCGGGCGCCCAGCTCGCCGCACCGATGCTGGCCGTCACGCGTCCGTACTCGCTGCCGGCGTGCTCGATGGCGAGTTCGCTGATCGCCGCGCGGATCTGCTCCGCGATCAGCGCCGCGCCCGCGGGCGGCGTATCCGGCAGCACCACGACGAATTCCTCCCCGCCGTAGCGGGCCGCACTGTCCGCGGGTCGTCGAATGTTGTTGCCGATGCACCGCGCGACGGCGGCCAGCGCATCGTCGCCCGCCTGGTGCCCGTAGGTGTCGTTGTAAGCCTTGAAGCGGTCGATGTCGACGAACAGCAGCGAAAACATGCTGTGTGTACGGCGAGCCCGCCGCCACTCCTGATCGAGAATCTCGCCCAGCGTGCGGCGGTTGTTCAGTCCGGTGAGGCCGTCCGTTCTCGCGAGCAGTTCGAGTTCCGATTCAGCGCGCATCCGCCGGCGCAGTTGCGCGCCAAGCAGAAACGCGAGCGCGACGAACGCCAGCGCGAAGGCGATCATCAGCGAGCCGATGGTGGTTGCGCGCCGCCGCCAGCCCGCATAAATGTCCTGCTCGGCCTCGGCCACCATGATGATCAGCGGCAGGTCGGGGAAATTCCTGAAGTAGTACAGGCGGCGCACGCCGTCGATCGACGCGGTTTCGGAAAAACTGCCTTCCGCGGCGGTGCGGAAGCGCCGGAAGGTGGCCGCCTTGCCGATGTCGCGCCCGATCGTGCGCACGTCGTACGGCTGTCGCATGATCATGATGCCGTTGCGACCGATCAGGGACACGGCGCCATGCGGCCCGAGCGACAGCCCGGCAAACAGCGTATGGAAATACTCGAGGTTCATCGCGATCAGCACGATTCCCGCGAACGAGCCGTCGGGATGTGAAAGCCGCCGGCTCAGCGCAATGCTCGGCGAGCCGTTGCGCAGCCGCGAGCTAAACGGATCGCTGATATAGAGACCCGCGTTCGGGCTGTCACGCTGGACGATGAAATACTTCCGGTCCGAGAAATTACCCTGGCGCGGCACATCGCCGGCGGAGTCGACGACGATGTTGCCGGACGCGTCCAGCACCAGCATCGAGCCCAGGTATTTCGCGGTCGCGGCGCGGTCGAACAACACTTGTCTGCGCAGACGCGGCGGCAGTGCCAGCACCGCCGGGTCGCGCATGCCGTCGACGACCGCCTGCAGCGACAACGCGCACAGTTCGAAATTCCGCTCGATATCGCGCTGGGCGATGAGCGCGAGGTTTCGCGACGTGTCACGGGCGCGGTCCATCGCATCGAGGCGCGCGTCGTAGAGCACCGTCGCGCACAGCGAGATCATGACCAGCGTAATGAAGATGCCGCCCGCGATAATCGCATGCGGCGCCAGATGGCCGCGCCAGAGTCGGTTGCCCAGGCCCACACTTCCCCCGTTGTTGCTTGTTACGGTCCGCACCATGCCTTGAGATAGCCAGGAAATCCGGTTATGCGGATCTCAGCTTGCTGGAGATCCGGGCATCGTAAAACGCCGGAGATTCTACCGGTTCAGCCATGCATTGTGGCCAATTCCGCCATTTGTTTTTCCAGCATTCAATCGCCTTGCAGCGAATGGCGGGCTTAAGGGTATTCCGTACCGCCTTGAAAGAAATGTTATGTGTTTTCCCTATTGGTTTTTACATGAATTGTCTTACCATAAGAAAAACAACAACCCGGTGCGGAGTCGTCGTGGCTGGATCCGCCATTGACAATGCAGCGAGGCATGCGGTCTTTTATAGCGGTTACCGAGGGATGCAACCTGCAAGAACCTTCAACCCATGACAAACCAGGAGGCTAAATCTATGTCGCAGGGTTTCCCCCGATCCGACAACCGCCCTTTTCTCTTTTAACACCACAGCCATATCGCTATTTACCGAAAGTAATCGGTAATTTCGATGCGGGAATGATATTCGGTGCCGGGTTGGTTATTCATTCATTGGGTCCACCCTTCGCCACTTTGTTACGGGAGCCAAAAATGCAAACCTTTCTGAAAGCATTCGTTCGCGACGAGTGTGGTGTCAGCGCCATGGAATACGCGGTGCTGGCCGGCATCGTCGTGATCGCATTGGGTGCGATGGCCGTGGGCTTCAACACCAACATCGGCGCGATGTTCACCAACCTCTTCACGCAAGTCACGACCTCGCAGAACAAAGCGTGATGTTGCGCGGCCGGGAGGTTCGATAGGGCCGTTTATCGAACCTCCTTTATCGAACGTTCCACGGAGCGCGCTGATTGTGTCGCTACTCTCTGCCATCATCCGCGTCACCGTACTTTGCGCGCTGCTGCGGCTCGCCGTTTTCGACGTGCGTTGGCGGCGCCTGCCAACCAGGGCGACCCTCCTGATCGCCGCGCTGTTTTTCATCGACGCTCTCGTCATCCGCCTGCCCATTCACGACGTGCTTGCGCATCTGCTGCTGGCGCTTGCCGTTCTGGTGATCTGCGCGGCCTTGTTCGCCGCAAAAATGCTGGGCGGAGGCGATGCAAAACTGGCCTGCGCCGTTTTCCTGTGGACGGGCCCGAGTCTCGCCTTGCCTGCCCTCGCCATCGTCTCGGTGATCGGACTGGGCGTTTCCCTCGTCAGTCTCGCCACACGTCGCATGGCTGCCGAACAGCGCTTTCCCCCGCTGCGTGCCCTCGCGATGTTTTCTGGCACGCGCGGTGTGCCCTACGGTGTCGCGCTGGCGCTCGGCGGCGGGTCGGTCATCGCGTTGCCTTTGCTTGCGATGCGGTAGGACAGCGCCCTCATGTCCAACGTCATCAAAATCGGTTTGCTGGTCCTCGGCGCCATTCTGATTGCCCTGATCGTTCGGGCCGTGGTCGCCGGCTTGTCGCGTCCGTCCGCGCCCGAGGCCAGCACCGAAAAAGTTCGTATCAGCGCGGCGGATCTTCCGCAGGGTCTGCTTCTGCGCGACGAGGACATGATCTGGAAGCCGATACCCGTCGCCGATGTTCCGCTGAATGCGATCGTCCAGGGCGCATCCGGCGCGGTCGAACTGAAGGGCGCGCTTTTGCGTCACGGTATAGCGAGCGGCGCGCTGATCGTCGCCGACGACGTCATCCTGCCGGGCGCCCCCGGCTTTCTCGCCGCCACGCTCAAACCGGAAATGCGCGCGGTGTCGGTCGCCGTCGACGATGTCTCCGGTAACGCCGGACTGATCCAGCCAGGCGATTACGTCGACCTGCTGCTCACGCAGCAGATGGACCGTCGAACCGACTCGCCCGAACTCGCGGTGTCGAGCGAAACCGTCGTCGAGCGCGTTCGGGTGCTCGCGGTGGGTTCGGAGATACAGCGTCCGAAGAACGGCGAGGCCGCCGACGCCACCAATCGCGCCCGCACTGTCACGCTGGAAGTCACGCCGCGCATGGGCGAAGTCGTTGCCGTCGCCGCGCGCCTCGGCAGTCTGTCGCTTGCCTTGCGCAGCTTCGCGACCGTGACCCGCAATCCCGCCGCGTCGGCGTCGGCCGACTCGCCACCGCCGCCCGTCTGGGCCGGCGACATTTCACGCGCCGTGCGCGATCTGCCGCGAGCGCACGCCCCGCAAGGCACCAGCACCAGTGCGAGCACGAGTTCCGGACCGGCTGCGCCGCCCACCGTGACGATATACCGAGGTTCCGAGAGGAGCGACGCGCTATCGAGCGTCGCCCAGTCAAGCGGTAGCGCAGGAAACAACGTACCGCCAGTGCCGTCTCTGCGCGCGCCGCTTTGACGCGCGCGGAGGGCCTAAACAGCGTCCAGTCGCGGGGATGGAACGCCATGACGAAGCAGTTCAGTCCGGGTCGCATCGGTTCGAAGCTCACGGCTTGCGCGGTGATTAGCTGGGCCACGGCGCTCGCGGTCCACGCGCAGGCGGCGCCGGCTCGCGCGGCGCTGCCCGGGCCTGACGCGCCGCTCGCGAGCGCGCCTGGCGGTTCAGCGGGAACCTTGGCCATCGACGCCGGCAAGGGCACCCTCGTGCGTCTGAACGAGAACGCGAGTTCGGTGTTCGTCGCCGATCCCACGATCGCTGACGTTCACGCGCCGTCGCCGAAAGCGGTCTTCGTGCTGGGCAAGAAGGCCGGCACGACGACGCTGTATGTGCTCGGCGCGGACAACCGGACCTTGCTTCAACAGACGGTGGTCGTCAGCCGCGACACGGATGCGCTCCGACGCGCCGTCGCGGCGCGCTTTCCGGCCATGCGCCTGCAACTGACAGCCGGTCCCGGCTCGCTGCTGGTGTCAGGCCAGGCGGCATCGGCTTCCGACGCCGACGCCGTGGTGCAGACCCTTACGCCCTATCTGGCGGACAAGGAAGTGCTCGTCAACCGCATCACGATCGACCGGCCGCTCCAGGTGCAGTTGCGGGTTCGCATCACGGAAGTGGATCGGAACGTCACGCAGCAGTTGGGGATCAATTGGGCGGCACTCGGCTCGGTGGTGGGAAATTTCACGGGCGGTATCTTCGGCGGCCGCCAGATCTTTAACCTGGCCCAGCCGATCGTCGGCCCGTCCGGTACGTCTTATCCGATCAATCTGCCTTCGAACAACGCCTACTCGATCTTTGGCCAGTTCAGGACTGGCAACGCCAACATCCAGGTACTCGTCGACGCACTGAATCAGGAAGGCTTGCTGACGGTTCTTGCCGAGCCCAATCTCGTGGCGATGTCGGGACAGACCGCCAGTTTCCTCGCCGGAGGCGAGTTTCCCATTCCGGTGGCGCAGATCAACGGCGCGGTCACCGTGGACTACAAGCAGTTCGGCGTCAAACTCGATTTCACGCCGACCGTCATGAACGAACGCCGCATCAGCCTGAAAGTGCGCCCCGAAGTCAGCCAGATCGACGCGACCGCGAGCGTCACCACCAATGGCATTACGGTGCCGGGGTTGAGCGTGCGCCGCGCCGACACCACCGTCGAACTCGCGAGCGGCCAAAGCTTCGCGATCGGCGGTTTATTGCAGACCAACACCACCGACATCATTTCGCAGGTGCCGGGCCTCGGATCGATTCCGATTCTGGGCAAGCTGTTCTCGTCGACCAATTACCAGAACAACAAGACCGAGCTCGTCATCATCGTGACGCCCTATCTGGTCGAGCCGACCGATCCCGCCCGGCTTCGCACGCCACTCGACGCGCTGATGTCGCCGAGCAGCGACATCGAGTACAGCTTCAGGCGCGAGTCCGGCGATGCGCCTGCCCCATCCGGACAACCGCGCCTCGTCGGCGCGGCCGGGTATGTCTACTGAGCGGAGCCGCCATGATTTCCGCACGCATTAGCCGCATTAGCCGCCTTCTCCGCCTTCTCCGCGTTACCCGCCTTATCGCGCTCACGCTTGCCTGCATTACGACGGCCGGCGTCGGTGGCTGCGTCAAGCCGCCGAGAACGATGCCCGACGCGTCGATCATCCCGTTCGACGGCCACCTCGCCTTGCCGCCCGATTGCGCCAGCCTGGCTCGCCCATCGGTGCTGACCGACGCCGGCTGGAGGCGTCCCGACATGGCATGGGGCTGCGCGACCTACACGAATCTCGCGGCGCAGCTCGCCCATCCTCGGGACATCGTCAAACCCGAATCGCTCGGACCCGCCGATGCCGCCGTGGCGGCGAGCGCGGTGCATCGCTATCAGACTGAACGCGTGACACCGCTCGACAAGACGACGACGCGCGATCCGCGTTGACGCGCGAGACATTCACCGAAGGCGACCATGAGCACAGACTTCAGTTTTCGGAAAAGCGCGACGGCGGCTCGGCTCGTCGACTTCATCGCGTTCGTCGCGGATCACGCCACGGAACAGGTGCTGAAAGACTATGTGCTCGAGCAGGCGATGCCGCATGCGCACGTGGCGATCGGCGACATTCACGACGCGATTGCCTATCTCTCGAAGATCGAACGCTCGCCCCTCTTTCTGCTGATCGACCTGCATGGCTCCGCGATGCCGCTGTCGGACCTGGCACGGCTCGCCGAAGTGTGCGAACCGTCGGTGCAGGTCGTCGCGCTCGGTGAGCGCAACGACGTCGGGCTCTTTCGCAGTTTGCTCAAGCTCGGCGTGCGTGACTATCTCGTCAAGCCGCTGACCGTCGAACTGCTCAACCGGACCGTCAGCGCAACCGAGGGCAAGATCAATCCCGTCGTGCAGACTCGCGCCGGCAAGACGATCGCGTTCGTCGGCTCGCGGGGCGGGGTCGGCGTCACGACCATCGCCCTGAATCTCGCCCGCCATCTGGCCGAGGACACGCATCGCCGGGTCGCTTATGTCGACCTCAACGTGTATGGCGGCGCGGCCAACAGCATGCTGGGCTTGCAGAGCAACAACGGCCTGACCGACGTGCTGCAGAACGTGCATCGGCTCGATCCGCAGTATGTGGAAAGGACGCTCGTCGCGAAGGGAAGCCGCCTGTTCGTTCTCTCCTCCGAACTCGACTACGGCGCGCCGAAGCCGTTCCAGGCGGGAGCGCTCAAGCGCGTGCTCGAAGTGCTACGCGACAGTTTCCATTACGTCATGCTCGACGCGGGCAACCGGGCCGATCCGCTGGCGGGCGAAGCGTTCGACCACGCATCGCGCGCCTATCTGGTGGCGGACCGCTCGGTGCATTCCGCGCGCGAGACGCTGCGCCTGTTGCGCTACATCGAGGACCGCGACAACAATCCCGCCGCTTCGCTGCTGCTCAATAATCCCAATGCCGCGACCGCGGGCAAAGTGCAGCCCGTCGATTTCGCGGCGGCGGTGGGTCGCCCCGCGCTGCATGAAGTCCCGTTCGAAACCAGGGCGATCTCGCTGGCCGAGAACCTCGGCGAGGCGCCCGACGAAAAAACGGCCAACGGTTTCAATCAGGCGATCACGCGTATCGGCAGCGACCTCACCGGCCAGCACGTCGCCGTCGAGCGCACGTTCCTCCAGAAGCTCGGAATAAGGAAACGCTGATGTTCGGGCAAAAGCAGCCTCCTTCCCCAGACGTGGCCGCGCCGCGCGACAATCCGGCCGCGCCGGCCGCCGCGTCGCCTCCCGCAGCGGTCAGCGGTACGGTCACCGCTTTGCCGGGACGCGCCGCGTTACCGCAGGGCAACGAAGCCCTGGTCCGCTCGGAACTGTTCAAGACCATCCGCAGCGGCGTGTTCAATTCGATGAATGCGTCGGCCGCGGTCGGCAAGACTCGCGAGCAGATGAAGCCCGGCGTCGAACAGCTCGTGCTGGAGATCGCGGCGCACGAGCGGCTGAACGTCACGATTTCGGAGCAGATCCAGATCGTCAGCGAACTGCTGAACGACATGTTCGGCGTGGGTCCGATCGAGCCGCTGCTCGCGGACGACAGCGTGACCGACGTGCTCGTGAACGGTCCCGATCAGATCTACGTCGAGCGTCATGGCCGGCTCGAACTGACGCCGTACAAGTTCCGCGACAACGCGCACGTCGTCAGCGTCGCGCAGCGCATCGCGGCCGGCGTGGGCCGGCGGGTCGACGAAAGCAGTCCGATGGTGGATGCGCGTCTCGCCGACGGCAGCCGGGTCAACGTCATCCTGCCGCCGCTCGCGATTCACGGCGCCTGTATCGCGATCCGCAAGTTCTCGAAGCGCAACATCACGCTGCATCGGATGGCGCAACAGGGCAACATGTCGGCGCAGATGAGCAACGTGCTCAAGCTCGCCAGCACGTGCCGCCTCAACGTCATCGTGTCGGGCGGCACCGGCTCCGGCAAGACCACCTTGCTGAATGCGCTGTCCCATTTCATCGGCAATGGCGAACGCGTCATCACGATCGAAGATGCGGCCGAACTTCAGCTTCAGCAGCCGCATGTCGTCAGCCTCGAAACGCGCCCCGAAAACGCCGAGGGTCTCGGCGGCGTCGCCCAGCGCGATCTGGTGCGCAACGCGCTGCGGATGCGGCCGGACCGCATCATCCTCGGCGAAACGCGCGGCCCCGAGGCGTTCGACGTGCTGCAGGCGATGAACACCGGTCACGACGGCTCGATGACGACGATTCACGCGAACACGCCGCGCGACGCGATCACCCGGCTGGAGAGCATGGTCATGATGGCGAACGCCAATCTGCCGCTGATGTCGATTCGCCGGCAAATCGCGAGCGCGGTTCATCTGTTCGTGCAGATCGAGCGGATGCGCGACGGCGTGCGGCGCGTGACGCGCATCACCGAACTCGTCGGCATGGAAGGCGACGTCATCATCACTCAGGATCTCTTCACCTTCCGTTACGACGCGAGCGCTTATAACGAAGAGGTCAAGGGCGTCTTCGAAACGGCCGCGCTCAGACCCGCGTTTTCCGAACGCGCCGCCTATTACGGTGTGGAAGAAGCACTGCTGGAGGCCATGCGCCCATGACGACGATCGACCTCGTCACGCTCGCCTCGTTCGCTTGCGCGCTGGTGCTCGGACTGATGGCGCTGACCGCGCAGGATCTGCGAAGCAAGCAGCCCGGCGCCAGGATCAGATCGCGCATGCTGCGGTCTTTCTCGATCGAGGACGGCGCACCCGCGCCCGCTCAAAGCGGTGTCGACGCGAACCTCTTTAAGCTGAACCGGCACGGCAACGCGATCAGCCGCTGGCTCAGGCCGAGGATCGCCCGCCTGAGAACGGTGGCCGGCGCGAACGGTCTTCGCGTCGTGATCGGCGCGGCGATCGCGGGCGCACTCCTTGCGCTCGCCATGACGCGTTTCATGCCGCTTCCCGGCGTCGTCAAAGTGCTTCTGCTGCCGGCGCTCCCTCTCTTTGCCGCGGTGCAAGCGTATCGTTTCCTCGTCGCCCGCTTCCGGCGACGCTTCCTCAATGGCTTCCCGGACCTGCTCGACATGATCGTGCGCGCGGTGCGCGCGGGCGTACCCGTTACTCACGTCATCCGCGCGGCCGCCGACGAATGTCCCGAGCCGCTGCGTCATGAATTCCGCTTGATGGGCGACGCGTTGCAGCTTGGGATCGATCTCGAGGAAGTGCTGGCCGTGGCAATGCGCCGAATCGAAGTCACCGATTTCTCTTTCTTTTGCGTATGCCTGCTGCTACAGCGTGAAACCGGCGGCCAACTCGGGGAAACGCTCGAAAACCTGGCCGCCATTGTTCGCACGCGCGGCGAGGTCCGTCTGAAAACGAAGGCGCTGACCGCGGAAGCGCGCATCACGACGAGGATTCTGGCCGCCATTCCGGTGGTCATCATGCTTGCCTTGTACGGCCTGAATCGCTCTTACGTCATGGTGCTGTTCGATAGACCGGCCGGGCAGAAGCTGCTGACGTTCGCGTCGATCTCGGTGGTGCTCGGCATCGCGGTGATCAACAGGATGTCCAAACTCAATACTTCCCGATGAGCGACGCCAGCATAGAGACACTGCTCGACCTTCTGATGCTCGTGGCGCTGTTCGGCACGCTCGCGTTATGGTGGGCCGCGAAGCGCGGCGGCAGGCGCGGCAGGATCGCCGAACGGGTGCGCGAGGCAGCTGTCAGCCTGCGCCCGCACAGTTCGCCCGCCGGCATGGATGACGACGATGCCGATCTGCGCGCGCGTCTGCTGCGGCGCCTCGCGACGCTGGGGGACCGGCTGCCGCTGTTCGACGCGAAGTATCGCGCGGAACTCGGGCGGCAGATGGTGCGCGGCGGTTACCGCGGCAAACATGCGGTTCCCATTCTGGTCGCGATCAAGTTCCTGTTCGGCATTGTGTGTGCGACGCTCGCGGTCATGCTGGGCTCGCACATCGCGTTCGTCGGCCGCTACCCGGCCGCTCGCGGCATTCTGATGGTGTTCGTGTTCATCGTCGGGATGATCGTTCCGGAATACGTGCTCGCGTTGCGCGCGCAGCGGCGCCGCCTCGCCATGGCGGCCTGCTTGCCCGACGCGCTCGACCTGCTGGTCATCTGCACGAACGCGGGGAACAGTTTGGCCGTGAGCATTCGCCGGGTCGCAGACGAACTCGCTTCCATCTGCCCGCCGCTTTCGGACGAGTTTTCGCTGACCGCCGACGAGCTGAAACTATCCGGCGACAGCACGCGTGCGCTGAATGGGCTTGCCCAGCGGATCGACCTGCCCGCCATTCGCGCGCTGATTTCCACGCTCACGCAATCCATGCGCTATGGCACGCCGATCACGCAGGCGCTGCGAACCTTGTCGCGCACCGAGCGGCTGGCTCATATCGTTTCGCTGGAGGAAAAAGCCGCCAAGCTCGCGCCGAAAATGGTGCTGCCGATGATGCTGTTCATTCTGCCGGCGGTCGTCGTCATCGCAGCCGGCCCGGCAATCATTCAAATTCTCGAATTCTTCGCCAAACAATGAAAACCGTCGAATTGCGAATTGCCGTTCGTGCCCCTCGTGCCCTTCCTGGCCCGCGTGCCGTTCCGACGCATCGCTTCGCGATGCCGCGCTTTGCACGGCGCGTCGGCCTTGTTGGCCTCGCTTGCTGCTGCGCCGCCGCGCTGCTCGCGGCAGGCGCTTGCACGACGACGTATCGTGTCTCGGAAGCGCACACGCTGCCTCGCAATACGATGCCCGACAGGATGAGCGAGCTTCGCATCGCCGAGACGGCGCTCGACTCGGGCAACGTGGAACTGGCCACGACGCTCTACGAAAAGGTCGTGGCCGCCGATCCTCGCTCGGTTGCGGGTCTGACGGGCCTGGGCGACACGCTCTACGCGGTCGGCGACTTCACGCGCGCGGCGGTCCACTACGAGCGGGCCAGGCAGGTCGACGCCAACGCGATTGCGCCGATGATCGGCATTGCGCGCGTGGCGATTCATCAGCGGCGCTTCGACGATGCGATTTCCCTCTATCGCCAGGTGCTGGCGCTGACCCCCGATGCACCGCTCGCGTCCGCGGGCCTCGGCGCGGCGCTCGATCTGAAGGGCGACCACGTCGCGGCGCAGGCCGTGCTGAGGCAGGCGCTCAAGGCCAATCCCGGCGATCCGGGCCTGAGCATCAACCTGGGATTGTCGCTGACGCTCAACGGCAATCCGCGCGACGGCGCGAACGTGTTGCTCGACGTGACGCGCTATCCCGGTGCGCCGCCCCAGGCGCGCCAGGATCTCGCGCTCGCCTACGGCCTGCTCGGCAATTCGGAAGCAGCGGCCGCCATCCTCGGACAGGATCTGCCGAAGGCCTCCGTGCAGGACAACCTTCGCTTCTATGAAATTCAACGCAACCGGATGACGCCGCCGCCTGCGTCGATGCTGCCGGCGTCGAAGAGATCGGCCGCGACCTCGGGCGACACCACGTCAGGCACGACGCCCGCCATCACTGCTCGATGAAAACCGCAATGCCGATGCCTCACGTCAACCGTGCAAGCTGTGGACCACGCGCGAGCCGGGGATCGGCGGCGATCGAGTTCGCCATTCTGCTGCCGTTTCTGATCATGATTCTGGTGGGGATCATCGACGTCAATCTGATCTTCTATAACGACGCGATCCTGACGAACGCGGCTCGCGCGGGCGCGAGAGCCGGCACGGTGCTCCAGGTGCCGCCGCTGACCACCACGCAGATCGCGGCCATCACGACCACCTACGCGCAGAACAACCTCGTCACCGGCGGAGCCGCGACTGCGCCGACCGTCACGGTGACGCAGTCGAACGGCACGACCCCCGGCGGCTCGCTTCAGGTCGCGGTTTCATACACGTACCAGGGGCTGCTGCTCGGCTCGGCGTTTAGCGCGTTGGCCAGCCCCGTCGTTCTGAACGCCAGCGCCGTCATGATTTACGAGTAGACCATGACGGCGCCCATGCTTGCCGAGCGCGAGGAACTCCGCCTGAAACACGACGTGGTCAACACGCGTTTGGTCGGCACGCATGCACGCTATCGACGCCAGCGCGGGACGATGAGCTTCGTCTTCGTTTCCTTCGTGCTGATGGCGCTGGCGTTCTCGGCATTCTCGGTGGATATCGGCCGCTACTATCTCGCCTCCAGTGAGTTGCAGACCGCGGCGGATGCCGCCGCCATCGCGGGCGCCCGTTCGTTGTTTACCGGCAACCTGAATTCGACCGCCAACTGGAGCGCCGCGAACGCGAGCGCTGCAAGCGCCGTTCAACTCAATGCCTCGGGGGGATCGACCTTGACAGCGGCGACGGTGCAAAGCGGCTTCTGGAATTTGACGGGCTCTCCGGCCAGTATGCAATCGGCGGCAATCACGCCCGGCGCCTACGATAGCCCCGGCGTGCAAGTCACTGTTTCGCGCGCGACAGGATTGAACGGCGGCTCACTGGTCTTTCTGTTCGCGCCGCTTTTCGGCGTGAACGATACCCCCGTGACGGCGACCGCGGTGGCCGTGGTGTCCGCACCGGGTTTTGTCGCCACCGGCGCGTTGTACCCGGTGGCCCTCGCCAAATGTATTTTCGACCAGTACTGGAATACGCAGACCGGATCGCCGAAGATCGACCCGTCGACCGGGCAGGCCTATACGTTTCAGATCACCAACGGCACGTCCTACGGAGGTTGCCTTCCTGGGCAATGGACCTCGTTCCAGACCAACGCGAACGACGTGCCGACGGTGCGTGGATTCATGGCCAACGGGAACCCCGCGCAATTGAGCATCGGCGCGTCCATCTGGATTCAGCCCGGCGTCAAGACGACGATTTACAGTTCGGTGCTGCCCAACATCGACGTGCTGCTTCCGGTCGTTCAGCAAGTGGCGACGTCGAACGCCACGATCCTCGGCTTCGCCGCTTTTCATATCGATTCCGCGGTCAGCGCGGGCGGCAACAACTACATTCAGGGTCATCTCATCACGAGGGTCAACGTGTCTTCAGGCTCGCCACAAAACAGTCTCTACGGGGCGTATGTCGCGCCGCGTCTCGCGCGATGACGCAAGCTCTTTCCAACCGCCCCGCTCTGACCCGCGCGCAACTCGCGGTCGAGGTCGGCGTGCGAATTCTGACCGTACCGCTGCTCGGTCTGTTCGTCGCCATGACCGTTCACCAATACGTGATGGACACGTCGAGGGTCACGCTGCTGGTGTTCGCCTTCGCGGAGGTGTTGACGGTCGGCCTCGCGGTGTTTGCCCGCGTGCCGCGCGAGCGGGATTGGAGGCCGCTCAGTCTCGGCGCGACCCTGTGCGCGACGTTTTACTTTCTCGCCTTTCAGATAACGCCTGGCATCCGGCTGGTTCCTGAAGCGCTGGCCGCCGCCTTGCAGGTGGTGGGCGTTCTCGTCCAGATCTATGCGAAGTGGTCGCTACGACGTTCGTTTGGTCTTTTGCCCGCCAATCGGGGCGTCATTATCAATGGACCGTATCGCCTCGTTCGCCATCCGATGTATCTGGGGTATCTGATCACGGACATCGGCTTTCTTGCCGCGAACTTCGGCGTTCGCAATCTTCTCGTCGTTGTCGCGCAATGGACGCTTCAAGTCGTGAGGATCGTGAAGGAAGAGCAATTGCTTTCGAACGACATCACGTACCGCGAGTACATGGGGCGCGTGCGCTACCGGCTCGTTCACGGTTTGTTCTGAATGGCTTGTACATTGGATCGATCGCCCGTGTCGTCGTGACACGGGCGATCGCATGCCCGCAGCGCAAGCTGTCATGCGCGTCTTGCGACATCCGCAGCGCGTGCTGGGCGCGCAAGATGCGTCGGGGTGACGGCGCAGTAGGCAGGGTTGGCTTGCGCGCCTGGCGTGATTGCGCAGTAGGCGGGTTTGGCTTCCGCGCCTGGCGTGATTGCGCAGTAGGCGGGTTTCGCCTCCGCGCCTGGCGTGATCGCACAGTAAGCAGGTTTCGCTTCTGCGCCTGGCGTGATCGCACAGTAGGCGGGTTTGGCTTCCGCACTCGGCGTGATCGCGCAGTACGCAGGCTTGGCTTCTGCGCCTGGCGTGACCGCGCAGTAAGCAGGCTTTGCTTCCGCGCTTGGCGTGATCGCGCAGTACGCAGGCTTCGCTTCTGCGCCTGGCGTGATTGCGCAATACGCAGGTTTCGCTTCCGCGCCTGGCGTGACCGCACAATACGCAGGTTTGGCTTCTGCGCCAGGCGTGATTGCGCAGTACGCAGGTTTGGCTTCCGCACCCGGCGTGACCGCGCAGTAAGCAGGCTTCGCTTCCGCACCCGGCGTGATCGCGCAGTACGCAGGCTTCGCTTCTGCGCCTGGCGTGATTGCGCAATACGCAGGTTTCGCTTCCGCGCCTGGCGTGATTGCGCAGTAGGCGGGTTTGGCTTCTGCACTCGGCGTGATTGCGCAGTACGCAGGTTTGGCTTCTGCACTCGGCGTGATCGCGCAGTACGCAGGCTTCGCTTCTGCGCCAGGCGTGATGGCGCAGTACGCAGGTTTGGCTTCCGCACTCGGCGTGACCGCACAATACGCAGGTTTGGCTTCTGCACTCGGCGTGATCGCGCAGTACGCAGGTTTGGCTTCCGCCCCCGGCGTGACTGCACAGTAGGCAGGCTTCGCTTCTGCCCCCGGCGTGACTGCACAGTAAGCAGGCTTCGCTTCTGCACCCGGCGTGATCGCACAGTAAGCAGGCTTCGCTTCCGCCCCCGGCGTGACCGCACAATAAGCAGGCGCTTGCACCGCCAGCGCCGTGCCGAACTCGCGCGCCATCAGTTCGCTCGTCGCCCCCGCCAGTTCCAGCAGATGCGCTTCATCCTCCGCGCCATCGATGCCCACATAAGGATTGTGGTGCAGCACATAGCCAAACAGACGCTCGCAATCGGCGGCATAGCGCCGCGTGTCGAGAATGTGCGCGTGCCAGAACTGATCCACCTCCTCGCCCGGCACGACGGCGACGCTCGGGTATTTCGCCGACAGCTTCAAAAATTGCCGGTAGCCCTGCTCGGCTCGCATCAGCGTCGCGGGCGTCCATCCGCTCTCCTTCCGGTGAAGCAGCTTTGCCTTCATCTGGTCAAACTGGAGTTCGTCGATGGCCAGCCAGGTCCCCTCTACATCTCTTTCTTGTTGCATGGTGATGCTCCTTTCACATGTGATGGGCGCGCCCGAGGTGTCAGCCTCATGCACGCACGACTTGCGGGCTCTGCTCTTCGGCAAGACCGCGCTCCGGCCGGCGACTCAGAAACGACGTCATGTCGCCGGCAGGAAGAGGTTGGCTGTAGAAGTACCCCTGGACTTCATCGCAGCCTTCGTTACGCAGAAAATCGATGTGCGCCTGAGTTTCGGCGCCTTCGGCGACCACCTCCAGGCCGAGACTGTGACCGAGCGCAATGACGGCGCTGGCGATCTGCGCGTCGCTCTCACTGTCGGGCACGTCGCGAATGAACGAACGATCGATCTTGATCAGGTCGATCGGGAAGTGGTTCAGATACGCGAGCGACGAATAGCCGGTGCCGAAATCGTCGATCGACAGGCGCACACCGGTCCGCTTCAAGCTCGCGAGCCACGCGGCCGCCTGTTCGGGGTGGCGCATGACCATGCTCTCGGTCAGTTCCAGTTCCAGCATGTCGCCGGGCAATTGCGCCTGCGCGAGCGCGTCGACGATGTCGTGGTGCAGATGCGGGTCGGCGAATTGCCGCGCCGACAGATTGACAGACACGCGCAGCGGCCCCAGCCCACGATCGAGCCATTCGGCGTTCTGCCGGCATGCCTCGCGCAGCACCCACGCGCCGATCTGCACGATCGCCCCGGTTTCCTCGGCTAGCGGAATGAAGTCCAGGGGCATCACCAGTCCGAGTGTCGGGTGACGCCAGCGGATCAGCGCCTCGACTCCGGTACAACGATCCGATTGCAGCGACACGCGCGGCTGGTAGTACAGAACGAACTCGTCGTTGTCGACCGCGTGCCGCAAATGCGACTCCATGTCGATGCGACGCTGCAAGGTCGCGCTCATCTCGCGGACGTAGAGCTGATACGTGTTCTTGCCGCGTTGCTTGGCGCCGTACATGGCGATATCGGCATGCTTGAGCAAGGTCTGGGCATCGTCGCCGTCGCCGGGGAAAGAACTGATGCCGATACTGGCGGTAACCTGCATTTGCCTTCCGCTCACGACGAACGGTTCGGAAAGCGCGCCCTGGATCGCCTCGACCGACCACTTCACGTCGTCCTGCGCGTCCCCGTGCCCCGCGACGAGCACGATGAATTCGTCGCCGCCCAGACGGGCGATCATTCCGGTCTGCGCGACCTGCTGGCGCAGCCGGTCGGCCACCGCGCGCAGCAACTGGTCGCCGGCGTTGTGCCCGAGCGAGTCGTTGACGTCCTTGAACTGATCCAGATCGATGAACAGAACATGGAGCGCGGTGTTCTCGATGTGCGCGGTCAGGAGCGCTTCTTCCAGCCGGTCCCTGAACATCAGCCGATTCGGCAGGCCGGTCAGCGCATCGTGATTCGCGATGAAGCGCAGATTCTCCTCGGCTTGCCGCCGCAACAGAAAGTGACTCGCCTGGATCGCGATGGAGCGCGCCATCGCCAGCGCCTGGGGCTCCGTCTGACGCCTGTCCCGTGCGTAGAATTCCGCCGTGCCGAGCGTCGTGGAACCGGCACGCAGCGGAAAGGCGAACACGGTGGTGATGCCCGCCGCGCCGAGCCATTCGGCGTGCGCGAGCCGTGCCACGGCGCTCTTTCCGGCGCTCCAGCAAGGCTCCATGAAGACCTCCGCGGCCGCCGCCGATGCGCTGTTCGAGCGCGACTGCAACCAGGGCTCGAGTTCGGGTACCCGCGCGCGGTAAATGGCGTAAAGCGATTGCCGCTGACCGGGTTCCGTGGGCCAGAACGCGCCCGCGTCCCAACCCATGCCGTCCGCCAGCACGTCCACCAGTTGCCGGAAAACATCGAACTCGCTCGTCGCGGTCGCGAGTTGCAGCGTGATCGCATGTTCCTGCTGCTGCGCGCGCTCCGCCGACTTGCGCTGCGTGATTTCCAGCGCCGTGCCGCGCAGCGCTCGCTGCTCGGGCGGTCCATATGCGTGGCCGATTAGATGCAGCCAGCCTCTTCGACCGCGCGCGGACCGGTAACGGCATTCGAACTGGAACGGCGTGCCCGCGCGAAGCGTTCTCTTGCCGTGCGCCACCAACGCCGCGCGATCCTCCCGTTCGATCACGTTCATCAGCGCCGCCAGCGGCAGCGTGCCGCTGCGCGCGCCGATGAGGCGGGCCATCTCGTTCGACAGGCGGACCGTCTCACCATCGGGACTGATGCGCCAGTCACCCAGGTGCGCGATGCGCTGCGCCTCGGCACGCGCGATTTCGCTGTCCCGCAGCGTATGCGTGATCCGTTCGGCCAATTTGACGGCGCGCACGCGCGAACTCGACAGCGCATACCCCAGCCCGCCCAGCAACACACTGATGACCACGCCGGCGACCGTCGCGAACATCGGCAGACGGCGTTGCGAGCCGCTCAGCGTTGCCGGATCGGCGGCGAACTCGATCAGCCAGCGCCGGCCGCCGAACGGTTGCACGAGACTTCTCGTGAAGTGCCGCGCGTCGTGCGCCGACGTGCCGAATTCATCGCCGGACGACAACGACGGGTGCGCCGCGGACACGCCCGCACCGGATGTCGGGTTACGCCTGACCGCGTCGCGCGCCATGTCGCCGATGCCCGCGACGCTGTCGAACAGCATCGTGGAGGGCGACGGCGGCACCGCCGGCGTATCGAACGCGCCGGCGTCGTAGATGCGAAAGCGGATCACGCGCAGTGTTTCCTCGCTGAGCAGACCCGCCATCAGGTCCTTGACACGGATGCCCGCGCCGACCGAGCCGATATACGCGCGACGCCGCGCATCCACGGCATCGTGCGGCATGCCCTTGCGGTAGACCGGCAGGCGCAATGCGATGCCGATATGCGGATTGTTGCCCTCGGCGAGAATCAGGCGCCCGCTGCTGACCGGTTGCCCTGTGTCGCGCGATCGTTCGAGCGCAGCCAGTCGCCGGGACGGCACACCGAGATCGATGCCGAGCGACGGCACATTCGGTTCCAGCGGTTCGACATAGGACAGCACGAAATAAGCGGGACGCGCGCCCGGCGGTCGAATCGCAAAGTCGACGCCGGCTTTTTGCAGAACCGGGTCGCTGCGCTGCGTGGCGATGAACTGCTCCACGTCGGCGCCGCGAATATACGGCGCATAGTTCAGCGTCTGAAAACCGGGGTAACGCTCCGGCAGGTTTAGGCCGTTCACGAAGTCGCGAAACTCGCTGCGCGATACATCGTCGCCCGCGCTGAACAGCGCCTGCATCGTCACCAGTACGTCGGAATACAGCCGGATACGCGTGTCGATTCGCTGTTCGACATCGCGGGTGTCGTTGTCGAAACGAAGTCTCGCCTCGCTCTGGATCAGGTCCGCGCTGACCGTATGCACCACGGCCGTTACCGCGAGCCCGAGCAGCAGCATGGCGACGGCCAGGCCGATTGCGTAACCACGATGAGCCGGGCGTAGCAATCGCCCCCACGTCTCGCGCACATCCGCCCCCCGGAGTAACCCCGCACACACGACACGAACCCGTCCGACAGGCTCGCCGCTATTGATTCATTACCGCCCGGTCAATTAACGCACGCCAATCGTGCAGTTGGCATTGAATAGCGCAAGCGCGCCCGTTATTGCGGATTAAAACAATGCTGGTCTAATTCGGCCATATTGGTAAATTCGACCGAATAGATTGGAAAGCTCACTTGAGTCATTCCGGTTCAAGTCTACGTAGCTTAGACGAAAGCCGTTTTTTGGCTAGTTATCACGAACCCTTATTCATATATCACGCGAAAAATACCTCATCCATATCGGCATCACCCCGATCATGCAGCGGTAATACATTCCGATATCGCGCTAAAACGAATGTCGGAGGCCGAGCGATACGATCATCTGGGTATTGCTGCTCGAAGGAGACAGCAAAAACATTTCGGCCGTCACACCGGAACTGGCACGCAAATAGACGGCGTTGAGATACACGTCGGTGCGAGTGGACAGGAAATAATCCGCGCCGAGCCCGATCTGATTCCAATGATCGTTGTCGAGCTTCGAATACGCATAACTGGCGGCCACGAAAAAGGCGGGGCTGACCTTGTACTGGGTGTTGCCTTCCGCGGTGCGCAGGACGCTGGATCGACCGTTGTTCTGGAAGTCCACCAGCGTGAACACGCCTTGCATCAGCACGGGGCCGAGCTGATAGCCCGCCGCCGCGCCCGCCACGACGAGTTTGTCGAAAACCACCGGCCTCGCCAGGGTGCCCAATGCTCCCGAGCCGGATAAGGGCGTGCCGAGTACCGGCGTGCCGATGCCAAAGACGGCCTGGTAATTGCGAATGGCGGTGTAGGCGGCCGCGAGGCGCAGCGGCCCTTGCGTGTAACCGGCGCCGAAACCCATCGCGCTGTTGCGCGCGAAGTCCCCCGCCTGGCCGCCGAACGCATACAGCGCGCCGAATTGCAGGCCGGCCAGGGTCGGCGTCACGTATTTGACCGAATTGTTGATGCGCTCGCCGCCGAGCCTGTCGTAATCGCCGAGATGGAACGCAAAAACGCTGGGAATCGTCGAGCCGGCGGAGAACGACGACAGGTTCGTCGTCATGAAATCGTACTGACGGCCCAGCGAAATCGTGCCCAGCCGGTCGCTGGCGAGACCGACGAACGCTTGCCGGCCGAATTCCAGTCCGCCTTGACCCAGCGTGCCGTTGTTGATGCCGAAACCGTTTTCGAGCCGGAATATCGCGCGGTATCCGCCGCCGAGGTCCTCCGTGCCGCGAAAGCCCCAGCGGTCATTGCGACCGACGCCGCTGAACTGCGCCCACGCGTGGCCGCCCCGAACGTTGGTCGTATAGGTGAGCGCGTCGTCCACGATGCCATAAAGCTGCACGCTGCTTTGCGCACGAACTTCATTGGCGGATAAAGCCAAACCCGCCAGCATCGCGCCTATCACCGAATACGACGTGAATTGCCTGATTCGGTGCCGCCCGATATCGGGGTCCACAAAATACTGTGTGAGTTCTTGTTTGCGTCGTTTTAAACGATTCATTACAGCGCCCCCCTGAGTGAACCTGTTTTATGCCGGACATTCGCAAACGGACGTTTTCGGACTGACGCACTGACATTGGGAATTACAGAACCGTGCCCGAGCGAATGGCAACGATCGATACAGCAAAAGAATAATGGCTTTCCAAAAAAGGTGGCGCTTTATCTTTTCGTTATGGTCAATACCCTGGTTGCAAGTTCACCAGTGCGGGAGTAGATACTTGCCGTGACCGGAATATCTATCCGGCATTGATGCGAATTACGTTGAGCATCGATTCATTTATGCGGAGATACCACCTTCGCTTCGCAGCCGAAATACCTTCGCTTCCTCTTGGCCATCGCCCCTCCCCGCGTCCGTTCGCCTGCTCGCACGACGCTTCGCGACCGGCCTTCCGCGTTTCTCGCAACCGGCTACCTTCGGTCACGCTGGCCGAGTCCGCGCGCCGCGCGGGAGCGCGAACAGCAACCAGGGGAGGACACTATGCGACTGATCGGCCGCCTGCTCGGGCACCCGCAACCATTCGACGCGCAGAGCGCCGGTGGTACGCGGCAAGAACCCACGCATGCTCCCGTGGGCAGGCCGCTCGCGCGAGCCGAGACATCGAGCGCGCTCGAGTTCCTCCGCAGCGAGGGCCGACACGCCGCGGCAAGCACGAGGCACGCCGATCGAACGAACCGCACGAATTTTCGCAGCACCATCGCACCGCTCGTCGAGGCGGAGTTCGGTAGCGATCCGTGCGCCGATGGCGACTTTGCGGAAGGCGGCGCGCTCCACGACGCACAGCGCGCACGCAAGAAGATCGTTTCGCTGTTCCCCAACACGTCGGAAGCGGAATCGAACGAGACGACGCTGTTAGCGCAGCGCCTGATGCAATTCAAGGGCGGCAGCGCGTCGCGCTACGGCAATGCGATGACCCTGGCCTATGTGCTCAGGCAAGCGACCGGCGGCGATGCGTCCCGCGCGCTGGCGGTCGTCAACGCGTGGAGAGGCGACACGGCGCCCACCGGCGGGCAATTGGGCGCCGACATGCTGGCGACCCAGTGCGCGCTCAGCCAGTCCGACCAGGGCTGGCAACTGCTGCTCGAAAAGCCGGACATGTTGGCGGCGATGAGTCCCGCCGGCCGCCTCGCCGGACTCGAAACTGAAACGGCGCGCGCGGACGCACGTCTCGCGTTCCGGGCGAGCGACCATCTGCTCAGGAACTACGTCGACGGACTGGGCCTGCCGAGGCCCACCACGCTCGACGAATCCATCGGACTTGCCCGCCACATCGCCGGCCAGGCAAGCGCGCCGGAGCAACAAGCCGCACTCACGGGCATTCCGGCGAACGTGTTCAGATATCACCGGATCGCGGCGGACGCGTTGCTCGGCGCCGTCTCGCCGGACCCGACACTGAGCCAGTGCGAGGCGATCGTGTTCCTGCGAGGCGGCACGATCGACCCCGACCATGTCACGGAAACGTCCACGCGCTTTAACCGGATCGTGGGCGCGAGCGGCCATCGCGGGTCGTTCCTGAAGCGCATGCGCTCGTCGGACGATCTGTCCGCGCTCGACGAGCCGCAGATCCTCAAACTGCTCGTCTTGAACATCGTCGGCAACGTCTGCACCGACCTCGAACCGCTCGTGACGGAGCCGCATGGCGGCACGCCCGCCAATGCGCCGGCCGGCAGCGGCGCGCTTGCCGAACAGCCCGAAACGCGGGTGCAAGATGCAGCCCGCCTGGCCACGCTGATGGTGATGGGCGATCGCATTGCCCGCAAGGGATGGCGCGACGAGATGCCGATCGGCACGCTCGCGCGGCGCAAGATCAGGGAACAAACGGCGCGCCTGCTCGGCGTGAAGGAAAAGGAACTGGCGAAGGATTCCACCTGGGCCGACTTCTCCGCGCGATTGCAGCAACTCGACCTCGCCATGCTGCGGGAATGGGCAACGGATGCGCAGCCCGGCTTCGAAGGTTCCGCACTGGAAAATCGCCTGAACCTGCTGAGCGACATCGACCACGGCGTCGCGCCTCGCATCGCGGGACTCAAGGAACTCGTGACTATCGTGGAAGAAGGAGCGAGCATCGATGTCAGATCGTCAAGAGTCAAAGGCTTCAACACCACGCTCTGGTTCAGCGGGGCACTCGCGCTGACGGGCGTGATCAGCCATGCGATTCCCGCTGTCATGGCCTTGCCGACGCGCGCCCATACCAGGGGCCGGGGCGGACGCATCGCGATGAACGGCAGCGAGGGGCCCGACGGCGCTTGCCTCGAAATCCACGCCGGCACGTTCGAACGCGACACGCGCATTCGTCAGCGCGGCGTCGTCCTGATGTCGAACATTCCGATCGCCTTTGCATGGCTGATCCGCGAATGGGGCACGCATGAAGTCAATCAGACCTTCAGAGGGCCGGTCATCCGCATCGAGGTCAAGGCGCCCGATGGACTCGACAAATGCAAGGAAATCGCCGCCGGGCTCTTCGACGGATTGTCGGATACCCGCACCGGCGCGACGCAAGGACTCTGGAATCGATGGGTGACGGCGGCTGCGAAGCACCCTTCCGTCTCGGTTCGATACGACGAAGGTCACACCAGTGCGCCGACCGACGTCAAGCAGCACACGGCGCTCGCCGGCGCCACCATGCCCTTCCTTCACCTGCCGCAACTGACGTTGCCGTTGGCCTCGATCCAGTTCGGTCCGTGGCTCGCGGGCGCCGTGCAGCGACATCGCTCGGTCATGCACGGCGGCGAGGTTCACGTCAATTCGGCCGGCACGACACTGGTCGACGGCGCATACGAGCATGTCACCAAGGTGCCGGCCGGACTGGCTTATCCGCCGCCGTCGGTCGTCTTGCCGACGGTCGCGGGCGTGAATCTGGCGGGCGGGCACGGCGCGATGTTCACGGCCCTCAACAGCAAACGCACGACGAATGTGATCATGCTGAAGAACGGCAGCATCCATATTCCCGCGCCGGACGTCAGCGGCTCCACGCCGACACGGCAATGGACCACGGACGTCGAGACCTGTCGCGAGTGGCTGGCGAACCGCGACGGCGCATCGACGCCGGCGCCGCCCGCCGGTCTGACGGAAACACCGCCCGACACGCTCGCGTCGGCGCGTGCGGCGCGTGGACAGCAGGAAATGGTCGTGCGGCAGTACATGAAACCGCAGGCCACGAAGCGGCTCGAAGAACTTCAAACGCTCGCGGCCCATATCGCCGCGAGCACCGGTGACGAACAGGAAGTGGGCGAAATCGGCGACAACATCGGCCAGCTCCTGATGGACGAAGCAAACTGGGAGGCGCCCGAAGTGCTGGCGCAGCAGAGGGAGCACTCGCAAAAGACCTCGGGGCCTCTGCCGTGGGGCTATCAGTGGCAAATCCTGGAGGAAAGCACGGTTCTGTCGGCGCAACCGCTCGGGCGGAGCGCGCCCGCCGCATCGAACTTTCCGGCAACGCGCTGATGGCGCGAGGCGCGCTCGAAGACGGCGAAGCGTCATCGGAGATGCGCCTCCGCGCGTCGTTTCGCGCCGCCGGCTTCAACTTCCGAAACGCCGGCGCCAAGCGCAACGCGGCTGTGAGAATGGGCGTGGCGGCGTGCGTTGCGCATATCGAACGTCAGGCTGGCCGCTCTGCGTGCAAACGAATTTCCACGGACCTACCCGCGCGAGACAACCATGATCGAATCCGCCCAGTTACAGCGCGTAGACGAACTTCTGCATCAGCTTGGAGCCGGCGGTCCCGGCGCGAGCAGCGAGAACGATCAGAGCATCCTTCTGCAGATCCAGCAGATCCTTTCGGGGCTGTTCGACAACAGTAACGGCCCGTCATTCCAGATGCCGTCGATGCCCTCCTTTTCCGCGGCGCCCGCGCGGGCGAGCTACGCGTCCACCTCGTCGGCCTCACCCGCCTCGTACTCGGGCGCGGTTCCGGCCGGCGACGGCTCGGGCCAGGGGACGCCCGCGAGCACGGCCGAGGGGAAACAGACGGCGGAGCATTTCATGACGAACCTGCAACGGGACTTCGGCCTGACGAGAAATCAGGCGGCGGGGATCGTCGCCAACCTATGGCACGAAAGCGGCGGCATGAACACCGGCATCAACCAGGGCGGCGCGGTCGGCGCACCCAATTCCAACCTGCAGTCCGGCTATGGCGTCGCGCAATGGACCGGCTCGCGCAAGCAGGATTACCTCGACTACTGCTCGCAACATAAGCTCGACCCATCCAGCGAACAGGCGAACTACGGTTTCCTCAAGCATGAACTTGAAACCTCGCAATCGGGCGCGATCGACGCGGTCAAGCAGACGCAGACCGCGCAGGACGCGACCGTCGTGTTCTGCAATACGTTCGAACGTCCCGGCGATCCGCAGATGTCGAGCCGCCTCGCGGATCTTCAGTACGTGCTGTCCGCGTGATGGCGGGCAGAGGACGCGTGTGTCCCGCCATGCCGGGTTGATACAACCAGCCGGGGATTGCCTCGATGAGTTCAGACAAGTTGCCGCCGGTCGGTGGCGGAGAAGCGCCGGCTCAGCCTGATTTCGAAGGCTCCGATGAAAGAACGCAGCCCTTGAGAGCGCAGCTCCAGAAGCAGCGTCTGCACGAGGCGCAGCACGGCCGCGAACCTGCACCGGCGACGCCGAGGCAACTTGCCGACGCGTACTTCATGATGCGCCAGGGTCATTCACTGCAAGAGGCCGCGCGGGCCTTCGGCATCGAAAGCCCCGCCGATATCGAGGACTTGCGCGAGTTCGCCGAAAAGAACCTGCCCCGCTCCTAGCGCCGGCGCGCATCGCGCTCCGAACCGCACATGCGCGCCACAGAAGCGGACACCGGCATCGCAACCCGATGCGGCGTCCACCCGCGCCGACACGCTATCGCTCCAAAGTCTCCGAAGGCACTTCGTGAAACTGCTTGCGATATCCGCTCACCAGCGTCGAGCGGTTCTGCACGCCCCACTTGTTCGCCGTCAGCAACACGGTGCGATCGCCGGAGAACGAGTCGTCCAGCAGATCGGCGCGAATCCGCTCCATGCGCAGCCGACGGATCAGCTCCGAGGGCGACAGTCCGAGTGAATGCTTGAACGCGCTTTGCAACGCACGTTCGGTCACGCCGACCTCGGCCGCCACCTCGCGCACCGACAGGTCGCGCCGGTCGAGATTTTCCTGCAAATAGCGATACGCGCGCCGATAACGTGCGGGCAAGCGCGCCGCGACGTCGTCGAGTTGCGGCGCCTGGCGCGCGGCCCGCCCGCTGTACGAGGTCAGCACCTGCGAGTCGTCGCGCAGACACTGGGTGGCGATCAGCGCATAGCGTCCGAAGAAGACCATCCCTTCACGGCTGCGGCCGAGCGCCTGGTGCGTCTTGGCGACGCAATACAGATACTCGAGCTGACGGTGCCCGGTCGATGCCGCATGGTCGGTGCGATGCAGCGGCTCGAGCAGCGACTCAGCGAGCTGCGGCGCGTCGCACGCTAGCGCGGCGAGCACGACTTCGAGCCGCGTCGTGCGCAAATAGTCGCCGAGGCCATGCTGCTGCGCCCAGTTCAGATGCGCGGTGATGCGGTCCATCGCGCCGCGCTCGCCGCTCGCGAGCGCGCGCAACTGGCGCAGATAACCGATCCGCTCGCAGAGCAGCGGCGTGCGAACGCTCAACGCGCCCACTTCGTGCAGATCGGCTTCGTCGCTTGCCGTGCCGACCGCGCCGACACTGCGCAGCCCCTGCCCGCCGAGCCCCGATTGCCAGTACACGTGATCGTTCAGTTGCGCCGCGCCGCGCAGTTCGCGCTGCACGGCGACGTCGAAGCGCAAGGTGGCGACGATGTCGCGCCAGCTATCCGAGCCGTGTTCGGATGTCGCGGCGGCGAGTTCGTCGAGCGCATCGGTTGCATCGCGCGAGCGGCCGAGTTCGTGCAACGTGCCGGTAATCGCCAGGCGGGCTTCGAGTTGCCGCGACACCTCGACGTCGGGCTCGTCGATCAAGCGTGCAAAGCATGACAACGCCGTGGCAAGCCGATGGCGAAACAGCGCCTGCCAGCCGGCATTGCGGCACGACGCCGCGCGGATTGCCTGGCGCGGCGAGCGGAGGATCGCCTTCTGCGCGCGCCGATACTGTTCTTCGGCTTCGTCACAAATACCGAGGGTCATCTGCATGTCGGCATGAAGCTGCAGCAGTCCGGGCGAGCCCGCGGCGGCGCCCGCGCCGTTGCGCGCGAGATCCGACCAGCGGGCCGCCTGCGCGCCCGCCGCCTGGACATTGCCTTCACGAACCTTGTTGATGAAACCGTCCGGTAAATCCTGCACGGACAACGACGCCGCGAGTGGAAAATAAAGCGTCAGGAACATTGCGCTACTCCTCGTTGACACGCGCACGGCTGTCACCGCCGCCGGCACGCACGCTTTTGGCGAACACGATGGTTGGGAATGTCGCCATCGTTCGCACCGCTCAATCTATCCGCGTATGCGAAAGAACATCTTCAATAAATCTGAGCTTTTCGGCGGATTTGAGAACTGTTGAGATTTCCGGCGCATGTCGAACCGAATAGCCCCTCCGCGACGCATGCGGCGACCCTGCGCGGAGCGCGCCTGTTCCGTGTAACCTTTCGCTTGGCACCCAGGCACACCCAGGCGCACCCAGGCGCACCCAGGCGCACCCAGGCGCACCCAACCGCGGCACCCCACCGCGCGCAACCGCTGCATGCCGGCATGCCGGGAAAATCGGCTCGCCGGATTCGCTGGAGATTCAGGATGTCGTCACCACGACCGGGTGAAATGGTCATTGCGTTCAGTCGCTACACGCTCACGCAGAATCCGCCGCGTCTCGTCGCCGACGACTCGCCGGTCGAACTCGGCGCTCGCGCGCTCGAATTGCTGCTGGCGCTCGTGGAGGCCGGCGGCCGGCCGGTGGCGCGAGCCGAACTGTGCCGCCGGGGCTGGCCCGATCTGGCGGTCGACGCGAACACGGTTCAGGCGCAGATTTCCACGCTGCGACGCGCGCTCGGCGACGATCGCGACCTGATCGTCACCGTGCCGGGCTTCGGCTATCGTTTCGCCGCCGAAGTCCACACGGGCAGCGCGCCCCGGCCATCGGAGGCCACCGGCCCGGCGTTGCAGCCGCCGACCGAACCGCCCATTCACATTCCGCCGCGCACCGCGCAGACGTCGCCGCGCACGATGCGCTTGCGCGCGCCGCTGCATCTCACGCCGTTTATCGGCCGCCATGCGGAGTTGTCGGAAGTGCTCGGCCTCGCTTCGATCGCGCGCGTCATCACTCTGGTCGGCGCGACTGGAACCGGCAAGTCGCGCATTGCGCACGAGGCCGCTCGCCGGCTTGCCGCGCAATTCCCCGACGGCGTGGTGCCGGTGTCGCTCGCGGCGCAAACACCGCGTGAGAGTTTCGCGGACGCCTTCGCGCTCGCGCTGAACCTTGCGCCGCCGCTCGCGCGCGCTTCCTTCGCGCGTCTGCTGGATGGCGTGCGCACGCGGCGCGTGCTGTTCGTCGTCGATTGCGGGAAGACGGACGGCGAGCCCGCGGCCCGCATGATCGCCGCCTTGCTCGCGGAAGCGCCCGAGGTACGCGCGATCGTCACGGCCGCCGCGCCGCTCGGTCTCGACGGCGAAGAAGTGGTGACGCTCTACCCGTTGCGCACGCCCGACGACGCCCAGGTCAGCACCGCGCTCGCCGCGGAGTACGACGCGCTGCGGTTGCTGTTCGCACGGCTCGGCACGCTGTTCGCGCGGCGAGCGCGGCTGCGCGAAAAGCCGCGCGCGCTTGCGCGTTGGACCGGAAGCGCGGCCCTTCTCGCCGCACTCGATGCCGGCGAGATCAGCCAGGACGTGATCGATGCGGCCGTGCGCATCGCGCAGCAGTTGGACGGCGTGCCGCTCGCGCTCGAACTCGCCGCCGCGTCGATCGACGACAGCATGAACGCGGGCGACACGCTCGATACTGCGATGACCGGCTACGCACGCCGCCTTGCCGGCTTGATCGACGCGCGCATCGACGCGCCGGGCGTGCCGCGGTCCCTCTCGGCGCCGGTGCCGGTGGCGCTCGATCTGCATATCGCGCGGCTCGACCCTTTCGCGCGCAAGCACTTCCTGCTGCTCAGCCTGTTCGCGGGCGAGTTTCCGCGTTGCGCGGCGATCGGCCTGCTGACGGCCTGCGAGCCGCCGATGTCCGCCAGCGAAGGCGGCGGCGTGCGCGGCGAGGCGCTTGCCGACCGCCGTCTCGACCAGCTTGTCGAAGCCGGCCTGATCGAGGAGATCGACAGCGACGGGCAATGGATGCTGCAGATGCGCCGGCCGATCCGCGAACTCGCGCGCGACATGCTCACCGACAGCGGCGAATTCGATCGCGCGGCGCTCGCTCATGCGGGCGGCTTGCCGATACGCATCGCGGCGCACCGCAAGCGCGGCGAGCACAAGACGATCGACGTGCTCGATCTCAGCGATCTGGACGATCTGCGCGCCGCGCTCGCGTGGGCGGTGAAGGCCGGGCGTTTCGAACTCGCGGTCACGCTGCTCGAATGCTCCGCGCCGCTGTGGCGCCTGCTCTCGCTCGTGCACGAACATCTGCGGCGCGCGCGCGCCGTGCTCGCCCAGTTGACCGCGAGCGCGACGCCGCGCCGGCGCGACGAGATGCGTCTGCATGCGGTCATCGCAGAGGCGCTGCCGCGGGTGGAGACGCCCGCCGACCAGGTGATCGCCGCGTGGAACGAGGTCTATCAACTGGCCAACGCCTGTGCGGACAGCGCGTTTCGCGAGCGGGCGATCATCGCTCTGATCGCGTGCTGCAACGAGGCGGGCGATGCGGGCCGCGCGGCTGAACTGAAGGCCGTGCATGAAGGGATGATCCACGCGGGCAGTGCGCCGCCGACGTATCGCCCCGATAAAGCGACCGACGCGCCGGGCGTCGCGGGCAAGGCAACGGAGCGGTGAACGCCCGGCGCGCGGGCGGCACTATGCCCGCGGCGTCGAGCCGATCCCATACAGCGTTCGGATACGCATGAATTCATCGCCGAACGTCCGATCGAAGTCGTCGCGGCCCGCCTGCACCACGTGCACGTTCAGCGCCTTGAGCCTGCTCGCGCCTGCTTCGATGCGGCGTTGGCGGTCGAGCGCCGGATCGCCGGCGCCGAAGTATTCCAGATAACCGTCGCAGAGCCGCTTGCCGTCCGGCATCAGCGAGTTGACCAGGATCATCGGTTTGTCGCGCATCGGCTGCACGCCGGCTGCCTTCAAGGCGAGCGCGAAGCCGATTTCCTCGGCCGTGCCGACGCCGCCCGCGAGAAAGACCGCCATGTCCGCCTCGAACAGCTGATGCATCCGCGTGATGATGTCCGGGCTGACGTGGCCGACGTCGAGCGCGGCGGGCAGTTCGCTGGTCGTCGTTTCCTTGCCGATGACCATCGTCGTGCTGATGCCGGCCACCTTGCCGCCGGTGCGGCTCGACGCGGCATGGCGCTGATAGTGTTGATAGAACTCGCCCATCAGACCTTTGGCGCCGCCGCCATAGATCGCATCGTCGCCGCGTCCGGCGATCCAGCGCGCCACCGATGTCGTCTCGGCCACGAGTGAAGGCTCGACCGCCTTGCCCGACGCCAGCACCACCACTGCGGGACGCCGCGCCGCGCGGCCCGCATCCAGTTCGCGGCGCACGTCGAACCGGTTGGGCGGGGCCGCCGCGCCGTCTTGCGGGACCTCGATCCGCTCATACTGCGCCCAGTGCCGTTCGAGTTCGGCGGTCGCCTGACTTTCCTCGTCGTAACGCCGCGACAGCGTCAGCGGGTTTTCGCTCAACCCGTAGTGATGCTGGGTCCTGACGAGTTCCTGCAGGATGGCGAGATGCGGATCGCCTTCATTGACGAGCACACGCACGTTCTTGTAGTCGGGATGCAGGCTCGTCAGCACGAGCGCCGAAAAGTATTCGTAAAGGACGGTAGCCTGCGCGCCGAGCGTGCCGGGCACGGCATCGAACACCACGGCATCGGCGTGCTGCACGCGCTGGCCGATCGCATACGGATCGAACGCTCGCGCAGCCGATGCCTGGCCGATGACAACAGGCGGCGCGCGCTCGCCTGCCGGATCGGGCCGCGTTGCGTTCGCCGGCGCGAGCGCGCGGATACGCTGCTGCCATGCGGCGCCACGCGTGCTGCCCGGCTGACCGATCAAGGACACGCGATAATCCGGCACGCGCGATCTGCGCGCCGCGTTCTCGAACGTGACGCCGTCCGCGCGCATGGCGTCGATCGCTTTCACCCACGGCAGCGACGCGGTGTAGGCGCCTACGTGTGACCGGTCCATCAGTTCCTGCACGGAGCGCGACTCTGGGTTGATGGCCGCGGCGGGCACGAACCACGCCTCGCTGTCGGCGGCATTGACGGCGCCCGCCGGCGGACGGCGGAACTCGAAGGTGGTGGCGCCGGAAAAATTGCGCACGTCCGCCGCGCCCGTCGAAAGATCCATGTCGACGAGGCTCGCGACGCACACGCTCACCACGCTCGGTTCGAGCCGCTCGCCGGTGGCGGCCGCGCGCCGCTCGTAAGCTTGCATGAAGTGTTCGAGAAGCTGCGTGGTGCCGCCCGCCGTATTGATCCACCAGGTCGTCTCGACGCCGGGCACGGCCTGAATCGCCGGGTCCTGTCCGCCGACCCGGCGCTCAACTTCCGCGAGCGCCTCCTCCTTGATGTGCGCCGGGAAATACGGCTCCAGCAGCGGCCAGTCGGGAAATTCGAGTCCGCGATCGTCGGCGATGAAGTGCAGCCTGTCGCCGCGCTCCGCATCGACGCCGAACGATGCCAGCCGCTGCAGCAACGCTTCGCGCGAGATCGTCGGATGCTCGCCGTCGAGCACGCGCCGGATCACCCGCACGAACGATTCCGCCTTGCCGGAATTTTCCACGCCGGCGTCGGGCCGCAAGCCGCGCACGTTCGCGACGTAGCTGCCGTGACGCTCCTCGGGTTCTCCAAGATCGTCGATCAGCTCGATCAGCGAACTGATCCTGAGCGTGGCGCTGCCGAAACCGGAGCGCCAATGCTCGATTTTCAGCTGCTTGGTGGTGCCGACGAAGAGTTGCGCCACATTGCGCGTGGCGATGTCGGACTCAGGTAACGCCGGCGTCGCCGGGGTCGTGCCCAAGGCCGTCGGGCCACGGCGGGTCAGTGCGCCGGTGCGGGCGACGTCGTCGAGCGAGTCGACGATCTGCACGGTCGTCGCGGCGTGCGGCACGCCCGGCCGCTGCCCTTGCCGCAAGGTACTGTCGAGCGCCTTCCGGTAGTGTTCCTTCTCGTCCGCGCCGCGCGGCGCGGCGCCGAACATGCCCCGCAGCAATGGCCGGTAGAAACCGAAGTCGGCAACCACCAGCGCCCGTTCGCGCGGCTGTCCGACCGCACTCGCCGCCGCGCGCGCGGAACGCAGATAGTCGATCGCCTCGATGAACTGGTACGGCGCATGAAAATCGCCGCGTGTCAGCACGATCGCATCGGCGGCGTCGAATTGATCGAGGCGCCGCGGATCATCCGGCTTGCGCCCGCGAAAGCCGCTCACCACGACCTGCCTGTCGGCGAAGCGGCGCTTGACGTCGAGCGCCGCCGCGGCCGTATCGCCCGACAGTTCGCTCCAGCCGGTATGGATGCGGTCGGTTCGCCCCGCGCCGACGCACGCGCGATGCACGTATTCGTGCGCGTTCTGCGTGATGAAATTGCCGGTCTTCATCCGCGCAAGCAGATCGACGAGCCATTCGTCGCCGGGCCCGGTTACCGGCTTGTCGTTGCTGCTTTCGTCGACGAGAATCCGCAGCATGTCCTTCGCACGCCGGATGCGCCCTTCGGTCTGCGCATTGCGGATCGCGTGATCGTCGTGCGCGTGAGATACCCCGGCGTCGCGCAACACGATCTCGCTGCCCGGCTCCGCCAGCGGTACCGACTCCGGCGCACTGGCGCGGGATGGCGGCAGACCGTCCAGCTGCGGCGAACCAGGCGGGCGCCTCGATGCGGGCGGCGGCCCCGCAGGCCGCGCTCCAGGGTCGTGCTCCGGCCACGGCCGCGGTTCGCCCGCGCCGCCGCTGCTGATTTTGTCGTCCAACAGGAAGTCCTTTCGAGAGTGATGGATGCCGCGTGTCGCGCGGGAATGCTCACGCGTCTCAGCTGTACTCGTTGCCGAGCGCCTCCGCGATGCGCGCGGGCACCGCGTCGCCCTCGACACCCATGAACTTCGCGGCGATCGCGAGCGCGGTGGGGTCGCCGCTGTGCAGGATGGCGCCCACGCAGCGGCGCCAGTCGCGATCGCCCAGCATGTAAAGACACCAGCCCTGCAGCGCGATGACGACGGGCGAACCCTGCCCCTGCTCGTCGAGTTGCCGCAACAGGCGCAACGCATCCATCCAGCGCTGCGAGTTGACGAGCAGACGCACCTCGCAGATATCGACGACGGACGGATTGGGATGCAGCAGCCGCAGCACGAGCAGCAGCTCTTCGAGTTCGGCATGCGCGCCGAGCCGCAAGCCGACCGAAAACACCGACAGCAGCACACCCAGCACCGACAAACTGCATTGATCGTTTTTCATTGCATGTACCTGCGCAAACGAAAAGGCATCGGGAAACACGCAGCATTGTCGATGCGTACCCTTCGCCATGACCGCGAGCACACGAAGCGCGGCATAAGATCGCGAAGCGCATCCGCCGCCTCGAAGCGCCGCGCGCGGCGATGCGCCGCGAAGTCGCCAACGTTTCGTGCGCTCACACGCCGCTTCGCATTCGCCGACGCGAGCGCATCCGCTTCCCCTAGCCTGTGTCTGTTGAAGTCGGCGCGTTCTGCCGCCTCATCAGTTTTCGATTACCCGCATGATCAACCTTGTGAGAGGAACCATGACCTTCAACACAGTCCAGCCGTCGTTCCAGGCGCAGACGCTCGAATACTCGCCCAACACCCAGTCGTACGGCGGCGCGGATCCGAGCCGGATCAACGCTGACATCCAGCAGCTTCTCAACGACCTCGGCGCATTCAGCCAGACGCCCGGCTCGTCGGGCCAGTTTCCGGGCTCGGGTCAATTCCCCGGCACCGGCCAGGTGCCGGGCTACCCCGGCCAGTCGACGAGCGGCAACCCGCCGCTGCGCTCCGTCAAGCTCACGTCGCGCTCCGGCGGCGAAGTCGATCTGCTCGCGGACCCGTCGGGCAACCTGTACGACAAGAAGGGCAAGTCGGTGGGTTCGATCGGCGCCGACGGCAGCGTCAGCTTCACGCCCGATGGCGAGAAGGAGGTCCAGACGCTGGCGACCAACAACCACCTCGATTTCGGTATGTTGATTCGCGGCGACTTCGTGAAGCCCGACGAGCAGTCCAACGGCAACGTCAAGTTCTCGGCCGAGGATGTCAACATCGGCGCCGGCGACCTGAACCTCAGCGGCAACACGACGACGACGACTCCGCAGGTGCAGCCGCTCATGCAACAGCCCGGCACGATCACGATCTGACGCGCGCCGATTCGCGTCGGGTTCGCGTGAGGTTCGCGCCGATTTCCGCGGCATTCGCGCGCGCGAGTTGCGCATGATCGGCGCGCGGGTCGCGGATGATCGCGCGCCGGCTGCGCACGCGCTGCGCATGATCGACACGCTGGCTGCACACCGGTTGCGCATGACTGGCGTGCCAGTCGCGCGCGAGTTGCGCACCATCGGCGCCGTCTCGCGGGCACGCCCGCGCCTTCCCCTCAGCCGAAGCCGGCCATGACCGTCACGCTTGCCGACCCGGACTTTTACAGCGCCCTGCCCTCGATCATCGGCACGGGCTCCGCCGATCCGTACCCGGTCTATGCCTGGCTGCGCGCGAACCGGCCGCTGTGCCGCGACGCGAGCGGCGTATGGCTCGCTTCGTCGCACGCGCTCGTCACGCGCATTCTCGAGGACGCGCGCTTCTCCGCGCGCATGCCGCCTTCGGCCACGCCATTCGACGACGCCCTCGGCTACACCGACATGATCGTGTTCCAGAACGGCGCGGAACACGACCGCTTGCGGCGGTTCCTCGCGCCGCTCTTTTCGCGCAAGGCGCTGGCGGCGCTGCAAGCGTTCATCGACGACGAAATCGCGCGGCTCGTCGAGCGCCTGCGCGACACGCCGCGCTTCGACCTCGTGGCCGACATCGCGAGCGTGCTGCCGGTGCGCACGATCTGCCGGCTGCTAGGCTTTCCGGACGCGCACGGCGCGCGCTACCTCGAAGCGTCGACCGGCGCATGGCAACTGATCAGCGGCGCGCCGCTCGCGCCCGCCGAACGCATGAGCGCGATCGCGCAGACCGAAGCCTTTCTCGCGCAAGTCGAATCGTTCATCGCCGGCATCGATCCCGACGCGATGCCGGATCACGCGGCGTCGCGCTTTCTGCATCTCGAACGGGAAGGCGGAATCGGGCGCCGCGAGATGCTCGTCAACATCCTGTTTCTCTTCATTGCCGGTTACGGCACGACGTTGCTGTCGATCGGCAACGGGCTCGCCGCCCTGCTGCGCGCGCCGCGGGCATGGCAGGCGCTGCGGGCCGATCCGGCGCTCGTGCCGCAAGCGGTGCGCGAACTATATCGCCACGACGCAGCCGTGCAGGCGGTGTTCCGCTATGCGTGGGAAGACGTCGAGATCGACGGCCAGCGGATTCGGCGAGGCGAACTGGTGGTGCCGCTGCTCGGCGCGGCGAACCGTGATCCGGCCGCGTTCGATGCGCCCGACGAGATCCGCTTCGAACGCGAAGCCGGGCGTTCGCTGACATTCGGCGCGGGTCCGCATAGCTGCATGGGACTCGCGCTCGCGCGCATGCAGCTCGAATCGCTGCTGCGCTCGTTGCTAGCTCACATGCCCGATCTGCGGCTCGCGCCTGGTCCGCAGGTACGGCAGCAGCACGGCTCGTTTCATGGCTATGACCGGCTGGTGCTGGAGCGCGCCGGCGGTTAATACAAGCAACACAAACGCAAACATCGGCATCGCTCAATCGGAGAGGAATTTCACGTTGCCGGTATTGCCGGTGTAGGTGTCGTAGGACACGACTTGCGGGCCACTGCCGCCCTGCGTGTTGTTCGAGCCGATCAGCGTGATCTTGCCGTGGTCGTTGCTCGCGACGATCTCGACGTGTTCGTCCGCGCCGACGATGCAGACATCGCCGGGCTTCGCTTCGCTGCGGCTCACGTTGTGCCAGCCATCGCGCTTGAGTTCGCTGTCGAGAGTCGACACGAGGTTGGTGTGCTGCGATTGCGGTATATCGCCGGCTTTCACCAGACAGGCCGACACGAAGTTCGCGCAGCACACCGTCGTGTCGACGCCCTTCTCCATCGGCACGCCCTGGTTCTGCATGATGCTCGCCGCCGACTTGTGCAACTGGGTCTGCGCCACACCCGCCGCGTTGCCGTTGCCCGCGGGCGCGACGTTCGCATCGCCGCGCTGGACCGCGCCCTCCGAGCCGCTGGAACCGCCGCTGGAACCATTCGATCCGCGGTAGCTGGCTTGCGTGATACCGCCGCCGCTGGGCATTTGTGGCGGGCTGTACGAATCCGTTGGCGAAGATGCACTCGTCAGCGCGAGCAGAAATTGCAGGAACAGTTGCTCCATTTGCGGATCGCCCATGCCCCCGCTATTGCCCGCCGCGTTCCAGTTTCCCGCCGGCAGATTCGAGAACGCGTCGCGCAGGTTCAAGGGCTTTCCGAACGAACCCGAAGGATAGGACGTACCCAACAGACCCTGCGTCGGAAAAGACAGCGCCGGAAATGCGGTATAGGACATCACGACTCCTTTGGCATGGCGAAGCCACTCGCGCGAATCGCACCGAAGACCGCTCGCCCGATGCGGCATGGTCTTCCGGATGCAAGCTCGAATGTAGAAGCAAGCCTTGCGGGAAGCCGTGAGCGATGCGCACGAATGCGCGATAAAGCGAAGCAGCCAATGTGACGCCAAAGCGAATCCAGGGCCAACCCGGCACCGATCCGACGCGAGCACGACGAACCGCCGAAGCCAGGCGCGAATCGCGTGTCGAATCTCATGGCGAAGCTCATGGCGAATTTCATGCCGCATGACATGCCGCATGACATGCCGGATCTCAGGCCGTTGCGCGGAATCATCCGCGGGTTCGCATCGCGCGCCCCGGCACACGCAAGTTTCGTGTCTACTCGCGCCATTGCATTGCCTTGAGACCGCCGTGCTGAACCGTTCACTCGTCACCGTCCGTGTCGTCGCGCGTCCGCCAGGCGCCGCTCGCGTCGTCTCCGGCCGCGCCACTTTCGCCGTTCTCGCGCTCGCGGGACTCGTCGCCGCATGCGCCGCTCCGACACCGGGGCCGATGCAGCTCAAAGTGACGCAACAACAGCAACTCGTGCCGCCCGCGAACGACACGCTGCCCGTCTCGTTGCGCGTCGAGCGCGAGGAAGTGCTACAGGATGTGCTGAGCGCGGTCGGCGATGAAACCTACAGTTGCCGCAGAAGCGGCCCGACCCTCTCATGGACGCCCACCGGCGCGGAAGCGACGCTCGTCGATCAGGCCCGCAACAGCGTCGGCACGGTCATGCCGAACCGGATGTTCAACGCGTACGACGGCAGCTACGTGATCGGCCGCCTCGTCGGCGATGAGCCCGTCACGCCCGGCGCGCTGCCGTGGCAACGTCTCGCGACGCGCTTCAATACCGGCGAACGCACTGGCGAGGGACGCTTTGCGCGAACGACCTCGATCCAGCGCGTGTTGACCTCGGGCGGTCTGCCGCCGGACCCCGTGTGCGGCCAGGAAGGCCTGTCGCTTTTCGTGCCGTATTCGGCGACCTATCTTTTCTATCGGGCAGCAGATCCGTCAGCGGTGGCGCCGTCGCCCGCCGACGCCGCTGCCGCGCCACCGCTGAACGCCGCGTCCGCCGTGGAGTAGCACGCAACCGCGGCGCATCACACGCCGAAGCACACCGAGGCCCGTCGAAGCCCACGGTTCGAACGACGTAGCTATCGCGGCTTCTTTTTTCGCGGCCCGCAACGCCTCGGCGTCATTCGCACGCCGCGTGAGCCGCCTTTCGCTGCGGCGACCCGCGTTCTTTTTCCGTCTGCCGCTGTTCCTCCGCGATCAAGCGTTGCATGATGCGGCGCGCGTGCACCGCGCCGGCGTCGATCGGCAGCATCGCCGGACGCAGCGACCAGAAGTCGCGCTCGCCGATCGTCCGCTGCTGTGCCTCGAGCATCGGCAAGTCCTCGTCGCGAAACGGCGCGATCAGATTGCGCGCCGCCTGCCGCACGAGTTCCGCGCCTTGCTCGCCCATGTCGCGAGGCAGTCCGAACGCGAAAAAATAATGCGTGCTCGCGACGGACTCGGGCGTCAGCCAGTGTGCCGAGAGGCTCACGCGCGTCAACTCCGGCACACCGCTCTCGCACACCGCGACGGCGATGCTCAGGAGACCCGGCGGCATCCATCGCACATCGAGTTGACGGTCCGCGCGCGTGCCATGCGCCAGATTGAAAGCGCGCATCAGCATCGGCTGCAAGTGCTCGTCCGTGGCCTCGCGATGCACCGATACCGTATCGCCGTCGACCGCCGCGCGCACCGTGCTGCGAGCCATCTCGTCGCTACCGAGCGTACCGGCATGCAAATACTGGAGGTGACTGAGATCGAGCAGGTTGTCGGCGCTCAACTGGTAGTTCGCCCGCGTAGGCAGATAGTTCTCGCTGGTGAAGTTGCGCAGCGGGTCGAGAAAGTCGAAGGCCGGCAACGGCGCTGTTTGCGCACGCTCGGGATCGCCCGGCCAGAACCACACCGCGCCGTAACGCTCGCGGGTCGGATAGCACCGCGTGCGCGCATGCGCGGGTACGCGGCCGTCGCCGTGCGGGTTGAACACGCAATGACCGTCCGATCCGAAACGCAGACCGTGATACGGGCAAGCCAGCGCGCCATCCACGACTTGCCCGCGCGAGAGCGGCGCGAAACGATGCGGGCAGCGATCGTCGAGCGCGACGGCCTCGCCGCTGGCGTCGCGATATAACACGACCGGCTGGTCCAGCAGTGTGCGCGCGAACGGCGCTTGCGTCGTGACCTCGCTGGACAGCGCGGCGACATACCAGGCATTGAGCAGATACGGCATCGGGAATCTCCACGCGAATGCGCGCGCGGTCGTCCATTCGGTTGTCCATTCGGTACGCAGCCGCATTCCGTGCCGATACTAAGGAAATCCGCCCGGCAATACGCTCAACAATACTCATATCGGCAAATAGCGCCGAATTGTCTATTGCTTCGCATTGGACGACGACGGATAAAACGCAAGGCGCGATACTGAATTGCGACAGGCTTTCGCCTATCGGCAACGGGCCATGAAAAATAGACGCGAACGGGTGCCCGGAAACGCGGCTTAAAACTTACGTTTAAATTACATCCCTGTAAGGTTTAGTGCCTGTGCCTTGCAAACACGGCCTTTCCCGCCGACTGCCAACCTTCTTGTTTGTAAGGTTCGCATCCCTGGCAGGCGATCGGCTTTACTGACACTCGAAAATATCCGCCCCTGGCGAGTGCCGAACTACGAAAAACAGGCGAACGCAAAATCGCCTTTTCGTGATTGATCTTTGCCGCCGGCAAATGGGGCCGCTCAAGAGAAACAATACGTTACATCCTTGATGCGCGGCTCCCTCTACTGTCGAATCACTCGCATTGCGTAACGCATAACGAGCGGTGCGCATCGCGTCGAAGACCGGTTCCATGAAGAACGTCCGCCCGCCGCTCACGAGTCGCCCGGGCGCATCGTATCGCACGGAGGAAAAATGAAACTTGCAGTGATGACCAGAAGCGCAACACTGTTCGGGTTGATCTGCCGCTGTTTTGAAGCCGATGGCGCCGTCTGTCACCGTTTCGCCGACGACGTCGCCTTCGCACGCGCCATCTATCGCGACGAATACAGCGCGATCCTGATTGACGCGGATACCGGTATCAGTCCGCTGCGGCCGGTGCTCGCGCGACGCGCGTGCTACTCGGATCGCCGTGCGCCGTTGATCGTGGTCGGCGGCGGCCACGACCGTGCCGGCATCGCGCGTTTGTTCGACGCCGGCGCCGACGACGTCGTCCTGTCGCCGGTCGATTCGCGCGAGTTGACGCTGCGCGTGCATCTGGCGCTGCTGCGCGTGCAACTACAGGCCGCGGACAGCGGCGACCGGCTGGAATGCGGCCTCTACCGGCTCGATCGCCGCACGTGCACGGTGCACGTGAACGGCAAGGCGGTGCGGCTCACGTCGCGCGAATTCGCGATCGCATGGTTGCTGTTCTCGCATCCCGGCGAGTATGTGAGCCGTCGCCAGATCGCCGGCGCGGTCTGGAGCAGTTCGGAGGACATCATCGGACGCACGCTGGAGCAGCACATCTACAAGCTGCGCAAGAAGCTCGAACTCAATGGTCCGTGGGGCGTGCATTTGCGCACGCTGTATGCGCACGGTTACCGGATCGAGATTGCCGAGATGACGGACGCGCCGCTGGAAGAAACTGAAGCCGAAACCGAAACCGAAACCGAAGTTGCTCACGCGAATACCGCATTCGAACCGATGGCGACAGCCGCTCACGCAGGCCCCGCATTCGAACGGATGGCGACAGCCGAACGCGCGGAGGCGGCGCTAGCCTGCCTCGAATCGATGCCCTGCACCACCCGCGCCCCCGATGCGCCCCCACCGCGCGCGGAGGTGCATGCCGCGGACAGCGTCGTCGCACGCAATGCGCCGTCGTGGAGCGATTCGGCGGGCGTCTTCTCGGCCTCGTCGAGCGTGGTCACGAAGGTGCCCTACACGCTGTGGGACGCGTTCCCCGGCATGCGCACGCGCGGCGGCACTTGAGCTTGCGATCAAGCACGAAAAGTCCGGCCCGCGCCCCGGCATACCGCCGCGCGACACCGGCGACTTGAGCTTGCAATCGCGCGGCTTGCAATCCGACCTGCGCCCCGGCACACCGCCGCGGCACACGCGCAACCAGGCGACATGCAAGCGCGACACGAAAAAACCGCGCCGCGCTTGCACACCGCCACGCCACCACACCGCTCAAAACTCGATGATGCGCGGCGACAGCAGGAACAGGCGTTCCATGTGGCTGCGCTCGTCGGCGCGATAACGGAACAACGCGCCGAGCAGCGGAATCTTCGACAGACCCGGCACGCCGGTTTCGCCGTTGGTCGCCGTATCGACCCGGTAGCCCGCGATCAGCAGGCTCTCGCCCTGGCCCACGAACGACTCGGTGTTGATCGTGCTCGTCGTGATCACCGGAATGTTGTCGACCTGCTGCGAGGTCACCGAGCCGTCCTCGATGTGCACGTTCAGCTTGATGCTCGTCTTGCCGTTGTCCTCGACGACGAGCGGCAGCACGCGCAGCGATACGCCGGTCGACACGCTATACAGATCCGCCGACGTGTAGCCCGACACGCGCACGAAGAAGCGCGTTTTCTGGTCCATCACCGCTTCGACGTTGTTGAGCGTCGCGACCTTCGGGCTCGCGTCGATCTTCGCGAGATTGCTCTGCTGCAACGCGTTCACGCGCGCGAGCAGATAGCGGCCCGCGCTGCCGAGCACCGCCGTCAGCGAGCCGCCGACCGGCGTGGTGCTGATTACGGTCGTGCCGTCGGCGAGCGTCTGCGTGCCGAAGATCGGATCGATGTTGCCGTTGTAGCCGTTCTGCTGCGTCGTGCCGTTGCCGGTCTGAAAATCGACGTGGCTGTTGTGCGCGCGCCAGTCGACGCCGATCTGCTTGAGCGCGTTGTCGTCGATTTCGATGATGTGCGCTTCGATCTCGATCAGGCGCGGCCTGACGTCGAGCTGGTCGATCAGGGTCTGGTACTGCGGCAGCCGCTGCGGCAGATCGCGGATCAGCACGGAGTTCGTGCGCGGATCGGCTTCGATCACCGGCAGCGACTGGCTGCCGGAGACGGTCGTGTCGGCGGAGTCGTCATTGCCGCCCGAATTGCCGGCTGAGTTGCCGACGTTCTGCATGCCCGACGCGCCGCCCGCCGCCATGCCGTTCAACAGCCCGCCGATGCCCGGCGTGACGCCGCCGTTCGCCGTCATGCCCGCGGGCAACGGCGGGTTCACGCCGCTGTTCTGGAAGCCGCCGCCGTCCATGCTGCCGGTGACGTCGCGCATCGGCTGCAGGCGGCGCATCGTCGGTTCCTTCGCGATGCGGCTGGTCGCCGCGTCGTAGCCGGACGCGTTGTCGCGCGACTGGCTGCGCGGGTGATACATGCTCGACAGCACGTTCGCCACGCCGGAGACCGTGACGGTCTTGCCGTCGATCTCCACGTTGTGATCGGCGGCCCACGCGTGACGCAACTGGAACACGCGAATCGACGAGCCCGAGCGTTGCGCCGCATTCTCGTCGAGACGGCGCGCGATTTCCGCGACCAGTTGCACGTACGGCTGCGGTCCGCTAACGAGCGCGGTGCCCTGGCTCTCGTCCCAGGTCACCGGAAAGCGCGGATTCTCGACGCGCAACTGGCTGAGCGCCGAACGCAGATCCGCCGCGCTCGCGTGATCGAGTTTGATCACGCGCCGCGTCACGGTGTTCACATCGCTGATCGACAGCACGCTGCCGTCGTAGAACCACACGAAGCCGAAGGTCGACGCAAGCGTATCGAGAAAGCGTTGCGGCGGCATGTCGAAGCGGCCGCTCACGGTGCCGTGCACGTCGCCGGAAATGGTCGCCGGCACGCCCTGCCCCGCCGTGAAGTCGCGCAGCACGTCCTTCACGTCCTGCCCTTCGGCCGAGACATGAACGACGGAACTGCGCCAGTGAATCGCCGCCGCTTCGGCGCGCACGCCCAACAAAGCGGGCAATGCGATCGCGAGAGACGCCGCCAGCCGGACAGCGCGCATGAGCCGTTTCTTCTTCATGGGTTTCACGTTGGTCAAGGGTTAGCCGCGGCTCGGGAGGCCGCGAAACGATACGGAGCGGTGCGGGCCCGGCGCCGCGTTTCACAGACGGCGCGGCGCGCGCCGAACGCCATGCAACCGGTGCCGGCGATGCCAAATGTATCCAGGCGCATGCCGCACATTCTCAACAAATCTGACGGTTGGCCGTCATTTGAGAAGTGTTGAGGTTTCGGGCCCGGCTGTTTTCAACGGACGCGGCTTTTTACCGGCCTGGCCGGCGCATCCGCGGCGACGGCAGCAGCGGCAGGCTACTTCTTCGTGACGCCGGCGATCGTGCGCAACTGGTCGCCGAGGTTCGACAGCACGAGCTGATCGCGCACCTGATCGACGAAAATGCCGACGAACAGCGCGAGCATCAGCACCGTCAGCGCGCCCTTCACCGGCTGGCTCAGCGTCATCAGATCGAGCTTTTGCGCGGACTTCGCCGCGAAACCGAACGCGAAATCGACCAGCAGCAGCATCAGCATCATCGGCGCCGCGAGCTTCGCGGTGGTCTGCATCAACGAGTCGGTCTGCTGCAAGGCGAAGCTTTCCAGCACGTTGGCCGGCACCGGCGTGCTCGCCGTCAACGGCCACCAGTGATACGACTCGTACAGCGCGCCGAGCAGAAAGGTCATGCCGCCGAAGGTCCAGAACGCGACGCTCGCCACCTGGGCGAGCAGCGTGCCGGTCGGCGTCGACTGCTCCTCGCGCATCGGGTTCGTGATCTGCACGTTGTTGTAGCCGGTCAGGTCGTCGACGTAGGTGCCCGCGCTCTCCGCGACCCAGAACACGGTCGAGGCCGCGAAACCCAGCAGCAAGCCGATCCCCGCCTCGCGCAGACCGATCACCACCAGCGTCGTGCCGGAGAGCGACGTGAACAGCGACGCCGGCTGTCCATACGCGATGAACGAACTGAACAGCATGACGATGCCGTTGCGCACCACCCCTTGCAGGATGCCGTCAGCGGTCGGCGGGAACAGATACAGGATCACGAAGAGCCGCACCGAACACACGCCGAGCACGGTCAGCGACTGAATCAGCGTGGTGCCGAGTTGCGGCAGCGTGGTGAGGGATTCGTACATTCGGATGACTAGCGGCGATTGAACAATGAGCTAACGATGAGCGAACGGTGAACAGCGGACGCCGCGCGGTCACGCGGGCCGCGGCATCAACCGCAGGCGCGCGAGCGCGGTTTCCTCGGCGTCTTCATCGGCCTCGTCGGCGGCATGCTGGTCGAGCGAGCGCCGCAGCGTGTCGATGCGCTCGCGGCACAGATCCATCCGCCCGCGGTTGTTGGCGAGCGCGCGCGCCGCCGCGGCCAGTTCTTCGGCCGCGGCGCGCATCGCCGTCTCGAGCGCGGCCAGTTCGCTTTCCAATTGCTGCACGCGCGCGGCGACCACGTCCGCGTAACGCATCGTCGCGTTGAGGTCGGCAAGCTGGAATGCGCTGCCGCCGCTCATCATCCGCGCGACGCGCTCGCGATAGGCGCGCAGTTCGTCGCCTGCGAGTTCGACGCGCTCGCGTTGCGCGTCATGCCGGGCGACGGCTTGCGCATGTGCGTCGCGCCGCGCCGTCAACGCCGCCTGCAGCCGCGTGTCGAGCCGGCCGCGCCGGCTGACGGTATGGCCGAGCGCGGCGACGCGCCGCCGCGTGGTGTCCGGGTTCGGGGCCGCGCTCATCGCGTCAGCCTCGCGCCAGTTCGAACAGACGCGCCTCGGTATCCTGCGGCGCCGCGAACTCGTGCGTCGCCTGCGAGAAGAACGCGCGGATCGCGTCGATCTTGCGGATGGCTTCATCGGCGAGCGGATTGCCGCCCGGCTGATACTCGCCGATCTGCAACAGCATTTCGACCTCGCGATGCTTCGCCATCAGTTCGCGCAGCCGGGCGGCCGCCTGCACGTAGTCGGGCGTCATGACCTGCGGCATCACGCGCGACAGGCTCGCCAGCACGTCGATCGCCGGGTACTGATTCTTCGCGGCGATCTCGCGCGAGAGGATCATGTGGCCGTCGATGATGCCGCGCACTTCCTCGGCGATCGGATCGTTGGCGGATTCGTCCTCCGCGAGCACCGTGTAGAGCGCCGTGATGGAGCCGTGCTCCCCCATGCCCGCGCGTTCGAGCAGGCGCGGCAGCTCGGCGAAGATCGACGGCGGAAAGCCGCGCCGCGCCGGCGGCTCGCCGGCGGCGAGACCGATCTCGCGCTGCGCGCGCGCGAAGCGGGTCAGCGAATCCATCATCAGCAGCACGCGCTGGCCTTGATCGCGGAAGTGTTCGGCGATCGCGGTGGCGACATACGCGGCCTTCGCGCGTTCGATCGACGAGCGGTCGGACGTCGCGCACACCACGATCGAGCGCTCCATGCCTTGCCGCCCGAGAATCAGCTCGACGAACTCGCGCACTTCGCGGCCCCGCTCGCCGATCAGCGCGATCACGGTCACGTCGCACTGCGCGCCGCGCGCGAACATGCCGAGCAGCGTGCTCTTGCCGACCCCGGCCGGCGCGAAGATGCCCATCCGCTGTCCCTCGGCGAGCGTCATCATGCCGTCCACGACGCGCACGCCCGTCGCCAGCGGCGTATCGATCATGCGCCGGCTCATCGGCGAAGGCGGACTCGCGAACACCGGCCGTTCCTCATCGGTGTCGATCGGCCCGAGCCCGTCGATCGGCTGACCGAGGCTGTCGATCACGCGGCCGAGCAACGCATCGCCGACCGGCACCGACAGCGAGCGTCCGAGGCCCACCACCCGCGTCGAGCGCGAAATGTCGGCGAGCCGCGAGAACGGCGAGAGCAGCGCGACATCGCGCGTGAAACCGATCACCTCGGCATGTTGCAGCAGTTCGCCGTTCGCGGCGCGCAACTCGCACAGTTCGCCGAGCGTCACGTCGAGCCCGGCCACCTTGACGAGCGTGCCGATGACTTCCAGCACCTTGCCGGTGCGCGCGATGCTGGAGGTCGACAGGATCTCGTGTTCGATCGCGTCGGCGAACTGTTCGACGTCGAAGAGCGAATGCGGCTCGTCGTCGGAGCCGGAGTCCGCATCGGACACGGGGAGGTCGCGCGTCATGTTCATCGGGCGCTCATGTCGTTCGTGCGTCGCTCATGGGTGGTTCATGGGTGGCTCATGGGTGATTCAGGCCGTGCCGGAATCGGCGAATGCGTCGGCGGGGTTTTCGTCGGGGTTGTCGTTGGCGTTGTCGTCGATCTCGCTGTGCGGCGCGAACGCATCGGCGGCGGCCTCCAGTTCATTCGCCGACTGCTTGAGCGCGCGCGACACCGCGAGCCGCATCGCGCGCATCTGCGTGGCGAGGCTCGCGTCGATCGCGCCGAAATCCGATTCGCACAGGCAACTGCCCGGCTCCAGCCGCTTATCGGCGACCACGGAGAGCGGGAAAGGCCGGCCCGATTCGCGCCAGCGCGCGGACAGCCGCTCGAACGCGATGCAGGCCTTGTCGTAATCGACGGGACTGACGACGACCCGCAGCCACGTCGCGCCTTCGACGATCCGGTCCACCGCCGACAGCGCGCGCTCGAACAACTGGTCGGACTGCTGCACCTTCACGATCTGCTCGACGGCAACGGTCACGATGCCGGCAATGCGCTCGCGCATCTTCAACTGCGCGCGGCGCTGATCCGCGCCCGCTTCGCCGAGGCGCTCGACCCAGTCGGCGAGCGCGCGTTGCTCGCCGTCGCGGTAGCCGCGCTCGGCCGCGCGGTCGTATTCGTCGCGCGCATCCGCGAGTACGCCCGCCGCTTCGTCGTGCGCCGCCGCGACGATCGCCGCGGCTTCGTCGCGCGCGGCGGCGAGGATCGCCTCGCGATCCGCGGCGAGCTGCTCGTAGCCGTCGCCGATTTCCATCAACGCGCCGAACGCGGCGCGCGGCACCACGTCCTGATGCGCGCCGACGTGCGCGCTCGCCGCCTCGGGCAGCATCCGGTCCGACCTCAGCCAAATAACCATGCCCACTCCGGAAGCAGTTCGGGAAGCCGCGCGACCAGTTGCGCCGTGCCGGCCGCGTCGAGTTCGCGCCCGCTCGCGCGCAGCCACGCCGCATCCGGCAACGCGTGCGGCAAGGCCAGCCGCAATAGCGGGCACGGCCTGGCGGCGGCCGGCGTGTCGCGGGCGAGCAGCGCGTAGCCTTCATACGCGAGTGTGTCCGCGTCGACCTCTTCGAGCGCGGGCAACTGTCCGCGCGAGACGAGGCGCGCCACATCGGGCGCATTCGCCGGGCCCGCCGCGCCTGACGCCGTCAACCGTTCGAGCGGCACGCCGACCCATTGCGCGAGGCGCTGACGGCTGCGTTTGTCGATCAGCTTGCGCACGTCCGCGCGCCGCAGCAGCAGCGCGCGCATGCGCAGCACGCGCACGCCGGCCTCCACCGGCAAGGCGTCGAGCACGGCAAGATTCGGCGCGCGCAACGTGTCGAAGCCGGGCGCGTTCACGTTGGTCGCGCGCAGCAGCGCGCGCGAGCAGGCGGCGACACATGCGCCGTGCGCGGTCGCGAGCGCGCCGCGCAGTCCGTCGAGCGACGCGCCCGACGCGCCGGCCGGCAGGTCGAGCGCCGCTGCGAACCACGACGGATGCGCCCAGCGCGCCGCTTCGCGCGCATTGCGCTCATAGGCGCCGAGCGCCGCCGCGGCGCGCGCGAACGGAAACGACGTCGACGGCGCCGTCATGTCGCCGATGACGATTTCGGCCGCCGCAGCCTGGCGAGCCACGCGCTAATCCGCGGACGAAGCCGGCTCGCCGCGCTGCTCACGGGCAGGCCGCGTTTGAGCCAGAGGAACAGGCTCGCCGCGCCGGCCACCAGCACGAGCGCGGCGGCCACGAGAATCGGCAGCGGCGCCGCCGCATGCATCTGCGACGGCTTCGACAGATCGACCGGATCGGCGGGCACGGTGGTCACGCTCACCGCGTCGTAGGTGAGCCCTTCGACGCTATGCATCACCAGCGTCTTGATCTGCGGCACCAGCGCGCTCGCATCCGAATCCGGCCGGTACTTGATGAACACCGACGCCGAGGACGGCTTGATCTGCTGCGCGAGCGGATCGTTGTTCGGCAAGACGATCTGCACGCGCGCGACGATCACGCCATCGATCTTCGACAGCGTCGACGACAGTTCCTGCGACAAGCCGTAGATGAAGCGCACGCGCTCCTCGGTCGGCGTCGACACGAGGCCGTCGCGCTTGAACAGGCTGCCGAGATCGTCGTAGCGGCTGTGCGGCAGGCCGCGCTCGCGCAGCACCTGCATTGCGCGCACCATCTGGTTGCCGTCGACTTCGAGCATCCACGTCTTGCCGGCGTCGGCGGTCGCCTTGGACGCGTCGATGCCCTGTTCGAGCAGCGCCACGACCATCTCGTTCGCGTCCTGTTCGGTCAGGTTGCGGTACAGCTCCTTGTTGCACCCGGCGAGCAGCACGCAGACGGCCAGCGCGGCGCAACATGCGCCGGTCCGCAGCGCGCGGCCCGTGACGAAGACACTCTGTGCGCGCATGGCCTACTGGTTCTTCATCAGGGTTTCGATCGACGATTTGGACGAGTTGACGACGCCCATCTTGGCCTGCATGTCGAGCTGGGTGGTCGCCAGTTCGAGCGTCGTCTTCATCGCGGCGGCGGTCATCTCGGGCAACGACATGTTGCCCGCCTGGCTCGACAACGCGACCACGTCGTTCACCGACTGCTGCAACTCCGCGTCCTGCGTGACCGCCATCTTCGCGATGACATTGGTGTTCATGTCGTCGCCGTGGACCGGCGCGGCCATGCGCGGGTTCTGCATCATCGAGGCGAAGCGCTCGCCGGCCTGCTGCAACGCCGGGTCCGCGCCGGGCTGCGTGGCCGGCATGGAGGTGGCGGCCTGCAATGCGGCCTCGAATTGTTTGCTCGTGACGGGAAGTGTCATGTTCAGCCTCTCATCGTTCGATGCCCGCCGGCTTCGGCGGGTCGTGCTCAGATGCGCAGGTAGCCCTGCTGCCCGACGACGTCGTTCTGCGCGGCGGCGGTGGCCGCGGGCGCCGCCACGGGTTCCGCGGATTCGTCGGGCAGTTCGTCGTTCAAGGTCGCGATGGAGAGCGGCACCTCGAAGGTCCCGCCGTTGCGGTAGGTGCGGATCGCCTCGCGCAGATCCTCGCGCGCCGACAGCGCGCGCACTAGCTGGCGCGTGTCGCGGTCGGGATTCTGCGCCAGCGCCGCGCTCGCCCATTGCTGCCAGCCGGTGTCGCCCTTGACGGACAGACAGAAGGCGAGCAGCGCCTTCGCATACGAGAAATGCGGCGCCTCCTCGATCACGCGCGAGAACACGCGGATCGCGTCGTCCCAATGGCCGCGCTGCATGTACAGCACCGCTTCCATCGTGTCCAGCTCCGCCACCTGCGGGCGCAGCAGGCGCAACGCGTCGAGCACCAGTTCGATGTCGTAGGGATCGGCTTCGAGCGTCGGGAAATTGTTGAGCAGCGCGCAGGACAGGCTATCGATCAGACCGCCCACGATGGCCTGGCTGCAGTTGAGGTAGTTCGGCGTGACGGTACTCATGGCGCAAGACTCCTGCGGATGAACATGTCGATGGATACGTCGCGAACCGCTGCGGCACGAACGACGTCCAGCCCCGGCCCGCTCCATGCGAGAGCGATGCGCCCAGGATACCGGCTTCGCACCGCCGGCCAACCGCGCGACGCGAAGAGAACACAGTTCGCGCGAAGCAGGAAGCCAAGCAGGGAGAGAAGCAGGAAGCGAAGCGGAAAGCGCCGCGCGAGCCGCGCGGCGTCGCTTCGCTTGCCGCATGCGGGCTTCGCATCGGTTGCGCGCTACGCCGCCGGCCCCGCTACCGTCAGGCTTCGAGTGCGCCAATCCGCGACACGGCACGGCCTCGCGCACCCGGCCAACAGACCGGACCTCCATGAGCGAACAGAAGACCGAACAGCCTACCGACAAACGGCTGCGCGACGCCCGCAAGGACGGCCAGATATCGAAAAGCACCGATCTGGTCGAGGCGGCGACGATGGCCGTGGTGATCGGTCTGCTCGCGCTCGCGTCGGCGAGCTTCGCCGGCGCGTTGCGCGCGATCGTGATCACCGCGCTCGATTTCGTGCCCGGCCGTCACGACGAGCCGCTGATGTTCGGCCGGCTCTTCGAGCTAGGCAAGGAGGCGCTCGTCATCGTCGTGCCGTGCGCCGGCGCGGCGGCGCTGGCGGCGATCGCCGCACTGCTTCCGCAGGTCGGCTTCCAGGTCGCGACCAAGCCGGTCGTGCCCGACCTGAACCACGCGAGCCCGATCGAGGGCGTCAAGCGGATCTTCTCGTGGCGCACGCTGATCGACCTCGCCAAGATGATGATCAAGGCGGCCGTGATCGGCGTCGTGATGTGGGTGACGATCCGCTGGATGCTGCCGCTCATCGTCGGCTCGCTGTATCAGCCGCTGCCGGAACTGTCGAAGCTGTTCTGGGCGTTGCTGGTGAAGCTCTTCATCGTCGCGGCCGCGGTGTTCGTCGTGATCGGCGTGGTGGACGTCAAGCTTCAGCGCGCGCTTTTCATGCGCAAGATGCGGATGTCCAAGGTCGAGGTGAAGCGCGAGCGCAAGCAGATGGACGGCGATCCGAAGATCAAGGCGGAACGCCGCAAGCTCGCGCGCGAATTCGCGACCACGGCGGCGCCGCAGCAGCGGGTCGGCTTCGCCAACGCGCTGATCGTCAATCCCACGCATTACGCGGTCGCGATCCGCTATGCGCCCGACGAACATCCGCTGCCGCTCGTGATCGCGCGCGGCATGGACGAAAGCGCCGCGCAACTGCGGCGCTTCGCCCGCGAGGCGAACGTGCCGATCATCGGCAATCCGCCGGTGGCGCGCGCGCTCTACAAGGTCGGCGTCGACGAGCCGATTCCCGACGAACTGTTCGAGACCGTCGCCGCGATCCTGCGCTGGGTCGATGCGATCGGCGCGCGGCGTGACGACGGCGACGGCCGCGACAAGCAGCGCGCCGACATGGAGAATCGCGATGTTCAAGGCACTTAAGCTACCGGCAGGCGGTGAGATCGGCATCGCGATGCTGGTGGTCGCGATCATCTCGCTGATGATCCTGCCGCTGCCGCCGTTTCTCATCGATTTACTGCTCGCCATCAACATCACGATCAGCGTCACGCTGCTGATGGTGACCATGTACGTGCCGAACGTCGTATCGCTCTCGGTGTTTCCCTCGCTGCTGCTGTTCACCACGCTGTACCGCCTGTCGCTGAACATCGCGTCGACCAAGTCGATCCTGCTTCACGCCGACGCGGGCAACATCATCGAGAGTTTCGGCGAACTGGTGGTGGGCGGCAATCTGGTGGTCGGCATGGTGGTGTTCGTGATCATCACGACCGTGCAGTTCATCGTGATCGCGAAGGGTTCGGAACGGGTCGCCGAAGTCGGCGCGCGCTTCACCCTCGACGCGTTGCCCGGCAAGCAGATGAGCATCGACGCCGACTTGCGCGCGAATCTGCTCTCGCCCGAAGAAGCGCGCCGCAAGCGCGCGACGCTCGCGGTCGAGAGCCAGTTGCACGGCGGCATGGACGGCGCGATGAAGTTCGTCAAGGGCGACGCGGTGGCCGGCCTCATCATCACGCTGATCAACATCATCGCCGGCATCGCGGTCGGCATCGCGTATCACGACATGAGCGCGGGCGAAGCCGCCAACCGCTTCTCGATCCTGTCGGTCGGCGACGCGATGGTCTCGCAGATTCCGTCGCTGCTGCTTTCCGTCGCCGCGGGCGTGATGATCACGCGCGTGTCCGACGAGCGCGACGCGCGGCCGCTCTCGCTCGGCGACGAGATCGGCCGGCAGTTGTCGGCCAGCGCGCGCGCCCTCTACTTCGCGAGCCTGCTGCTGCTCGGCTTCGCCGCCGTGCCCGGCTTTCCGTCGATGCTGTTCCTGCTGCTCGCCGCGATTCTCGCGTTCTCCGGCTATCGGCTGGGCAAACGTCAGCCGGCCGCGACCTCGCACGCGGGCGAGGCCGTCAGCGCGATGCAACGCGCCGGCTCGAAAGCCGACACGCCCGCGATCCTCACGCGCGCGCCGCAGTTCGCCTGCCCGCTCGGCGTGCGGATTTCGCCGGACCTCGTCGCGCGCCTGTCGAGCGCGGCGCTCGAGCGTTCGTTCGAAGCGGAGCGCGCCCGTCTGCAACAGGTGTTGGGCCTGCCGTTTCCCGGCATCACGATGTGGACGTGCGACACGCTGCCCGCCTCCAGTTGCGAACTGCTGATGCACGACGTGCCGTACTGCGCGATCGAACTGCCGCCGGGCAAGGTGATGCTGCCCGACCCGGCGCTGACGGGCACGCACGAACCGATGCCCGCCGAACTCGCGGCGCTCGCCGAGCGCGGCGAGAAACGGCGCGGGCTCGACGGCGGCGCGGGACCGACCTGGTGGATCGACGAAAAGACGCTGCCGCCGAAGATGTCCGCATGGCGTGCCGAGCAGGTGATCGCGCATGCGTCGGTGGCGATGCTGCGCCGGCACGCGTCGCTCTTTCTCGGCATCCAGGAGGTGCAATGGATTCTCGACCAGCAGAACGCCGAGTATCCGGGCCTCGTCGCCGAAGTGCAGAAAGTGCTGCCGCCGCAGCGCATCGCCGACGTGCTGCGCCGGCTGCTCGAAGAACAGATCTCGATTCGCAACGTGCGCAACATTCTCGAAAGTCTCGTCGTGTGGGGCGCGAAAGAGAAGGACATGCTGATGCTCACCGAGTACGTGCGCGGCGACCTCGCGCGCTTTCTCGCGCATCGCGCGGCGGCGGGAAGCCGGCAACTGCCCGCGGTGCTGCTGGATCTGCCGGTCGAGCAGCACATCCGCCAGGCGATCAAGCAGACGCCCACCGGCAATTTCCTCGCGCTGCCGCCCGACGAAGTCGGGTTCCTGATCGACCGGATCCAGTCGTTCGTCGGCGATACCCCGCGCGAAGGCGTCGCGCTCGTCACGTCGATGGACATTCGCCGCTACGTGCGGCGCATGATCGAGGCGCGGCTCGGCTGGCTGTCGGTCTACTCGTATCAGGAACTCGGCGACCATGTCGAACTGCAGCCGCTCGGCCGCGTGACCATCTAGCGCGAACGGCCCACACGCACATGGCGATCATCGAACCGCGTCCGCTGCGCATCATTCCGTCCGCCGCCGATACGCATCCGGCCGCGGATGCGGCGCGCGCGCGCCGCTTCGATTACGCGGCGCTGGTGCGGCGCGGGCGCGCGCCACGGCCGCCCGCCGAAGCCGGTGAAAGCGCCGGGTCCGCGCCGGCCGATGCCTCGGGCAGCGAGGCGGACAGCCGCCGCGCCCAGGCCGGCTGGCTCGCGGATGGACAGGACGACGAGGCCCAGGCCGAAGCGCAGGCGAGCGCTGACGACACCTGCGCGCCCGACGCCGGCGCACTCGCCCACGAAGCGTTGCTGCGCCGGCTGCCGGGCGCCACGCTTCCGGCCATCGACGCACTGTTTCGCACCCAGGGCCATTTTCTCGAACTCGCGCGTTCGCTGGCGCGCGAAGTCGCGGGCTTCTGCGGCGACCCCGCCGTTGCGGACGCCGGCAACTGGGAGGTACGCATGCCGCTCGATAGCCGCATCCTGCCGGACACGACGCTGTACCTGTCTCTTTCGCGTTTCCTGTTGTCGCTTCGGTTCGACACGGGCGGCATCGAGACCCGGCAGCTACTCTTCGACCACAGTGCCATGCTCGAACGCGAGCTGGACTCGCTTCTACGCGCGTGGGGCACGCCCCGCGATATCGAACTGACGGTGTGGTGAGCGCACCGTTTTCCAGGCCGACGCTGGCCGTCACTTCCGCCGACCGCTGCATGGATTATTCGATCGTCGAAATGCCGGGCGCCGACGTTGCCGGAGCGCAAACCGCGGATGCCGCTCTTGGCGCTCATGGCGCAAACACCGCCGCCGCGCCGATCACCGCGTTGCCGATCCGCGCGGTGCCGCCGCTCGCGGCGCGCGCCGCGCGGCTCGTGTGCAACGCGCGGACCGCGCAGCTTCTCGGGCATGCGGCGGGCGTCAACGAATGGCAGGCCACGGTCGATGTCTCGCCCTCTCAGCCTCACGCGCGCTTCGAGCAACCCGGCACGCTCGAACTCGCGCATCCGTCCGGCGAGATCCGGGTCCTGTTCGACCTCGCCGCGCATCCGGCGCTCGAGATCGCCGCGTCTCCGGCCGGCCAGGGTCCGGCCGTGCCCGGCGACACCGCCCGCGCGCTGCGCGCCGCGGTCGCCGGCGTGCTGCTCGATCCGTTGCTGCAGCGGCTCGCGTCGCTCGGGCTGACAGGCGTGCATGTCGCGCAACTGGTGCGAGGCGCGCCGCGCGAGGCCGCCTCCGCCGAGGTCGCCGCGATCGATCTGACGTTCACTTTCGACGGCCGGCCTTACGCGGCCCGCGTTCTGCTTGGCCGCGCGTTGCTCGGCACGCTCGAAGCCTTGCATGCGACGCACGGCGCGGCGCTCGCCGCCGCGACACGCGCGTTGGCGAGCTCGTCCGAACGTTCCGCGGGTCTTGCCGGCAGCCTCATACCGGGAAGGCTGATACTCGGCCGGCGGCGGCTGCCGGTCGACACGCTGCGCGCGCTCGCCCCCGGCGACGTGCTGCTGCGCTCGCTCGCCGGCACGCTGCGCACGGTGCTCGCCCGCGCCGGCGAGGGCGCGAGGGAAGCCGCCACCGGCATCGTGGCCTGGGGCACCCCCGGCCTGATGCGGGTCCATGCACCGGTCAGCATCGACGGTCTCACGCTATCCATCACGAAGGAGCCCACCATGACCGATGAGCTGGATCCCGTTCGTCCGGACGATCTGCTTGCGCCCGATCAACACGCCAACGCGATCGAAATCGGCGAACTCGATCTACCCGTCCAGTTCGAAGTGGATACCGTGGCGCTGCCGCTCTCGCAGCTCTACGCGTTGCGCCCCGGCTATGTGCTCGAACTGCCGACGCCCGTGGCCGACGCGCAGCTCAAGCTCGTCACGCACGGCCAGACGATCGGCTACGGCGAACTCGTCACGGTCGGCGATCACCTCGGCATACGGATTCTGCGCATGGCGCACGGCGATGGTCCAGTTCAGTGACTTCACGGGCCTGCTGATCGTCATCATCGCGATCAGCCTCGTGCCCTTCGTCGCGATGGTGGTGACCTCCTACGCCAAGATCGTCGTGGTGCTCGGCCTGCTGCGCAATGCGCTCGGCGTGCAGCAGGTGCCGCCGAACATGGTGCTGAACGGCATCGCGATTCTGGTGTCGCTGTACGTGATGGCGCCCGTCGGCATGCAGGCGATGCAGTCGATGCAGGGCCAGCCGGTGGCCGGGCAGCCGACCCAGGCGCTGATCCAGGTGTTCAGCGCCGCGCGCGAGCCGTTCCGCGTGTTCCTGCAGAAGCACACGAACGAGCGCGAGAAGCGCTTTTTCATGCGCTCGGCGAACGTGGTGTGGCCGAAGGAGAACGCGGCCAGCCTGCATGAAAACGACCTGATCGTGCTCGCGCCCGCCTTCACGCTCACCGAACTGACCGACGCCTTCAAGATCGGCTTTCTGCTTTACATCGCGTTCATCGTGATCGACCTGATCATCGCCAACGTGTTGCTCGCGATGGGCCTCAACCAGGTGACGCCGACCAACGTGGCGATTCCGTTCAAGCTGCTGCTGTTCGTCGTGATGGACGGCTGGTCGACGTTGATTCACGGCCTCGTGATGACCTACCGCTAGCGCGGCATCGCACTTATCGCACTGACTCGCGGAAACTGCTCGCATGGATATCGACACGCTTGTTCGCTTCACGACCCAGGGCATGCTGCTGTGCATGTACGTGTCGCTGCCGATCGTGATCGTCGCGGCGCTGGTGGGCTTGGCCGTGTCGTTTCTGCAGGCGATCACGTCGATGCAGGATCAGACGCTGTCGCATGGCGTGAAACTGATCGCCGTGACGATCGCGATCGTGATCGCGGCGCCCTTCTCGGCGGCCGCCATCCTGCACTTCGCCAACGAAATCATGCACACGGCGGTGCCGCAATGACGCGGATCTCCACGCCGTCTCCCGCGCCGGCGGACCAGCCCGAACTCGCGCGCGAACAGGTCCGCAACGATGCGGGCACACGCGCCGGGGCGCAGTTCGCCGCGCTGTATCGCGGCACGACCCGCTTCGCCTATGCACGCACGCGCAGCGCGAGCGCGCGCCGCGCGTTGCTCGCGCGCAAGCTGCGCATGGCGGTGCCGCGGCCCCTCGTGGCTGCGGGCGAACCGGCGCGCGGCGCGGGCGCGGGAGGCAGTGGGCGGATCACGCGCGACGGCGGCGGAGGAAGCGGCGGCCAGTCACAGCATGGGCACGATGGCGGCGACAGCAGCGGTAACGGCAACGGTAGCGGACACGGCGGCGCGGCATCGTCGCGCGGCGAGATCGGCATACGCAGCAGCGGCAAGACCGAAGTACCGCTGCCCCGGCGCGGCGTGTTGCAGACGTTTGCCGCGTCGCAGCCGCCCGATGCGGATCTGTCGCACACATTGCCGAAGCTGTGGTGCGACGCGCTGCTCGCGTTGCGCGACGAGCTTGCGGCCAATCCCGAAGCGCGGATCGATGCGCGTGTGCATGAGCGCTTCATCGATCTGCTTACTGTGCAGCGGCAGTTGGGCGGGAGCGAGGGGGCTAGCGGCATCGACGGCGACCTGGGCGCGTGGCGTCAGCGTCTGATCGACGCCAGCTCGGCGCGGGCGCAGCCGCCGAAGACGATGCCCGCTGCCGTGGCGACGCCAGGAGAACCCGGACGCGTCGGGCGTCTGAACCTGCTGATGCTGCCGCTGCTGCTGATGTACAGCCGGCCGGCGACGCCCGCGATGCGCGAGCGCGCGCTCAACCTCCGCACGCTTCAGCGCGGCGCGGCCGTCGCGGCCGGTGCGGCGGACAAATCGCGCTGACGATACGCCGCGCAGTTTCGCATTCCCGTTACGCGCTTCACATTGCGCGAGGCCATCGTGCCGCACGCGTCGCTGCCGGCCGGTCGATCCATCGCGCTGACGATACGCCGCGCAGTTTCGCATTCCCGTTACGCGCTTCACATTGCGCGAGGCCATCGTGCCGCACGCGTCGCTGCCGGTGCGCGCGACCCATCGCGCCGACGCCGACATGAGGCCAACCGTGACGCCGCGCAGTTTCGCATTCCTGGTACCCGCTTCGCATTGCGTGCTTGCCCGTCATGTCGGACCGCTAGAGTAGGTGTCGATCGGCGCACCCACGCGCGCCGCCCCTTCTCGATCTACAGGCGCTCCATGACGAAGCTGCTGCGAATCCTGACTGGCACGCATGCCGGCGCGGAATTGCGCCTCGGTATCGGCACGCACCGGATCGGCGCGGACGACGATGCCGACATCCGCATCTCCGACTGGCGCGGCGACGACGTGCTGCTGGGCCTCGACGAAGGCGGCATCGTCACCGCGCGCCGCCTGACGCCGGTCACGGTGGAGGCGGACGACGCGGCGAACGCGCGGCAAGGCGAACCGGCCGATCTCGACGAGGAACCGGGCACGGTCATCCTGATCGAGTTCGTGCCGATGCAGTTCGGCGACACGGTGTTGTGCGTGGGCTCGACCGACGCGGCCTGGCCAAGCGACCTCGATTTGCTGTCGACGCTGCTCGTCAAGCCGGACGAAACGCGGCGCGCCGCCGAGCGCTCGCGGCGCCGCAAGATGACCGGCATCGTCTCCGCCTGCGCGATGCTGGGCGGCGTGATCGTGATCGGCTGCGTGCTGCTGACCACTGTGGTGAGCCGCGCGGCCCTGCCGCACGATGCCGGCGATCTCGCGCAGCGTGTGAACGTGGCGCTGCGCGCGGCGCATATGAAGGAACTGACCGCGCAGGCGCGCGGCTCGACGGTGAGCGTCACCGGAATGGTGGCCACGCCCGAGGAAGACACGCAAGTGCGCAAGCTGTTGACGCGGATTTCGTCGACCGGCATCGTACGGCGCTACGACATCGCGCAGAACGACGTGCGCAACATGGAGGATTCGCTCGCCATGCCGGGCGTGAAGGTCGCCTATGTGGGCCGCGGCGCGTTCGAGATTTCAGGCAAGGTCGCCAATCCGCGCGATGTCGAGAGCGCGCTGTCGCGCATGCGCCGCGATCTCGGCGAGAACGTCAAGGATCTGCGGGTGCGCGTCGTGCAATCCGAGGACGGCATGCCGTTGCCGACGGCCTTCTCGCTCGTGATGTCGTCCGACGATGTGCGCTACGCCGAAACGCCCGATGGCGTGAAGCATATCTACACGACGCCGGAAGCGGCCGCCGCGGCCTCCGGTCCTGAAGCGGCGGCGTCGGCCCCGGCCACGGAGATGTCCGCCGCTGATACACCCGCCGCTGCCGCCACCGACACGCCCGCCGCTGCCGCGGCGGCGTCGGGCACGCCCGTCGTCATCACCACGGGCGCGGCGCGCGGCGTGATGCAACCCGTCGAAGACATCGCCGCCGAGCCGCCCGCGCCGGCGCAGGCCAGGACCACGGCGTATCTGCCATTACCGAAGTGAGGTTCCGAGATGACCAACATGTATGCGCCGCTCGAAGCGTGCGCCACCGATTTCAACGATCTGCAGAAGACGCTCGCGGACCCCGACGGCGGTCCGCGGCTTGCCGCGATCCGCGAGGCGCTGGAGGCCACGGCGAAGAACGTCGGCGAAACGAACGGCGCGACCGAACTGGATCGCAACAATCTCGCGAAGCTGTACCGTGGCCTGCTCGCAGCGAGCAGGATCGTCGCGCAGCTCGCGGACAAACGCGGCGCGGCGTGACGCGCGCGGCACCTGGCTAGCCCTGTCAGGCGGCATCCGCGCCGCGAGGCAGAGCAGCATTTTCAACCTGAGAGTGAGGAGGTCTTATGGCTGTCGCAGGCACAATCGGAGCCATGCAGGGGATGGCGGCACAAGGGAGCGCCGGAGCCTTGGGCGCGGCCCAGGCGACGTTGCAACTGTCGCTGGCTGGCGCATTGGCGAACGTCGTGAAAGGGATGGGCCAGGCGGTCCAGAGCGGTACGGGACACTGACGGGCGTTCTTTCGGCTCGACAGCGTTCGACACCCTCGGCATCGTCGGGGTGTGCTCATCCTGCCTTACCGGCCGGCCCGCGGAGCACCGCGCGCGCCGGCCGTTTTCATCGCGCGCGCCGGTCATGCCGGCCGCCCCTCCCTTTGCCCGCACCCGCCCTTGGATACCAACGACACGTCCGAACGCTATGCGCAACTGATCCGCGACCTGTGCGCGACCGTGGGTCTCGCGGACGCCGAGCATGTGCTGCGCACGCGTTCGATCGAAGTGGAAGGCTTCGACGTGCGGCTCGAATACTTCGAGAACGATCTGGAGGCCATGTACGCCAACTTCCACTACGGCACCGTGACGGCGGGCCGCACGCTGGTCGTGTTTCGGCTGATGCTGGAGGCGAATCTGCTGATCTACGCGCAGGACCAGGCGCAGCTCGGACTCGATACGGATACGGGTGGGATCGTGCTGGTGCTGCGCGTGCCGATGACCTATGACGTCGACGGCAATACGCTGGCCGATCTGCTCGCCCACTATGCCGAGCATGGGCGGTACTGGCGGCAAAGCATCATCGAGTCGACGGATGAGATGTTCGAAGGCATCGTCGCCGGCGAATTTGTTTGGCTGCGGGCTTGAAGGGATGATGCGTGCGGTTGCGGGTGCGGGCGCGGGAATGACGGTGATGTGATGAGATGTCGCGGCAATGCGGATGGCCGCGCATTGTCGGATGCCGCGGGCATGCGTGGATGAGCTTGTGTTTGTCGGCGGTCGCTGGGCCGTGTGGGCGGCAATGCGGATGTGCGGCGATCATCAGATGCCGCGGGCATCCGTGGGTGTGCTTGTATTCCTCGGCGGTCGACGGGCCGGGCAGGCGGCCACGCGAATGGCCGCGATCATCAGATGCCGCGGCCATATATGGATGTGCTTGTATTCCCTCGGCGGTCGACGGCCGGCTAGGCCCGGACGCGTCGACGGCGTTAGGGATCGTTAGTGCGTCGCACCGTGAATCGTTTCGCCGGCACGTTGCATCACGCTAGCCAGCGCCATGAGGTGCTGGTGCTGGTCGAGTGCGTTGGCCGGGTTGAGACCGGGGTCGAGCATCGGCCCCGCGAGTTGCGGCTGCACATCCGAAGACGGCACCGGCAATGGCACGCGGCGCTGCGTGACCAGGACACCGCGCAGAGCGTCATCCGACAGGTTATCGCCGGCTTTCACGGCCGCCTGGTTGATCAGCGATTTCTTCGACATCGGCACCGGCAGTCTGTCGCCGTCCGTTGCCGTGCTGAACGCGCCGGGTTTGCGTGCGGCGCCGAGGCCGCGCAACGCGACGAGTTCGCAGCGCAGCGCGACGGCGGTCGGCGTGACCGGAACGACGGCACTGTCCGCGCCCGTGCGCGCATTGTCGTTCGTGCTGTCGACGCGGCCGACACTCCCTACGGGCAGCGCGGCGATGGCTTGGGTGCTCACGATTGGACTCTCCATCTCTCCATCATTTCGGCGCGGCAACGAACCCATGCCGCGGATGTCACCACGTTAGCGTTGTGCGTCGGCACGCGGCGAGCGCGGCACGAAGTCGCGACAGGTGATGCGAAGCACGCCGGGACGGTTCGAGGGATACGCGAATCGGTGGGACACGTGTCGCGCGCCCCGCTCGGCGCCACCGGCCGCACTCGACCTCATTCGGCTCACTCGACCTCATTCGCCACACTCGACTCATTCGCCTCATTCGCCTCATTCGCCTCACTCGACTCACTCGACCTCACTCGACTCACTCGACCGCGTTCGACCGCGTTCGTGCAACGCCAGCCCGCACGTTCGCATTAGCACATGCCGCTTCGCGGCAATCCGCTCAGCACGCCCGCCGGCGCTGACAATGGCTCGATCCGATGCATGGAGGCGACCCATGTCGACATTCCGCTTTCCCGGCCTGATCGAGTCGGACGAGTTGCTGATGCGGCCGCCCGAGCCACGCGACGCGCAAGCCCTGTTCGACGACATGCTGAGCGACGTCGCCACGACCCGCGACCTGAGTTTCGCGCGCCACACGCAACTCGACGAAACCCTCGCGTTCATCGACGAAGCGCAGGAAGGCTGGCGTACCGGCACGCTCATCCGCTGGGTGCTCGAAGACCGCGCCAGCGGCCGTCTCACTGGCCTCATCGAACTGCGGCCGCATCCGCCGCGCGTCGAACTCGGCGTCGTCATCAGCCGGCGCGGTGGCGCGCGGCGGCGGCGCGCCGGCCTGTATGCGCTGCGCAAGCTGCTCAAGTGGCTGATCGCGCAGCCGCCGTTCCTGCGCGTCTTCGCGTACTGCGCCGTCGACGGCGATGCGCACAGCAGCATGGAGCGGCTCGGCTTCACGCTCGAAGCGAAGCTGACGAACCACGAATGCCGCCCGAATCTGGGGCTCATCGCCGCCGACAGCTACCTCTATGCGATGACCCGTCCGCTGCATCCGCCGTCCGACACGCCGGCGATGCGCTGGCTCGAAGAGCACACGAGTCTCGAAACGATCTGACGCGAGAACGCGCGGCTGGAGGTGACAATTGCCGGCCGGCTAACCCCTCACCCCGCTCACCGCGACGGAGCGCTCGCCCCAGCGCTTCGCATTTCAGCGCACACATTCGGATCGCCCCGCACCCCGCAAAACGGCATGACACATTCGAAGACGATAGTGCAACGCGGCTCCCTCCTACCGCGTCGTCATGTCCCGTCATCGCCGTATCGATGTTTCGCCTGTCCCGCACCTGAGCGAGGCCGCAGCCGACGCACCCGCCCCGGTCACGGCCGAGACGGTCAAGCCGACGCCGCGCGGATGGTCCGGCTGGCTGCGCGCCGCGTTGCCGCGTCCGGCGCGGATGACCGGCGCCCGCCGCGTCGAGTTCAGCACCGCGCTGTTTCAGCACAGCACTCACGGACGCTCGTCCGGACCGGAACATCATGCGGACGGCGACAGCCGTTTCCCGCCCGCGGGCAAGAGCCGACATGCACGACGCGAAACGAGCCCGTTCGCGGCCGCCGCGCACGTGACGGCGCCCGCAACGGTGTCGCCGTCCGCGTCGAGCGAAACATGCGGGCAACCAGCCGACCCGCCCGCGCGGGAAGCCGCCGCGTCATGGCGCGCGACGCCGCTCGACGCGATCGTCTCGCGTGACGATCTCACCGCCTACGTGCAACAGCAATTCACGGACGGCGCGCCGGACCCCGCCGGCGAAGCCCACGCACTCGCCGCCCGGCTGCACGACTTGTGCCGCTCGAAAACGTCGCCCGCCGAGCATGCCGCCGCGGCGGTCCTATCCGGACGGCATGCGCGCCCGCCCGAAGCGACCGACGGCGGCTACCCCGACGCGCTCGCGGCATCCCGCGGCGCGTTGCTTGCGCAGGCGCTCAAGCTGGCCGGCGTGACGGATCTCCGCGCCGCGCCTATCGCTTTGCAACGCATCGGCATGCTCGACTTCACGGCGCCGCGCCGTCGTCGTTCGGATGGCCCGGCAGAGTGCGAAGCCTGGCGCGCCGCGCGCCTGCTCGCGCGCTCCGGTGTCGGGCGCGAGGTGCTCGACGCCTTGCGCGCAGCGACTCCCCAGACTCCACCGACTCACCACGACGAACTGCACCGCTTCGGCGTCGAAGCGCTGCTGACGAGCTGCGAGGCGCTCGATCCGGCCCGCCACGCCGATCCCCACGCCAGGCCCGATGGCGCGCCAGGCGCCGTCGCCGCGCGCGCGGGGCTGGTCGCGAACCCGCCGCTCACCGCGGACGAGCCCGGCGTCACGGCGCTCGCGAAGCGCGCGTTCGACGCCGCCGCGACCCTGCTCGAACACGGCCGCGACGCGTTGACGCCCGACCAGAAAGGCGCCCTCTTCGCGTGGCGGCAAGCGTTCACCGAAGACGGCCGGCACACCGACCTCTCGCAGGCCAGGCAGCGTCTCGGGCGGTTCGCGGGCAAGACCATTGCGCGAGTCGGCGAAAAACGCTGGAAGACGCTGCTGCCGCGCATGTTTCGCGGCAAGCACGGCTCGCCGCTGTCCGCGCTGCGCTTCGGCACGCAGGGCGTGCCGCGCAAGACGATCGCGCAGGAGCGCGCGAAGCTGCGCGACACCCTGCAGGCGGCGTTGGCGCAACTCAAGCGCAATCCGGCGATGGACCCGCGCGCGGCGCTCGCTCACGCACGGCCCGAGGCATCGCTGGCGGAACTCGCGGCGCTGCATGTGTGGCTGGAGCGCGGCGGCTTTCCGCCCGGCCGTCTCAGCGACGCGACGCTGCGCGCGATCGCCGAGCGGGCTCACCAGATGGCGGATGAAGCGACGCGGTTGCCCGATCCCACGGCGTCGCCGCCCTCGCCTGCCGCCGGCGTCAAGGTGCCGCGCCGCATCCGTGCCCGCGTGCGCGCGACCACCGCGCACTGGCTCGAGATGACGCCGCAGGAACTCGCCAGGACCAAACCATTCCGGACGATCGCCAAACGGCCGTTCACCGTCGAGCGGCTCGCGGTGTGGGGCAAGGTCGCCCATGTGCCGCACGACGCGCCGTTCTGGAACACGGTCGACGAACTGCGCGCGCTCGTCCAGCACGACGGCGCGTCGAGACCGGCGGACAACGTCGACGACGTTCGCGAGACGCTGCTCGACGTGGTGAGCAATCTGCAGTCGGGGCAGCGTCTGCGGCTCACGGACGGCGGCCGCCAGGGGCTCAGCACGCGCGGCTTGAACGTGACGGTGGAGACGCTGCTGAAAGGGCACGCGGTGCCGGTGTCGCCGCGCGTGGACCTGCGCGCGTCGCGTACCCGCGAGGCGGTCGTCGAGGTGAGCCGTTCGACGCACTGCGTGTCGCTGTTCGTGGGCACGTCGAAGTCGAGCATGCATCACGTCGGCGCCGGCCTGCTGGTCGGCTATGACGTCGAGACGGCGCTGACCACCGTGCGCGCGGGCCTCGTCACGAACGTGATCCTGCATGCGCGCGAGTTGTCGGAGCCGCGCGGCGTGTCGCTCAGGGTGGCGCGCCGGCTGCGGCCGGACGGGACCGGTTACGACGACGATGCGATGCGCGCGAAACTCGCGGCGCTGGTCGGGCATCTGTTCGACGAAGCGGCCGGCGCGCACGACGACGGACCGGCCGGCGTGTGGAACCGCCTCGCACAGCGCTACTGGGACGACCCCGACGTATCGCTTAGCTGGACCGACGGCCACGCGAGCAACCGGCGCCGCGGCGCCACGCTCGACGTGAACGCAACGGTCAAGGTGGCGAGCCTCGGCGGCGAAGCCGCGCGCGATCCGCACACGGGCAAAAGCGTGCGGCATCTATCGGCGCGCGCCGGTCCGTCGGCGGGCGGCGGCTGGGAACGCTCGCGCCAGAAGGCCGATATCGTGGAGCGCAGCGGCCGCGTGCGGATCGACGAACATCGGGTCGGGCTCGGCAGCCAATGGCAGGTGCGCGGGGCCATCGCGCCGGGCTTTTCGCATCCAGTGGGCGCGGACGGCCGACGCTCGGTCGGGCTGTTCTCGATCGACGCGCCGGCCGCGACGATGACGCTGCGCGAACGCAACCGCTCGGCCAAACGGCTGCTGGTGCGCGAGGACGGCAGGCTCAGTCATCGCGGCTGCATCCTCGACGTCGAATATCTCGACGCCCGCACGTACACCCGCGCCGTCGACGAGGCGCGCGCCGAGCTGGTCGCGCTGTTCGCGGCGCCGATCATCGCGCGACGCCGCAAGGAAGGACCGCCATCGCGCGGCCGTCATGCGCGGCCCGAGCCCGCGCCGGAAGTGCTGGCCGCGCAACGCATCGACACGCATCTGGCGGCCGTGCGCCGGAACCAGCGAGCGAACCTGACCTATGTGCGGCGCTACCGGCTGCGCCGGCACGCCGCGCTGCGGCTCGACGCCAACACGGCGACGCTCGAACAGTCGGGCGACGATCCGCAACTGAAGGAGCGCATCGACGCGGCCAATGCCAGGATTCTCGACGACCCGGCGTCATGGATGCCCATCGAACTGAAGGTGAAGGAGCGCAACGCCAATGCCCGCAGCTTCGGGCCGAACGTGGTGCTGCAACTCACCACGCGCATGGGCGCGGTCGGCGATCGCGAGATCGTCACGGAGGGGGTGCCGTTTAGTGTGCTTGAAGCGCTGGACCGGTAGGAATTGGGCGTTCGCCGGGGCGCTTCGTCATCCAAGGTGTGGCGTTCAGCGTGCTTGAAGCGTTGGACCGGTAGGAGTTGGGCGTTGGCTGGGGCGCTTCGTCACCCAAGGTGTGGCGTTCAGTGTGCTTGAAGCGCTGGACCGGTAGGAGTTGGGCGTTGGCCGGCGCGCTTCGTCATCGAGGGGGTGCCGTTCAGCGTGCTCGAAGCGTTGGATCAGTGGGCGGCGGTCCTTGACCGACGCGCTTCGTGACCGAGGGTGCCGTTCTGCGTGCTCGGAGCGTTGGATCCGTGGGAGTCGGTCGTTGGCCGGGGCGCTTCGTGACCGAGGGCTTGCCGTTCTGCGTGCTCGAAGCACTGAACCGGTAAGCGCCGCTCATTGGCCGGCGCACTTTCGCGGGCCGCGCGGTTCGCTCGACCGGCGCGGGGTTCGCATCGTCGACACGACGCCGTGCGCCGCTCGCCACAATCGCCAGATTGAGCCGCTCTGGCGGCGCGGGAGAAATCATGTCCACTCCAGTCGGCGACGGTTCGCAAGCACGCGGGCCTTATTGGTCGCAGGGATCGCAAGGGCCTCAGATGCCTCAAGGGCCGCAGGGACCTCAGGCTCCGCATGGTCCACATGGACCCTATGGTCCGCATAATCCGGGCGCGCAGCCGGGCGGCGCCCAGCCCCGGCCGTCGGCGGGTGCGCGGTTGGACAGTCTTTTGGGCGCGATACGCGCTCGCGCCACAGGCGCGGGGCAACAGGCCCAGTGGGGGCCGCCGCATCCTCCCGGTGGCGCGGGCGTCCCGCCTCCGGGCGGTATGGGCGCGCAGCAGCCCGGCATGGGCGGTGCGCCGCATCCGGGGGGCGCAGCGGGGGCAGCGGGTGCTCCGCCTCCGGGCAGCGCCGGTGCGCCGCAATACGGTGTGGGTGGCGCGCCGCCTCCCGGTGGTCCCGGTGCGGGTCCGTGGAACGCCGGCGCGGCAGATGGTCAGAACTCCGGCTATCCAGGCGCGCAGTACGGCGGTAACGCGTCGGGTCCCTGGCAGTCGGGCCCTTACGCGCAGCAATACTCGGCCATGGTTCAACCGCAATCCGGGCGACGGAGCTATCGGCCTCTCGCCGCGGTCGCCGGATTTGTTGGCGTTTCATTGCTGTCATTCGGACTAGCGAGCGGTGGCATGGGCTCGTTGGCGATGATCGGCATCATGGGCCTCGGCGCATGGGGTTACTGGAAGCAGCACAAGTCGATGGCGCAACGCAGTGATGCCAACGCCTATGGTCCGCGATACGGGGGGTACGGCCAGTGGCCACCGCCCCCTAATGGCGCGCAGCAACAGCAGGGATGGCAATCCGGTGGATGGCAACAGCCGCAGCAGGCGCAACCGCCGTATGGTGCGCCACAGCCACAGCCACAGCCACAGCCACAGCCACAGCCACAGCCACAGCCACAGCCACAGCCACAGCCACAGCCACAGCCACAGCCACAGCCACAGCCACAGCCACAGCAGCAGCCGCCGGCGCAAGCGCCCGCGGGTGCGCCCGCTTCGTGGCCGCAGGCGCAGCCGCCGTATGGCGCACAGCAACCACCAGCCCAGCCGTCCTCGGGCACATCCGCTTCGTGGCGGCAGCCACAGCCGCCCGCGCAGCCGCCGTATGCCCCTCCGCAACCGCCAGCCCAACCGCCCTCGGGCACGCCCGCTTCGTGGCGGCAGCCACAGCCGCCCGCGCAGCCGCCGAATGCCCCTCCGCAACCGCCAGCCCAACAGCCCTCGGGCACGCCCGCTTCGTGGCAGCAGCCACAGCCGCAGCCGCCGTATGCTCCTCCGCAGCCACCAGCCCAACCGCCCTCGGGTACGCCCGCTTCGTGGCGGCAGCCACAGCCGCAGCCGCCGTATGCCCCTCCGCAGCCGCCGGCCCAAGCGTCCTGGGGTGCCTCCGCTCCGTGGCTGCGGCCACAACCGCAGCCGCCCGCGCAGTCACCGTATGGCATGCCGCAACCGCCTTCCCAGCAGTCCTGGGGGACTTCCCAATCGATGCCAATGCGAGGTTCCCCGCCGGTCCCGCCGGCGCGGATACCGCCACCACTCGTGGAGTATGCGGAACGTCTCGACCAGCCGCCACGGCCCGCTCCACCTGTGGAAAGGCTCGCGATCGAAGCCGCTCCCGCCAGCCCGCCGCGCGCCAATCACGATGACGATCACGGCGACGATCCGCTACCACGCGCATGAGCCTCACCCGGACGCCGCCATGAACCCGCGCATCGTCCGCATCTGATGCCGATGCTTGCCGGTTCGCGAAATCGCATGCGATTTCGCGGGCGGCGATCCCGCGCGTTTGCCGCCCGCTACGCTGAAATCCGGCCAACGCTATTCACATCGCCATGTCGCTTGCCCCCAGCGTGCAGCAGTTCCTCGCGCGGCGCATGAGCGCCGGCGCGCAAAACATCGACGCCATCGAGCTGCGCGATGCGCGCCAACGGTTCGACTACTACACGCCGCTCGGCGACGTGGCGCCGCGTCCGCTCGCGGCGATCGAGGACCTGACGATCGACACGCGTGACCACGCGTCGCTCGACGCGCGCGTCTACTATCCCGCGCCCGCGTGCTGGGCCGATCCGCAGCCGGCGCTGCTGTTCTTCCATTCGGGCGGCTATGTGGTCGGCAGCGTCGCGGCCTCGGATGCGTTGTGCCGCACGCTCGCCGCCGACACCGGTTGCGCGGTGGTGTCGGTCGGCTATCGGCTGGCGCCCGAGTACCGCTTTCCCTATGCGGTCAACGACGCGATCGACGCACTGCGCTGGCTGCATCGGCAGGCTGCATCGCTCGCGATCGACGCCACGCGGCTCGCCGTCGGCGGCGAGAGTTCCGGCGCCACGCTCGCCACCGTTTGCGCATTCAGCGCGCGCGATGCCGGCATCCCGCTCGCGCTGCAACTGCTGATCTACCCGGCGGTCTCGGGCGGCATGGACACCGCGGCGCATCGCCTTTACGGCGACGGCTATTTTCTGTCGCTCGATGTGATCCGCTGGATTCAGAGCCACTATCTCGCGAGCGCCGATGATCGCCGCGACTGGCGCTTCGCACCGCTCGACGGCGATCGCGAGGCGCCGGCGGACTGGCGCGGTCTCGCGCCGGCGTGGATCGTGTCGGCGCAGTACGACCCGCTGCAGGACGAGCACGCGCGCTACGCGGAAAAGCTCGAGCTGCATGGCAACCGGGCGGAGGTCGTGTATTACCCCGGCATGATTCACGGCTTCTTTTCGATGGGCGGGATGATCCCCGAAGCGGCGCTCGCGCATCGCGACGCGGCCCGTGTGTTGCGGACCGCGCTGCGGCTGCCTTGACGCCTGAATGGGTTGACAGGCTAACGCTCTAGCGCCTGGCGCGCGCGGTTCGGGCGAAGCTGCCCGCATTTCGCGTCATTCGCCGCGTCCGCACGCCGGGCGCATCACGCCGCCGTCGGCGTGCCGGGTTTGCTTCGTGCCCACCTGAGCAGCGGGCATGTCACGCGACGTCGCGGACACCCGCTCCCGTGTGCGGCGGACCGCGGCTGCTTGACGCCCTAATGCGTTGACGGGCTAACGCTCTAGCGCCAGGCGCGCACGGTTCGGGCGAAGCTGCCCGCATTTCGCGTCATTCGCCGCGTCCGCACGCCGGGCGCATCACGCCGCCGTCGGCGCGCCGGGTTTGCTTCGTGCCCACCTGAGCAGAGGGCATGTCACGCGAGGTCGCGGACACCCGTTCGATGCCCGCGGACGCGGCCCGCTCGTCGCCGCGCATGCTCTGCTTCATACCTGCCTGAGCAGAGGGCGTGCCGCGCGACGTCGCGGACACCCGCTCGATACCCGCGGACGCGGCCCGCTCGTCGCCGCGCACGCTCTGCTTCACACCCGTCTGAGCAGCGCGCATGTCGCGCGGCGTCGCGGACACCCCTTCGATGCCCGCGGACGCAGCCCGTTCGTCGGGCAGCATGTTCCAGCGGCGCAGGATCGCGGCGATCTGCCTCGCGTAGCCGTCGCGCAGCGCGGGCGTGGCCGAGTGATAGGCGCCCACCGCGGCCCAGGTATTGCCGTACTTCACGATCTGCCGCCGCAACTGCCACGCCGCGATGTAAATGTTCTTGCACGGCGACATCAACGCATCGCGCGCGATGCCGTAGCGCGACAGCGTGGCGAGGTGGATCGAATTGATCTGCATCACGCCGTAGTCGGTCGAGCCGTTCGCGTTCAGATGGGTCGCGCCGGGCTGGTTGCGCGACTCCTGCCACGCGATCGCGCGCAGGATCAGCGGGTTGACGTGCTGATACGCGGCGGCATCGTCGAAACAGTTCGCGCGGGCCGGCAGCGCCGCGCCCGATCCGCAGACGAGCGCGGCGATCACGCACGCCCGCAGGCGCGCGACGCAGCGCATGCGCGTGCGATACGAGCCGCCACGTTGTTCGTGCCGGGACAGGTGATGAAAAGGCGCCACGATGATAGGCCGGATCATGCGGGATAGCGGGCATGCGAGTCGTTCTGGTCTCGCATGATGCGCGAAGCCGCGCAACAAGAAACGGCGCACGCGAACACGTGTGCCTCCAATGCGAAGCAGGACTCGACGGCACGTTCACGGGCCGCGTCATCGTGCGTATGATTCCATCGCCACGCTCGCGCGAAACGCGTCGCCGGCTACCCGCGCGGATCATCACGCCGGCGCACGACACGCCGCGAGCAGCACGCGACGCAGGCCATCACTTCCCATGCAAGAACGGGCGCCTGGCCGGCGCACATCGACGGCCATCCGACGAGGTCATCGCATGAATCAGAACATGGAGCGCGATGCAGCCGCGGGCAACGCGATCACGCCCACGCTTTTCGACATCGACGACGTCGTGGTCGATCCGGAAACCGCGGCGTCCACCGCCTTCGCCGCGCCGGGCGCGACGCTCGCTTCGCTCCCGCACGAACTCGCCACCGCGGCCGATGGCGCGACGCGGCGCGCATTGATGGACGCGGCGCTCGCGCGCGCCGGGTTCGACTCGCTGTGCTATGTGCGAATGCTGCGCATCGGCGAGCAGGTCACGCAAGCCGCGTGGCTGGAGAGCTATTCGCCCACCGGCTGGGCAAGCCGCTACTGCCGCGAGAATTTTTTCGCGGTCGATCCACGCATGGCGACCGCTTGCCACGTCGAGTGGCCGTTCACGTGGGACATGAAACGGCTCGCCGAAGCCGCGACCACCACGCGCAACGCAGCGGCGACAAGGCGCTTCGCGGATGCCGCACTCGACGCGGGTCTGCGCAGCGGCGTGTGCCTCGGCATCGTCACTGCCAACCGGTTCGAGCGATGCGTCGTCGCCTTGTCGGGCGCGCAGCCTGCCGACGCCTGGAAAGACTCGAACGCCGGGACCGCCATCGGCGCCGCCTATGCGTTGGCGGTCGGCGTCCATACCCTCGTCGACGCCTACGCGAGCCGGCTGCTGCCGCGCTATCACGCGAACGATCTCAGCGAAATCCAGCGCGCGGTGCTGCGCGATGTCGGCCACGGCAAAAACGATCGCGAGATCGCCGCCGCTCTGACGCTCGCCCCGCGCTGCGTAGCGCAACATGTTCGCGAGTTGCAGGCGCGCTATCACGCGCGAAACCGCACCCAGCTTGCCTACGTCGCGGGCGGCATCCTGAACCGCCAGGCGAGTGACGCGCCGACGCGCCGAACATGAGCGGCGGCCCGCCTTCGCCCCTCTAGCGCAAACCCATGCTGCCGGCGATGAACGCCAGTTCGGCGCGAGTCGTCGCGCGGTATTTCCGGCGCAGCGCACGCAGGTGATAGTCGACCCGGTGTTCGTTCGTGCGCAGCCGCAGCGCGATCTCCCGATTGCCGAGGCCGCTCGCGACGCCCATCAGGATGCGCGTCTCCGTATCGGACAGCGCGGCCGGATCGCCGGGCCGCGCGCGGTGCAGCGAGAGACCGACCGTGAGCGCCTGCGCGAGCACCACGTCGCTGATCCAGTCGGAGCGGCTGCGTCCCGCGCCGAGGCTGACGATCGCCCGCACGTCCCGCGCGCCGGTGGTGAACGCGAACATCACGCCGCTGCCGACCTGCTCGCGCGCGAGTTCGTCGAAGAGACCGTGCAATTCTTTGGGTGAACCGTTGCGCGACCACGCCTGCGCGAGCCAGCGGCTGTCCCAGACAAGCGGCGCGTTGTGGCGCAATGCCACGCGTAGTCGTGGATCGTGGTGGTGATAGCCGGCGCGAAAATACGCGCTGCCCGGATGCGCCGGCACGTCCACCCATTTGGAGGACCAGCGCGCCGCGGCGTCGCCCTCGAACTGAACGAAGCCGTTGGCAAACGACGTGAAGCCGATGACGTTCCACATCGCGCTCGCCATTCGCAGACGCTCCTGTGGATGACCCGCGCCGGCGAGATCGAGGGCGAGCCGGGTGTCGGCGAGGCAGGCGCCCGGACTGTCGAGGCATGCGTTGCCGCCTTCGCGCGAAGCCGGCGGCAGGTCCGCGTCCGTTGCCCGAGCCGAGCGCGCACGCTTGAAGCGCGATGCCTGCGGCGGCGACTCGACCCACGCGTGAGCTTTTCCCGATCTGACCATCTTCGCGCTCCTCCGACATCGCGCCCCTCTGTGCGCCGATGTGCGTTGCTGAACGAAAGTGCCGGCGCGCGCGGCGTTCGACGGCGCCGCGATCCGCGCGAGGCGTGAAGGGGAATTATGGCAGCGGGGTCGACGGCCGGCTTGCTGGAAATTCGTAGTCGATGCGCATCGGCGGAATGTTCGCAACGGACGGCCGCAAGCGGGGGGTCGGGGTCGCGTGCGGCCGCGTTGTGGGTTGGGTTGCGGGCCGCGTGGGTGCGCCGAGTCGTGTACCGCGTCGGTGGGTTGAGTTGCGGGACGAGCTACGTGCCGCGCCGGTGAGTTGGGTTGCGCGACGATCTATGTGCCGCGTTGGTGAGTTGAATTGCGCGACGATCTACGTGCCGTGTCGGTGAGTTGAGTTGCGCGACGAGTCACGTGCCGCGTTGGTGGGCCGTGTTGCGCGACGAGTCACGTGCCGCGTTGGTGGGCCGTGTTGCGCGACGAGCTACGTGCCACGCCGGTGGCTTGAGTGCGAGTTACGCGCCGCGTTGGTCGTTAGAACCGCCGAGTCAGCCGCCGTCCCGACGCGGCCAGCAATTACCAAACCGCCCCTCTACTGATCCGAAGGCCTCGCTCTTTTGCCAAGCCCCAGCTTGTCCATGGCCTCATGCGCATCGATCACGATCGTGGCGATCTCGCCCACCGTGACCCGAAGTTCCGTGGCGCGCGAGCGCATGTGTTCATACGCTTCGTTTTCGCTCAACCGGTGGGCTTCGATGAGGATGCGAATCGCCCGCTCGATATGACGCCGCGCCTTGATGGCTTCCTCGAGCTTGCCGATCTTGTGGTGCAGCCGCTGCTGATAGCCCGACGAGGCGCGCGCGAGGACGAGCGTGCTCAGAATCCCGGTGGAGCGGTAGGGCTTCGTTATCACGCCGTGCGCCTGCGTATCCAGCAGCATCTTCAACGCGGTCGGATTCTCGTAATCGGACAATGCGATCAAGGTGGCTTGCGTATCGGCGGCGCTCCAGTTTCCCGCGCTGCGCGTTTCCGGACCGACGAGAAAGAAAATCACGTCGGCATCCGCGGGCAACTGCGAAGGTAACGGCCAAAGCGCGTGGATCAGGCAACCGATCCGGCGCAACTGTTCGACCAGCACGTTGCGGTCGTCGCCGGGCGGATGGATCACCACGACGCGTAGCGTGCGCAGATCGTCGAAGAGCCGGCGGGCGCCCGTGTTCATGCCGGTTCTCCGTCGAGCCAGAATTCCGAAAAACCATACGACGTGAGATAAGGATCGGGCTTGATCGGAGCACGGCCCTCCCACACGATGTCGAACGCGCCGTCCGGTCGGCAGACGGCGATGCGCGGCGTCAGGATCGCGTGATTGTTGGCCCGGTCGATTCTCAGCATGCCCTCCGGCGAATCGAATTCGACGTCATGCACGGCTTCCACCAGCTTGGCCGTATCGAGGCTTCGGGTGCGGGCCAAAGCCAGCGCAAAGAGATGCACCTGGTTGTACGCCATCTCCGACCACATGCTGGCGGGCTGGTCACCGAAGCGCGCGCGCCACGACTTCAGGAAGCGCTGGTTGCCCGCGAGGTTCAGCGTGTTCACATAGCTAGCGGAAATGATGTGGCTCGCGCACAGTTCAGGGCCGATCATTCGCGTTTCGCCCTCGGTCATCGTCAAGCTGGCGATCGGCACGCGCGCGGGGTCGATGCCATGTTCGCGATACAGACGATAAAAGGCGCGCGCGCCGCGGCCGATCAACGTGGAAAACACCACGTCGGGCTCGACGGCCCGGATCTGCCGCACCACCTCCTCCAGCGCCGCGGGGTCCGCGTCGCTCGGCAGATAGACTTCCTCTACGATTTCGCCGCCATGCTGCTCGACCATGTCGCGCATGATGCGGTTCGATTCGCGCGGGTAAATGTAGTCGGCGCCCACGAGGAAAAAACGGCGGCCGTGATTGCGCAGCAAATACGCGGCGAGCTGCATGCTGTTCTGGTTAGGCACGGCCCCGGTGTAGATCACGTTGGGCGAATACTCGAATCCTTCGTAAATCGAGCAATACCAGAGCAGCGCGTTGTTGCGCTCGATCACCGGCAGCACCGCCTTGCGGCTCGACGATGTGGAACAGCCGAAGATCACCGTCACGTCGTCTTCCTGCAGCATGCGCGAGGCGAGCCGGCGATATTCGTCGGGATCGCTTTTCGGATCGTAGACAACCGGGTCGAGCATGCGCCCGTCGACGCCGCCCGCCGCGTTGACTTCCTCGATCGCGAGGGCGGTGCCGAAAAAGTGTTCCGACTCCGTCGCCGCGGTCACGCCGCTACGGGAGTACAGCACGCCGATACGCCATCCGGCGTCCGCGGGCAGCGCTCTCGCCGGCTGTTGCTTCGCCTCCATTCGATGTTCTCCTTGCATCGTTAAGTCATTCACCGCGCCGCCGGATCACGTGCCGCCGTGGCGGCTATCGCATGCTCGACGAACGCGGCGGCCTGCAGGCATGCGCGATCGTCCCACGGCCGGCAGATCACCTGCACGCCGATCGGACCGCCTCGCTCGCCCCGCAGCCCCGGCACGTTCACGCAAGGGCACCCGAGCAGCGTCCAGTTGCGATTGAACGCGGGGTCGCCCGTCGATCCGAGCCCGTCGAGCGCTTCGTCGGGCGCGCTCGGCGTCAGCAAGGCGGTGACGCCGTCGAACAGTTCGGCAAGCCGCTCCTTTCCCTGCTCCATCAAGACACACGCCTCGGCGTAAGAAGCCACATCGACCGCCGCCGCGCGGTCGAGAAAACCGGCGAGCATCGGCGACAGATCGGCGCGATGGTAATCGTACTCGAAGCCGAGCGCCTGCCACGCTTCGTAACGCTGGATCGTATCGTGCGCCGCGATCAGCTCGGTCATCCACGCGCCGAAGCGCATCTGGCGCACGCGCCCGCCCGCCGCTTCGATTGCCCGCACGGCGGTGTCGAGCACGGCGCAGGCATTCGCCGACGGCTCGGTCCAAGGGTAGCTCAGCGGGACGCCGAACACCGGGCCGGCGCGGCTATCGTCCACGGCGAGCGGCCGGCCGGACAACACCTGCGCCAGGTAAGCCACGTCGCGCACGCCGGCGGCGAACAGACCCACCGTATCGAACGACCACGAGAAGCACTTCATCCCCACGGTAGGCAACATGCCGAACGTAGGCTTGAAGCCGGCAATGCCGCAAAACGACGCGGGCCTGATCGTCGAGCCGCCGGTCTGCGAGCCGATCGCGAACGGCACGATGCCGGCCGCCACCGCCGCCGCCGAGCCGGATGACGATCCGCCCGCAGTGCGTTCGAGGTCGCACGGATTGCGCGTCACGGTGGGCGCCATATAGGCGAACTCGCTCGTGACGGTCTTGCCCACGATGACCGCGCCGTTGCGCCGCAACAGCGTGACGATCGCGGCGTCGGACTTCGGCTGATGACCTTCGTAGATCGGCGAGCCGTACCGGGTGACGAAGTCGGCGGTGTCGAAGATGTCCTTGACCGCAACCGGCATGCCCGCAAGCGGCCCTTTCGCCGCGACCGCCGCCGCCACCGCGTGCTCGCGGCGACCGACGGCCGTCATCGCTCTGACGGCCGGCTCGGCTTTCTCGATGCGCGCGAACGCTTCGAGCATGACGAGGCCGCGCTCGCGCGGGTCGTTCGCCGTGCGCTCCAGCAGGTCCACGCCCGAGAGCGGCCGATAAAACGAATGTGCTGTCATCATGCCCCGAGTATCGTGAAGATCACACGCGCAAGTGTTCGAAGATCGACGCCGCCGCGGTTTCGTCCTTGGCGTCGCCGTGGTCGATGATCTCGCCCTGCTTGAGCACGGCGTACCGGTCGGCCACCTTCAACGCGAACGGAACGTTCTGCTCGATCAGCAAAAGCGTGGTGCCGTGACGGTTGCGCTCCCATAGCAGCGCGTCGGCCAGCCGGTCGATCACCGACGGTTGCAAGCCCTCGGTGATTTCATCGAGCAGGATGATCGACGGACGCATCATCAGCGCCCTCGCCACCAGCAGCATCTTCTGCTCGCCGCCTGACAGCGTGCCGGCATACTGGCTCAGACGGCTCTTGAACACCGGAAAAACGGGCTCGATCTCGGCGAAGCGTTCGTCGAACACCGACACTTTGGCAAGCCCCAGGCGCAGGTTGTCGCGGATGCTGAGATCCTGGAACAACGCATGTTCCTGCGGCGCGTAGGCAATGCCCGCGCGCGCGATGCGATGCGGCGGCAGGCGCGTGATGTCTTGCCCATGCACATGCACCGCGCCGCTCTTCTTCGGCAGATAACCCATGATCGTCTTGAGCAGCGTGGTCTTGCCCATGCCGTTCTTGCCGAGCAAGGCGACGGCCTCGCTGTTGGCGACGCTCAACGACAGCTTGCGCAGCACGACCGAGGCCTTGTATCCGCTCGTGACGTCCTGCAGATTCAATGCGATCTGGCTCACGAGGCCTCCTGATAGGTAGCGGCGCCGCCGGGCGCGTCGGCTTGCGCGGTTCCGGCATAGATCGTCCTGACCAGTTCCGAATTGACCACTTCGTCGAAGTTGCCTTGCATCACGATCTGCCCTTGATGCAGAACCACGATGCGGGTCGCGATCTCCGCGACGAAATCCAGATCGTGCTCGACCAGCAGGCAGCAGAGCCGATACTGGTGAGCCAGCGCGGCCAGCACGTTGCCGATCTGCGTGCGCTCGGTTTTGGTGAGCCCCGCTGTCGGTTCGTCGAGCAGCACGATCCGCGGTTCGAGCGCGAGCACCATCGCCAGTTCCAGTGCCTGCTGTTCGCCGTGCGACAGATCCTTCGCCACCGCGCTCAGCTTCCGGTCGAGGCTGGTGGTGCGGACCACCTCCAGCGCATACGGCGGCAAGGCGAGCGTGGCCGACTGTCTGAAGAGCGACGGCGGCTCGATGATCGTCCCCGCGATTCGCAAGCACTCGGCCACCGTGAGCGTTTCGAAGATGTTCGCGTTCTGGAACTTGCGGCCCAGGCCGAAATGCACGCAGCGATCCGGCGGCAGTTGCCGGATATCGTGACCGCACAGCACGACCGTACCGGCGGAGCGTTCCGCGCCGTCGCTCATGCATCGCATCAGCGTGGTCTTGCCGGCGCCGTTCGGACCGATCAGGCCGACCAGCTCGCCGGCGTCGGCGTTCAGGTCGATGCCTTGCAGCACCTTGAGATTGCCGAAATGCCGGGCGACGCCCTCCATTTGCAGCGCGGGCGGAGATGCCGCCGCACGCCCATGCTCCGCCCGCATCACCCGTTCGACCAGTTCCGGTTCGGCGCCGTTGCCGCCCAGATGACGGAACGGTTTCAGAAGCAGCGGCACGAGACCTTGCGGCAGCAGGACGATCACCGCGACGAAGGCGGCGCCGAGTATCAGTTGCCACGCAAAGGGCATGAAGCCGCTGAGATAGGCCGTCCCCACGTTGATCAGCAGCGCGCCGATTACGGGCCCCCACAGCGTCCCCCGGCCGCCGAGCGCGACCCAGATGATGAGTTGCGTACCCAGCACGAAGCCGGTCAGCTCGGGCGCGACCACGCCGCTGAACGAGCCATAGCCGAAGCCCGCAAGGCCCGCGACGGCGGCGGTCGCCACCAGCAGAACGATCTTGACCCGAGAGGTATTGATGCCGAGGTACGAACAGCGCGATTCGTTGTCGCGAATGGCCGCGAGCACGCGGCCGCCGTCGCTGCGCACGAATAGCCAGGCCAGAAGGGCGACAACCGCGAGCGCCGCCCCGGCGATCCAGTACCAGGCCTCCAGAGAAAGATCGAAGGTCGGGTAGCCGGTCAGCCCCGAACTCGAACCCGTCCATTCCCCACCCGAGAGCAGCAGTTGGCTGAGGACGATCGGCAAGACCAGCGACATCACCGTCGCGAAGAATGGCGACGCGCCCCGGTAGAACGAGAGCCAGCCAAGCAGTGCGGCGACGCCCGCGCTCACCGCGACGGCCGCGCCCAGCGCCAACGCCACATAACCGGCGGAGAAGCCGCCGTGCGTGAAGACGAGGCCCGCCGCATATGCGCCGAGACCGAAGAAGGCCGATTGCCCGAACGTCAGATAGCCGGTGTATCCCCACAGGATGTCCACCGTCACGGCGACGATCGAGAAAAAGAATGCCTGAATCAGCACGTTCAGCAGATAAGAGCCGAACAGCCACGGACCCGCGGCCATCAGCAGAACGCCGATACCGCCGAGCACGACGAGTCCCCTGCCCTGCGCGTTGCGCCGGTCGCGCACCGGCCTGCCGGTCCGTGCCGGATCACCGCCGACGTGATTGAGCGATGCGTTCACTTTAGCCATGAGAGAACCCCTTCGGACGGGCACGCAGCGTGAGCGCCGCCAGCACGGCGATGGTCAGCCCACCGAGCACCGGACTGACGAACGTGCTGACCAGCACCTGGCAAGCGCCGAACACGAGGCACGTGAACAGCAGGCTCAACATCGAGTGCCCGGACACCATCACCAGCATGAAGGCGCTCACCAGCCACGGCAGCCCCATGTCGGGATCGACGCTCGACAGCGGCGTGATGAGCGTGCCCGCGAGCGAGCCCAGGGCCGCGCCGAGACTGAACGTGATGAAGCGGATACGGCCCGAGTGAATGCCGAGCCCGCGCGCCAGGTCTTCGTTCATGATCACCGCACGGGTCTTGACGCCGAAGCGGGTGCCCGTGAGCAGCGCCGTCATGAGCGCGCATAGACCGAGCGCAACGGGTATCAGCAACAGGCGATAGGCGGAATACTCGGTCCCCGCGATGGAAAAGACGCCTTTCAGCGGTGTTTCCACGAACTGGACCTCGCGGCCGAACGCCATCACGATGATCTGTCCGATGACGATGCCGAGCCCCCACGTGGCGAGGATCGCGTCGAGCGGCCGCTTGTAGAGGGGCCGCACGATCACCAGCTCGACCAGCATGCCGACCGCCGTGCCGATCACGATCGCCAGCGGCACGCCGATCCACGGATCAAGCTTCAGTTGCGTGATTACGAAGCTCGCGTACGCGCCCATCGTGAGCAACGCGCCGTGAGCGAAGTTGACGATTTTCATCACGCCGAAAATGACCATCAACCCGGCGGTCACGATGAACAGCACCGCCGCGGTTGTCAAAACATCCAATACCAGAACCATTGTCGTCTCCCATCACATCCGCCTTGGCGCCGGTCGGAACCCGCGAGCGGCGGATGTTGCATGTCTGATCGTGCTTACCTGATATTCGGGCACTGAGCGCCGGGGTCCACGTCCGGGAAAGTTTGCAGGATCTTGACCGAACCGTCTGCCTGAATCTGACCCAAACGCATCGCGAGGGGCGTATGCCGGCTTTTGCTCATCTCGACCTGACCGCGCGGGCCGTCGAAAGACACTTGATCGAGCGCCTTGATGACCTTGCCCGAGTCGGTGGAGCCCGCTTTCTCGACCGCCGCCTTGTAGAGGAAGAAGGCTTCGTATTGCGGCTCGGATAGCTCGTTCGGCGTCTTCACGTTCTTGCCGAACCGCTTGTCCATGGCCGCGAGAAACTTCTTGTTGCCCGACGTATCGATACTCGTCAAGTAGGAGCCGGACATGTAGATGCCGGTCGCGACGTCGCCCATGCTTCTCGCGGTGCCTTCGTCGATAGCCAGGTTGCCGTACGGCACGGCGAGCCCCGAACCCTTCAACTGTTTGGCGAGCGCCACGTTGGGCGCGCCGCCGGCCGTCGCGCTGATCAGCGCGTCGGGATGCGCCGCGCGAATCTTGGAGAGCACCGGCGTCCAGTCGGTGCCGTCGATGGGCAGATACTCTTCGCCGATCACCTTGCCGCCATGCTGCTCGATGTACTTCCTGGTGAACTGCAACATGCCGCGGCCAAACGCGTAATCGTTGCCCACCAGATAGAACGTCTTGGCGTTCTTGCTCTTGGCGAAGTAGTCGACCACCGGCGCGACCTGTTGCTCGGGCACCCAACCGTTCACGTACATCCACGGGCTGCACGAGCGGCCTTCGTAAAACGACGTATAGATGAGCGGCTTCTTGCCGCGCGCCACGATCGGCAGGGCCGCATTGCGGGCGGCGCTGGTCTCCATCGAAATGATGGCATCGACGTTCTTCTGGAACACCAACGTGTCGTAGGCTTTTTGTGCGCCGACCGCGCCGGACGCGTCGTCTGTGATTTCGAGCTGGATCGGGCGGCCCATGATGCCGCCGGATGCGTTGATCTCGTCGACCGCAAGCTGCGAGGACTGAACCACCGCGGGCGCGACCACGCTATTGGCGCCGGACAACCCGACTGCGACGCCGATCTTGATCGGCTCGGCGGCAAACGCGTTGATGCAGGCGCAGGCGCCGGCGAGCGCCGCGATCGTGGCAACGAGGAACTGTTTGTCGAACGGTCTCATGGCGTTTCCTTTAATGGATGGAGTGAATCGGGAAGTACATGCGGGCGCCGGTCTTTCACGCGAGACAGAAAGACCGGGCGGTGCCGAGCATCCGGCCGTACACGTCGGCGCGCCGATCGCGCAACACATGATTGAACGTGTTGAGCGTGCGCCCGGAGCGCGTGCGCTTCACGTCGATCACCGCGTACAGAATTTCCTCGCGATCGACGCTGGCCGGCCCGGCCACCGGCCAGCCGTCGCCCCCGACGATCAGGCTCTGGCCGATGAACGGCTGACCGCGTTCGGTGCCGATCCGGTTCGCGCAGGCGATCGCAATGCCGTTGCTGTGCGCGGCGGCCATGGTGAGCGTCGCCGCCATCGCCGAGCGGTCGTCAGGCTGCGACGGCATGGGCACCCAGTTCGTCGGCACGCAGACAATGTCCGCGCCTTGCATGGCCGCCAGCCGATAGGTCTCGGGAAACCATCCGTCGTAGCAGATCGCGATCGCGATGCGCCCGAGCGGCGTGCCGAACACCGGCACACCGCGGTCCCCCGCCTCGAAGAACAGGTTTTCGTTATTCCAGAGATGCAGCTTGCGGTACACGCCGATGTAACCCGAAGGACCCGTGAAGAGGGCCGAGTTATACAGACGCTTGCCGGCCCGTTCCGCGATACCGGTGACGAGATGAATGCCGAGACGCTGCGCCGTGTCGGCGAAGATGCGAGCGGTTTCTCCATCGGGCAGCGCTTCCGCCAGCGCGAAAGCCTCCTCGCGATTCGCAAAGGCGTAACCGGTGTTGGCCAACTCGGGCAAGACCACGAGCGATGCGCCGTTTCTCGCGGCGGTTTCGATGTGCCGGATCGCTCGTGCCACGTTATCGCGCTTCGCGCCGACATGCGGCTCCATCTGCACGCATGCGATCACGAGACTTTGAAGCTCAGGTTTTGCGGGGTCGTGCAACATCGCTTTTCTTCTCCCAAAACAAAAAGCCCCCTCACTAGCGTTGGACGCAAGTTCGGGGGCTGCATAGCCTTCCATGTGTGGCACGGCAACGTTGCCGTGGTGTCGCCGGAAAATCATGGCGACTGATTCGGGGTGAATTTATGAAACCAAATTCTCGATGTCAAGAGATTTGGGCAGCTTATAGGGAAAGTACTTCTCTCAAGCTCTCTCAAGCCGCGACGCCGGGACCGCGGGGCCCCGGCATCCGAATCAACTCACAGTTTGCGCGTGACGCGCGATTACAGCAATTCCTGGTGCAGCGGCGAATTCACCGGCAACGTACCGCCGTGACGCACGACGAGCTTCTGCGTCGCGAGAATCGCCGATGCGATTGCGCCGCTCGCGAACCCGCCCTCGTAGGTGAGCTTTTCGCCCATCGGAATCACGCCGTCGTCGTGCCGTTCCGTGAGGAAGCCATAGAGCCGGCGGCTGTTTTCCAGGTCGCCCGGTGCGTCCATCTTGAAGGCGGCCCAGACATGCCGCTCTTCCGCCCAGTTCGTGTAGAAGAAGCGGTCGCGATTCGCTTCCACGAGATCGGCGAGCTTGCCGATCTTCTGGTACTCGGGATTATCCGGCTCGCGTGACGCGACGCTGCGCAACAGCTTGATGAATCCGTCTCGCCGATCGTCGACGGTCATCCCCACCGCCTTGTCCGCGTTCTTTCCTTGCGCGTACTCGGAATACACCGCACCCGTACCGTCGGGCTGCAGCATCATGTAGACCTGTTGATTGAACTCGTCCGTCTGGATGTTCGCCGGCAATTCGTCGGCCCGGATACTGCCGACCGCGATCCCGAATCCCGCCTTGGTGGCGGACACCAGGTTGGCGTTTTTCAGCGCTGCGACGAATTCATCCGGCAACATCGGCTCCGTGCCTGGTGCGGGCGCATGCAGACCGAGCCGGAGCGCCTCACGCGGACTGCCGGAGAAGAGCAGTTCGTCGTACACCTTTTCGTCGGTCTTGCCGGTTGTCTTGTCGAGCACCGACACGCGGTACTTGCCATCGACCTTCCTGATCTCGGTGACTTCGGTATTGAGCTTGATGACCTGCTTGTCCTCGAGCGACCCCACGCCTTCGGGCAGCCCCTCGCGGTCCGCGACGAGCTTGTAAAGCGGTGCATCGGCGCCCTCCTTCAGCCCCACGTGATCCTTCAGACGGCCGTCGCTGACGAAGCGCGCTTCCTCGAGAAAGCCGATGTCCGAATAGCCTTTGTATCCGCCCACGCCGATGCCGACCGCACCGAACGTTTGCCATTCCTCCTCGCTCCATTCGATGCCCTGTTCGGCCAGCAACTGGTCCACGCCGGAGCGGAACGAGTGGCTGTCGAAATCCTTCTTCGCCTTGTCCCAGAGTCTGCGGACCTCGGCCGTGTCGCCCGCCTTGCGCGCCTCGTCGATCGGCTTGAAGAAGGGGTCGATCATCGCGCGCTGGATGTCGTGCGCGACCTTGCGCATGACGGGATCGTCGGCCTGCTGGCCGGGCTGGACCGTGGCCACCTTGCCGCCGAGCAGATAGGTGATCGGCACGCCCGGCGAACCCGGATTGGGAAACGGCTCGAATTCGAGGCCGTAGTGTTCGGCCAAACCCCAGTACGCATTGTTCCGATCCCGGTGGAAACGCATGCCGCCCGGATGAAAGGGCGTCGAAATTCCCTCCCAGTGTTTCGCCGCGATCCGCCCGCCGATCTGGTCCGCCTGTTCGAGCACCTCGATGTTCTTGATGCCGGCCCGGTTGGCCAGGTCCGCCGCCATGATCCCCGCGGGCCCCCCGCCGACGATACCGATGCTGATGTCCTTCTCGCCTTCGGGCAGTTCGCCGACCACACGGTTGGTCCGTTCGAGGAAACCCCGATAGTCGACCTGGTGATCCACCGGCATCGACGCACTCACGTCGGCGAAGCGATCATCGAGCAGCGCCTTCAGACGAGGCTCCGCGTCGACGACTTGCATCGGCGCCGTCAGCGCCTGCTCCGCTTCGGGCGTGCACGAGCCGAGCAGACGCGCGGCTTGCTCCGGCTTCATGTTGACGGCCATGTGGTCGAGCCAGTCGCGCACCGGCGTGCGCGGCAGATCCTGGGACGCCGCGCGCGTGGTGTCGCCGAGCAATGCCGCCTGCTCCGTGCCCAGCGAGTTGAGCACGTCGCCTTTTTCGGCCTCGCACAACGCGAGCCACATCGTCGTGATTTCCATATGCAGCTGGTTGCGCTCCCGCCCTTCTCCCAGCGTGCCCAGCAAGTTCAGATTCTTCGTGACGGCGGGCGCGAGCTTCTCGCGGTCGGCCCGCGGCCATTGGCCGACCGGCTCGCTGAAATCGCAGCCGATGGCCTGCGGCGTGAGTGGCGGCAGCGCGCGGCCGCTGGTTTTCAGAGTCGGGTCACGAAGCAGCGCGTCTGAGTTGCCCGCTTTCAGATAGCTCCCCATGAGCGCCTGGCCGTAGGGCCATTTGTCCGTGATCACCGGCCGCGTCGCCTGCGCGCCCTGGCTTGACGAGGCGGGAGGCGGCTGGCGCGGACGGTCGGCGGCGGAGCCTTCTGCTGGACCCGCTTTGCGCCTTTCGGCGGGCCCCGGCATGCCCGGAGGCACTTGCCGCGGCGAGGCGGCCGGCGGTGGAGGTTCCGCTGCAACGTCGCCGAGCGGCGGTATGTCGGGGTTGTTACCGGGGGTGGACGAGCTTGGATTGACGTTCATGTTGGCGATGTCCCTCGTGGGTTGTCTCGTGAGTTATGTCGAACAAAAGCAATCGATCGTTATGAGAACAGGCGAGCGCTCGGCGATAACCGTCACCCCGGAAGAATCGACACGCTATGCGAAACGCCGCACGCTCGTGCTGGCCCGGCCGCGCTTCAAATTACGCGCTTCAAATTACTTTCGAAGCTGCCGTCTTATTTTCGGAAAGGCATTGCGCCGTGGGTCCAGCACTTTCCAGACGGTGCACGTCTTCGGTGCGTCGGATTCGTCGCCCACTACCGAAGATTGGAGAGAAGAGATGAAACGCCTGAATCGATGTGCCGCTTTGCTCACCGCTACCCTGGTAGCGCTGACGTTCGCCACGCATGGCGCGGCCACGTTCGCCGCCACCGCTGCGCGCGGCGCGGCGACGCCCTGCGAGGCCCAGACGGGCAGCGCGCAATCCTCACCAGGCCCGCTGACGCTGCTGGTCGATCCGCCCGAGGGCGGCACGTTGCGGCTCACCTATGTGCCGCTCGATGGATGGAGGCTCGACACCGCGAACGGCGCATCCACGCAGGCCGAAGGCCGCGTGTCGCCCGTGGGCGCGTCGCGTCTCAAGGAAAAGCGTGCCGCGAGCGAGCCGATGACCGTGTTCATCGACGGCCCGAGCGGCTTTGCCTACGTCTGGACACAGGACCGCGGATGGAAATTCACCGGCCGCGTCACCGACCGGATTCGATGAGCGGCGCGCGAACGAGCAACACGACGGGAGTCGCGTGAAGCGTCGCGCGTTTTATCATGCAGGCTCATGTCTGCTTTGGCCGCGCTTCGGCCACTATCGACTCCACGCCCATGCCCTCTTCGATCAGAAACTCGCTCGTCTGGATCTTCGACGCATTCGAGCGCGATGCAACCTACCTTCGCAAGCGAATGTTCGGCTCCGATGCCGCGTATATCGACGGCCAGTTGTGTCTGGTCGCCGCCGATCGCGCCAAGCCCTGGAACGGCTTGCTCGTATGCACATCGCAAGAACGCCACGCCGCGCTCATCGACGACATGCCCGCGTTGCGGCCGCATCCCGTGTTGCGCAAATGGCTCTATGTGCCGCAAGACGATCCGGCGTTCGAGTCGATCGCGGACCATCTGACCAAGCTCGTGCTCGCGCGCGATCCGCGCGTGGGCGTCGAGCCCAGGCCGCGCAAACCGAGGTTCAAGGCGTGAAGCGATGAGCGGGGCCGTTGCGGGCCGTCGTCCTTCAGCCGTGCTCGGCGCCCGGCAACGCCGCATTCAACACCAGGGCGAGCAGGCCGACCACGATGAGGCTGGAGGCCCAGAACGCATCCAGGTTGAACCAGCTTCGTGAGACGAACTTCAGCCCGAGATAGCGATAGACCAGCCAGGCGATCAGCCCGCCGACCACGATCATCGCGGCGGCATGCACGCCGGAGACCGCGAGCGCCATCGTCAGATTGCTCTGCATCAACGCCTGCGCGGCGCGGTGCCCGCGATCGATGTCGTCAGCGCGGCACAGGCCGAGGTAGACCGGCACGAGCATGAGTCCCGCGCCGTGCGCGATGGCGACCGCGAAGGACCACAGCGCGAGCCGCGACGGCGGAATTCGCGCAAGCACGCGCGGATGACGCCGCCAGATCAGCAGGCCCACGCCGAAGCCGATGACGAGCACGCTCGCGCCGATCTGAATCTCGCGTTGCCACGCGAGCAGCATCGCGAGCATGGCGAACGGCAGCATCACGAGGAACATCGCCAGCACGTGCCCGGCCGCGAGATACAACAGCGTGGCGAGCAGCGCGCGGGCGCGCCGCTCCATCAAGCCGCTCGACACCGCGAGCGGCCACCCCATCGCCGGATTGACGCCGTGATAGAGACCGCTCGCCACCACGGCCAGCCACAGGCCGGCCTGCGGCCAGCTATTCGCCATCAAGTGCCCACCGACGGATAACAGAACGAATCGGTCGAGCAGTCGCCGCCTTCGAGCCGGATCTGATGAGCCCGGTAGCCGTCGGGAAAGTCCACCCAGTATTCTTCGGCCAGCGCGAGGCCGCCGCCGGGTTCGGCGCGCGCCATCACTTGCGCCGCGGGCACGCCGTTCGGATAGAACTGGTCGTCCCACGTGGAGTACAGCGAGTTGGTCCAGTAGACGCGCTTGCCGTCGCGGCTGATCTCGACCATCTGCGGGCCGCCCGCGAAGGTCTTGCCGTTCGGGTGCGGCGCGCGCCGCACGATCCCGCCGATGCGAACCGAGCCCGCGAGCTTCGGCTTGCGCGGCTCCGTCACGTCGTATTGGCGCATCTCGCCGGTTCCCCAGCAGGCGACGTACAGAAACTTGTCGTCGATCGACAGATCGATATCGGTGACGAGCGGCGGCACCGCGCCGAAGCCTTGCAGCAACGGCGGAAGCTCGTCCGCGGCCGCCGGCTCGGGCGGAATGGTCGCGGTCTTTTCGATGTGGAATTGCCCGTCCTCGCGCCACCACGTCCAGATCGAGCCTTCCAGGTTGGTCGTGTCGACCACGACGCCGATGAAGCCATATTCGCGGCTCGGGTCGTGCGCGGGCCGTACTTCGAGCGCCATCTGATGATTCGCGCCGAGATCGATGGTCTGCACGTTGCGTCGCGCGCGCAGATCCCAGAAGTGAATGCGGTGCCCGTATTTGTTCGACAGCAGATCCTCGGGCACGATGCCGTTCTCGAATTGCGGCGGCAACGCCCACTCGCTCGACACCATGTAGTCGCGCGGCAGATTCCACCAGAAATCGTAGTGCTTCTCCTGCGGCCCTCGATCGATCTCCCAGCGGCCGAGCACGTCGAACGTCTCGCAGTCCATGATGAAGATGCCGGGCGGGCCGTCGGTGCCGTCCTTTCCGCCGCCGCCGAGCGTGCTGACATAAATGCCTTCGGGACCGCAATGAACCGTGTGCGGACGCGAGTAGCCCGTCTTGCGAAAGATCTCCTCCGGTTCGATGATCTTGTGGATCCGCGCCTGGGTCGGATGAGGCTTGGTGTCCACGATATAGATGCGCGAGGAGCGCATGCCCGGAATGATGAGATAGCGCCGTTCGAGGAAAGCGTGGCCCGTTAGCGGCGACAGCGCCGACGAGCACGCATTCCATCCGAAGTGGTGGAATTCGTCGCCCTTGTTCGGCATGGGCACCGTGTGCACCACCTGGCTGTAAGTGGGCGAATCCGGCTTCACGTCGAGGACGGCGAGCATGTCCGGCTGCGAGAAGTCGGGACTCAGCAAGACCGTGTAGGCGTAGTCTTCCGCCGGCGCATCCATCGCGAGTTTCGGCGATGCGTGGAACGTGGGATCTGGGCGCATGGAGCACCTTGGAGTGAATGAATGATCGAGGGTGGCCGCGCGCGGCGGCGACGCGGATGCTGCATTGCCGAATCTTCTGTTTCCGCATGCGATGTCGCGCAGGCGAGCGGGCGGTCGATTAGATTTGTAGACCACCGTGCTGACGAGGGCAACAGAAATGTTGCGCGCGGTTTGCGCGTTCGCGCGGGTCCACCTGGTTTCCGCTTAGTTGTCATGCGCCACGGATAGCCAACGCCCGCCATGCGATGTGACGCAAACCGCACGCACGGTATTCCTATCGTGATCGTGATCGTGATCGTGAGTACCGCATGCGCGCGTGCGTACTTTCCCTATACGGCCGTCGTCTCGCCGATCGCTCCCGGCGCATCGGCGGGCGCGCTATCGTTTGGCGTCACATGGCTCTTTCGCCATGCGGCCGGCGGCATGCCGAACTCGCGCTTGAATGCGCGATTGAACGCCGCCTCGGAGTCGTAGCCGACCTGCTCCGCCAGCGCGGCGAGCGATTTGGCGCCGTCCAGCAGTTCATGCGAGGCGAGCTGCAAACGCCAGCGCGCCAGGTATTGCATGGGCGGCTGACCCAACAGATCGGTGAACCGTTGCGCCAATGCGGAGCGCGACAGCCCCACTCTTCGCGCGAGTTCGTCGACGGTCCACGAATACGCCGGTTGCGCATGAAGCAGCGATAGCGCGGGCCCGACGAAGCGGTCGCGCACACCCGCGAGCCAGCCCTTGCGGTCCGCCGGCAAGGCGTCGATACAGCGGCGCACCGCTTCGACGAACAGCAGTTCCGACAGCCTCGCAAGAACGATGGCGCTGCCCGCGCGCCACTGCGCCGCCTCGCCGACAGCGAATCGAAGCGACGATTCGAGCCACGCCGAATGAGGATCGTTGCGCATGTCGACTTTGAAGAGCCTCGGCAGCGAGGACAGCAGCGGATTGCCCAACGTATCGTCGCAAGCGAGAAAGCCGCATACGACCCGCGTCGGCGCTCCGCCGCCGCCATAGGAGAGCGTCATCACCTGGCCCGGTGTCGTCTCCATCTGGATCGCGAGAAGCGGTCCTGCCAGCTCGGGGGAGAGATCGAGGGCGCTGCCGAAAACATGCGCCTCGCCTTGCGGCACCACCAGCAGTTCACCGGCCTTGAGATGAATGACGGATGCGGGGTCGCTGGCGAGTCGCGCCGAACAACTGCCCTCGGTGATCAGATGGAATGAAATCACGCGTTGCGAGCCCGGCAGAAAGGCGTCGCAGAGGGCCGAATCCGCCTGGCCAAACAGGCACCACGGGGTCGTGAAGTCTCCGTTGAGGTAGACCGCACCATTGAGCCGCACAACGCGAAGAACGTCGGAAAGCGCATCCATGAACAGCGTCCGTCAATCCCGGCGTTCCGCGCAAGAGATCTGGACGCCTGGTCATTCAACGATATGAACTACGAGCAGATACTAGCACCCACCTGAACGTGCAACAACGCGCGAATCAGGCACCCGGCGACAGTAGCGGCACATGCAATGCAAACCATCAAGGAGACATCTCATGAGCAATGAAAGCACTTACGAGGGCGGCTGTTTTTGCGGCGCGGTTCAATTCACGGTGAGCGGCGAGCCGGCCGGAATGGGCTATTGCCATTGCGATTCATGCCGAAGCTGGTCGGCCGGACCCGTCAATGCGTTCACGCTGTGGCAACCGGAAGCGGTGCGCATCACGCAGGGCGCGGACAACATCGGCACTTACAACAAAACGCCGAACAGTTATCGGAAGTGGTGCAAGACGTGCGGTGGTCACCTCTTCACCGAACACCCAGGCATGGGACTCACCGACGTGTATGCAGCGTCCATTCCACAGTTTCCCTACGAACCCGGCGTGCATGTTCACTACGAGCACACCAGGCTGCGCATGAAGGACGGCTTGCCGAAAATGAAGGACGTGCCGAAGGAAATGGGCGGTTCGGGTATCACGATCGCCGAATAGCGGCCGCACGGCGCGTGCATTGCCGCGCCATGCGACGCGATGCACCGCGGAACATTTCCACTCCATGCTTAACAGGAAGTACAGCCATGTCCACAGTCACTTCTTCCTCGCCCGCCGTCGATCTCGCCGCGCTCAAGAGCCGCCAGCAAGCCGCCTGGTCCTCGGGCAACTATGCCGTGGTGGGCACCACCTTGCAGATCGTCGGCGAACAGTTGTGCGAGGCGCTCGATCTGCGCGCCGGCAGCCGCGTGCTCGACGTCGCCGCCGGCAACGGCAATGCAACGCTTGCCGCCGCACGCCGCTGGTGCGACGTGACCTCCACCGACTACGTCTCGTCGCTGCTCGAAGCCGGGCGCACGCGCGCGCAAGCGGAAGGTCACACGATCCGGTTCCAGCAAGCGGACGCCGAAAGCCTGCCGTTTGCGGACAAATCGTTCGATGTCGTGATGTCCACCTTCGGCGTGATGTTCACGCCGAATCAGGAGCGGGCCGCGAGCGAACTCGCGCGCGTCTGCAAATCCGGCGGGAGAATCGGCCTCGCGAACTGGACGCCCGATAGCTTTATCGGCCAGGTGTTCAGGATGATCGGCAAGTACATACCGCCCGCGCCGGGCGTCAAATCGCCGGCACTGTGGGGCACGCAGGCCCGGCTCGCGGAACTGTTCGGCGAAGCCGCGCGAGAGGTTCGCACGACGAGCCGCGAGTTCGTCTTCCGCTATCTGTCGCCGGCCCACTGGCTCGAAGTGTTCCGCACCTACTACGGTCCGATGAACAGGACGTTCGGCGCGCTCGATGCGGCGCAACAGGCCGCGTTGACCCAGGATCTGCTGACGCTCATGGAAAGCCGCAATCGTTCCGGCGACGCCACGCTCGTGCTGCCGAGCGAATACCTCGAAGTGGTGATCGAGCGGAACTGATGCCGCGCGATGGCGCTGACGGATACGCGGAGCGTCGAGACGTGCTGTCTGTCGCGCCCGAACTATTTGCTCAATGAACGTCGTCGAATAAACGACACTTGTCCCCCTCGCATCGCCACTGAAGGCCGCAACGCCTTCCAGTCAAGGCTCGTGTAAAGCGCGCATGGTCGATGCTTAGGTACGGCAGTTGAGTTGAACCGCTGCCCGCGATTCGCGGCGGCGGATTCACTCCAGACCGCATCGATTATCGGAGTACACCATGCTCGCCTATCTTGCCAGGATGCTGCGCAACTTGCTCGAACGCGCGGAACATAGCCGCCGTAATGCGTTCCTCGCGTCGTCGGTCGATATAGGCGAGTTGGAGCGGCGCATGCGCTCGTTCGAGATCAACGGTTAGTCGAACGGGGCCTCTTAAGCCGCCTACGCACGCGCGGCGGCAATCACCTGCGACGCGAGCGCATGATGCTGCCCGCGCCGCGAGCGGATTGCGTGAATCTCCTCGATCACGCCTTCCGCACGGCCCAGCGGGCGCAGTCCCCGCAGCAGCGACACATCGTCCGCGCCCAACTCCGCGAGCGGGAACACGCCGAGACCTCGCGCGGCGAACACCGCCATGAGCGCGCTGTCCTCGAATTCTCCGGCGATCCGCGGCCGGATGCCTTCGGTTTCGAACCAGCGTTCGAGCCGTGCGCGCAACGCGCCGTGCCCGGTCGGCAGCAGCACCGGCACCTCGGACAGACAGTGCGGAAAACCGGCGCGAGTCGACTTGCGGACGATTTCCGCGGGACCGTACCAGTCGACCGGCGAGCCCACCAGACGCTGGCTCACGACGCGCAGGTCCGCGTTGTGCGGCGCGGGCTGGCAGGCCAGCACGAGATCGAGCCGATGCAGCGCGAGTTCCGACAGCAATTGCGCGTGTTCGCCTTCATGACATAGCAGCCTGAGCGACGGCGTGCCGAGCACCGGCGCGAGCAACGCGTGCGCCGCGAGCTTCGAGATGCCGTCGGACAGACCCACCGCGAGCCGCGCGACACGCTCGCCGCCCGCCTCGCGCATCTCGTCGAGCAGCGCCTCACCGAGCTGAAAAATCTGCTCCGCGCGGCTAAACGCGGCCTGCCCTGCTTCGGTCATGGTGACGCCGCGCCCGGCCGGCTTCAGCAACTGGCGCCCAATGGATTTTTCGAGTTCGCGCACTTGCGCGCTGATTGTCTGCACCGCCATGCCGAGACGTTCGGCGGCACGCGCGAAACCGCCCTCCTTCACGACGATCCAGAAATAGTAGAGATGGCGGTAATTGAGCATGGTGAACAGTCTTCGGAAAAAACGATGTATCGCTCAGGGTAACACTGGTTTATCCGAACCACGAAAACGCGGATCATCAACGAATTCCGGCGTCATTCTCCTTAACCTCAATCACCTATTCCCATGGACTATCTACTCGCACTCGTTACCGACCCCGCCGCATGGGCGGCGCTTCTCACGCTGGTCGTGATGGAAGTCGTGCTCGGCATCGACAACCTGATCTTCATTTCGATTCTCAGCAACAAGCTGCCCGAAGCGCAGCGCGCACGCACGCAGCGCATCGGCATCATGCTTGCGCTCGTGCTGCGGTTGGCCCTGCTCGGCACCGTCGCGTGGATCGCGCAGTTGACCCAGCCTGCCCTCACGCTCTTCGGCCACGGCTTTTCCTGGCGCGATCTGATCCTGCTCGGCGGCGGCCTGTTCCTGGTCTGGAAAGCCACGCGTGAAATGCACCATCACGTCGCCCCTGCCGACGAGGCACAGGGCGCGGCGGGCAAGGTGGTTCAAATGACCGCTTGGGCCGCGATTAGCCAGATTCTGGTGCTCGACATCGTGTTTTCGGTGGACAGCATCATCACCGCGGTCGGCATGACCGAGCATGTGCCGATCATGTTCGTCGCGGTGATTGCCGCGGTCATGGCCATGCTGTTCGCCGCACATCCGCTTTCGCGCTTCATCGATCGCAATCCCACGATCGTCATGCTCGCGTTGAGCTTCCTGCTCGTGATCGGCATGGCGCTCATCGCGGAGGGCTTCGGTTCGCACATCCCGAAGGCTTACATCTACGCGGCGATGGCGTTCTCCGCGTTCGTCGAGGCGATGAACATGCTGGCGCGCCGGGCGCACGCGAAGCGAGCCGCCGTGGCGAAGCAGTGAGGCGTGCACTGAGCGCGGGCATTGCGCCCGCGCATGAAGGGCGGCTCGCGAACTAGCCGGACTATCGCCGGAGGCCGCCCCCGAATCGAACGGCCCGCCATGTTTGGCGTTCGATGTTCTTGGTACTTTTGAGGAGCGACATGATGAAATGCCCCGTTTGCAAGACAACCGACCTGCTGATGACCGAGCGCCGCTCGATCGAAATCGACTACTGCCCGAACTGCCGGGGCGTATGGCTCGACCGCGGCGAACTCGACAAGCTGATCGCGCAGGATGCGGAAAGCCACGACGCGCCGGCTAGCGCGCGCGTGAGCCGGGACGATGACCGCGATCACCGCGATCACCGTGACCACCGCGAACGTGAGCCGCGATACGAAGGCCACCGCTCGTATGACGATCACCGAAGCGGCTATCAGGGACATAAACGAAAGAAGCGTTCGATTTTCGACGTATTCGATTTCGACTGAACGCCGTGGTCGCGCCATGCGCGCCATGCATGGAATGCGCAGCGGTCCCGTTTGCAATGAAGCAGCGGGACCGCATCGCCACCGAAGCACCTTCAATCCAGGCTCGCCGCGCAGGCGAGCTCTTGTTATAATTCTTTCACCAAGTCGAACAAAACATAACGCCAATTCCAACTGCGCCAACTGCGCGAACCGCACCGCGCGACAGGACCTCCATGCTGAAACCCGACCGCCTCCGCGTCCTCGGCGACGCGCTGGGCAAGCAAAACGTGATGCGTCTGCGCGACGCCGCCACCCTGCTGGGCGTATCGGAGATGACTGTCCGGCGCGACATCGCGGGCAGCCCGGAACGCTTCACGTATCTCGGCGGCTATATCGTCAGCGCCACTGACGTACCGAACACCGCCGGCTATTCACTCGAAGAAGAAAAAGACCATTTCGCGCAGGCCAAGGCCGAAGCGTCCGCGATTGCCGCGGGGCTGATCGGCAACAACGAAACCCTGTTCATCGACTGCGGCACGACGCTCACCACGCTTGCCCGGCTGATTCCGGTCGAACGCCATGTCACCGTGGTGTGCTATTCGCTGAACGTCGCCGAGATTCTGCGGCGCAAGCCGAATGTGCGAATGATCCTGCTGGGCGGCGTCTATGTGCCTTCGTCCGATTCATTCGCGGGCGAGGAGAGTTTGGAGATGCTGCGCCGCATGGGGATCAACAAGGCTTTTATTTCCGCGGGCGGCGTGGACGCCGCACGCGGCGTCACCTGCTGGAATTTTCACGAAGTCGCGCTGAAACAGGCGGCGATGGCGAGCGCCGTCGAACGGCATCTAGTGGTGGACGAGAGCAAGTTCGGCGTGGTGAAGGCGGTGCGCTTCTCGCAAGTGGACGACTTCGATTCGATCATCACCGAGAAAGGCCAGGCGCTGCGCCAGCGCAAATAAGCGCGCAGGCCGCGCAGCGTCACAATTCAGCGCTTGCGCTGCAACGCGAACAGCGTCCCCGCGATCAGAATGAATGCGCCGATGATCACCTTCTGCCAGGTGCTCGGCACGCCGACCAGAATCAGCACGCTCTTGATCAACGTCACGAGCACCACGCCGAGCAAGGTGCCGACTACCGTGCCCGTGCCGCCCGTAATGCGTGCGCCGCCGAGAATCACCGCGGCGATCACATCGAGTTCCGATCCAACCAGATCGAATGGATTCGCGAGCCGGTTGTTCGACACGTGCAGAATGCCGGCGATACCGGCGAGCATGCCCGTATAGCCGAACACGAACAGATGAATCGCGCGCAGGTTGTAGCCGAGCCGCTCCGCAATCGCGAGACTGCCGCCCATCGCATAGACGCCGCGCCCCATCATCGTCCGATTCAGCAGCCACCATGTGACGAACGCCGCCGCCACCAGCGCCAGCACCGAAACGGGCAGCACCGCGCGCAGGCCGTCGGCCGTGTGATAGAAAAACAGCGGAATGCGGCCGAAATGATCCATGCTGTGCGGAATGTTCATGAAGAACGTCGTGCCGATGAACGTCAGCAACATGCCGCGATACAGATACTGCGTGCCGATCGTGACGATCAGCGAAGGCGCCTTCAACCGGTGCACGAGCAGCCCATTGACCACGCCGAGCATCACGCCGCCGAGCGCGCCGGTGATCAGGATCAGCGCGAACGGCGCATCGGGCCACCACGCGAACACGGCCTTGGTGATGCCGTACATGGTGAGCGCGGCGATCGCGGTGAACGACACGTCGATGCCGCCCGACGCCAGCACGACGAGCGTGCCGAGCGCGAACAGCGACATCGTGGTGGCCGAGTGCAACAGATCGAACAGCGTCGCCAACTGGAAGAAGCGCGGATTGATCGCGCCGACCAGCAGGCACGTCAGCACGATGAGCGCGACCGTGAACCATTCGGGATTGCGCGCGAGCCGGGTCCGCAGGCTCGGCGGCTTGACCTCGGGAGCGACTTCGACAACGGTCGGGGTGGTCATGGGCTGGTTCATGCGCGGATTCAGGCGCGAGTTCATGGGTGGGGCGTCCTCTATGCCGCTTCGGAAAGCAGCGCGTGATACAGATCGGCTTCGCTCAGTTCGTCGGCGCGGTATTCGCTCGCGACGCGTCCTTTCTTCATCATCAGGATGCGGTCGCAGTTTTGCAGCAGTTCCGGCAAGTCGTCGCTGATCAGAATGATGCCGATGCCGCGTTGCGACAGCCGCTGCATGATGCGGTAAATGATGTCCTTTGATCCGACATCGACGCCGACCGTCGGTCCGTGCAGGATCAGCACGCGCGGATCGATCGCGAGCCAGCGGCCGATCAGCACGCGTTGCTGGTTGCCGCCCGAGAGCGATTGCACCGGCTTGTCGACGCCGGGCGTCGCGATCTGCAAATCCTTCACGGTCTGTTCCGCGAGCGCCTGCGCCCGCGCGCGGTCGATCTGGCCGAAGCGGTCGCGCAAGCTGGAAATCATCGCGGTAATCACGTTGTCGCGGATCGGCTTGTCGAGAAACAGCCCTTCATTCAGGCGGTCTTCCGGCACATAGCCGATGCGATGGCGTTTCGCATCCGACGGCGTGCGCAATGCAATGCGCCTGCCGTCGAGCACCACCTGCCCCGACTGCGCCGGCGCGACGCCCGCGAGCGCCCGCGCGAGTTCGTTGCGCCCCGAGTCGAGCAGACCGGTGACGCCGAGAATTTCCCCGCCATGCAGGCGAAACGACACGTCGTCGAACTGGCCGGCGCGCGTGAAAGCGCGCACGTCGAGCACGACGTCTTGCCCTAGCCCGCCCTCGCGATAACGTTCGTTCGACAGATGGCGCCCCGTCATCAACTCGCTGATCTGCGCTTTCGTGAATTGCGCAATCGGGCCTTGCGCCATTTTCTGTCCGTCGCGCAGCACGATTACTTCGCCGCCGATCGCGTAGCATTCGTCGAGCTTATGGCTGACGAACAGCACCGTCACGCCCTGCGCGCGCAGATTGGCGAGCACGGCAATCAGGTTGTCCACTTCTTTTTGCGTGAGCGAAGTCGTGGGTTCGTCCATGATGACGAACTTCGCCTCGCTGGCGATCGCGCGTGCAATCGCGACGAGTTGGCGCGTTGCGAGCGGCAACTGTTCGATGAGCGTCGCCTGAAACTCCGCGTCGCCGGGCAAGCCGACCGCTTCTAGCGCGCGGGCCGCCGTGCGCGCCAATTCGCGCCGGTCGAAGGTGCGGGCGAGCCGGCCTTCATGCAAAGCCAGTTCGGAAGTCAGCGCGACATTTTCGGCCACGCTCATGTTGGGCAGCAGCGACAGATCCTGATAGACGGTTTCGATGCCCGCGGCGAGCGCTTCGAGCGCGGAGAGCCGCGCATGCCGCACGCCTTCGATCACGAGCTCGCCTTCATCTGGCGGCTGCGCGCCGGAAATGATCTTGATCAGCGTGCTCTTGCCGCAGCCGTTCTCGCCGAGCAGGTGATAGATCTGCCCGCGCTCGAACGACAGGCTCACGCCGCGCAGCGCATGCACGCCGGTGAACCGCTTATGTACGCCCGCGACCTGCAGGAAAGGCCGCGACGCTTCGGGCTGTACGGATGACGATACGTCTTGATTCATGATGGCGAGCCGCAAGTTGAGGCGTGCCCACCGGGGCACGCCGTGACACATGAAGCAACGGACACAAGTGGAATCAGAACGGATACTGCTTGTAGTTCGACTTGTCGACGTTCACCCAACCCTGGCCGCGCACGATGATCCCCTTGCCCGGTCCCTTCGCCACCGTGACCTTGGTGTAGCCCGGAATGCCGAGATCGGCGCCGTTCTCGACGGTTTTGCCGTCCACCAGCATCTTGGCGACCTTGTTCATCGCCTCGCCCGCGAGCTTGGGGTCCCAGAACGCGATGCCGTTGATAGCGCCGCTTTCGAGGAACTTGCCCGCCTCGGTCGGCAAGCCGGTGCCGTACACGCAGATCTTGCCCTGCATGCCGGCTTCCTCGACCGCGCGGCCGATGCCGATCACGTCCAGCGACGACGAGCCCTGAAAGCCCTTCAGGTCGGGATGCTTGCGCAGCACTTCCTTCGCGACTTCATAGGCGCGCTCGCCGTCGTTATTCGTTTCGAGCTTCGGTTCGACCAGGTTCATCTTCGGGTACTTGCCCTTCGCATTGCCGATGCCGCCGTCCGCCCACTGCACCTGCGAACGGCTGCCGAGCGAACCGACCAGCACGGCCCACTTGCCGTCGCTGTGCATGCACGAGGCAAGACGCTCGTTCAGGCCGGCGCCGTAGGCGGTATTGTCGAACGCCTCGATATCGACCATCGTGTTCTTCGCGTTGTCGGCCTCGTGCGTGACCACCTTGATGCCGCGATCCATCGCTTTCTTCAGCGCCGGTTCGAGCGTGGGCGGATCGTAGGGGACCACCGCGATCGCCGTGACTTTCTTCGCGATCAGATCTTCGATGATCTTCAACTGCTGCGCCGCGTCCGCGCGGCCTGGGCCCGTCTGATACGCGCTCACGCCGGGGTTCTCCTTCGCGAACTCCTTCACGCCCTCGTCCATCCGGTTGAACCAGTTGATGCCGGTGACCTTGACGACCGTCACGATCGTTTCGTTCGTTGCCGCCTGCGCGGCGGCGATCACGCCCACCGCGAGGGCGCCGGTAGCCAGCGCGGCACCCAGTCGAGTCAATTTCATGCGATGTCTCCTTTATCGTTCGATGTCGCCCCTCTTCACGGTCGCGGACAACCAGGGCTCGTTGTCCGCCGTGTACTGAATGAAACCGTTCGCAGGCGTTGGGTCGACAGCTAACGCTTCGGCGCGGCGCTCGCGCCAACCGCACCGGCACCACCGCCGCCACCGCCAAAGCCGAAAATCGCCCGCACCCGCTCACCGCCCGCGAACGCCAGCGACAACAGCAACAGAAAACCCCACGCGCAATCGCCGAAGAACTGCGATACGCCGAGCAGATTGAACAGGCTCGACAGAAATTGCAGCACCGTGGCGGCAAAAAACACGCAGATGATGCGGCCATGACCGCCCGCCGGATTCACGCCGCCCATCACCGCGATCAGGATCGCGATCAGCAGATAGGAGTTGCCGTAGTCCCATTTCGCGCTGGACGTATGCGTCGCGCTGATGAGCCCGGCCAGCGACGCGAGCACGCCGCACATCGCATACGTCGTGATCAGCATCCGCGCGCGCGGAATGCCGGCATAGAACGCGGCTTTGGGATTGGTGCCCATCAGATAGAGGCGCAGGCCGAATGGGCTGCGTTTGAGCAGCCATCCCAGCACGATCACCGCCGCGATGAAAATGCAGAACGCGATCGGCACCTGAAACACCGTGCCGTTACCGATCGCCGACAACGGGTCCACATAGTCGACGTGCACCGACGCGCCGTTGCTGAGCACCACCGCGAAGCCGGTAAACAACAACTGCGTGCCGAGCGTGCAGAGAATCGGCGTGAGCCTGAGCCACGCGATCACCACGCCGTTCAGCATTCCGCCGAGCAGTCCCATCACGACGACGATCGAGCAGAACAGCGCCGTATAGAGCACCGGCGAGTCGTCGCCGTTGACGAAATGCGGCACGGCCAACGCGGCGACCATGCCCGACAGATTGGCAAGGCCGACACCGGACAGGTCGATCCCGCCATTGCCCGACACCATCGAGAGCATGATGCCGAGCGCGAGCAAGCCGAGCTCGGGCAACTGGCCGCCCATCGATTGCAGATTGTCGATATCGACGAACTGCCCGCGCGAGAGCCACGTCGCGACCAGCACGACGAGCACGTTGACGATCAGCAGGAAATTGAGTTGCCGGTCGGCGAACGGTTTGCCGCCGCCAAACCGGGACTCGAGCAAGGACCCAAACGAGGACTTCATGATGATGACGATCTCCTTGAACCTGCGCGAATGCTCAGAGCGCCTGTGAGGTCTGATCCGACTGGCTCAGTACCCGCTTCACTTCATCGAGCGTCGGCATCGAGGGCGCGGTGCCCGCGCGCGTTACCGAGATGCCCGCGAGCGCGCAGCCGAAGCGCATCGCGGCGATCGCATCGTCGCCGCGCGCGAGCGCCGCCGCGAAGCCGCCCGTGAAGCCGTCGCCGGCCCCGGCCGTTTCCACCACGCGGCCGCAGCGGTACGCGGGCACGAGCACCGATTGGGTCGCCGAATGCAGCAGCGCGCCGCCCTCGCCGAGCGTGACGACCACCGTGCCGACACCCTTGGCGAGCAGCACGTCGGCGGCGCGGCGTGCATCGTCGGCATTCGCGATCGGCACGCCAGTGAGCGCGGCGGCTTCGGTTTCATTCGGGGTGATGTAGTCGCACAACGGGAAGATGCCGTCGTCGAGCGGCAACGCGGGCGCCGGATTGAACACGGTGACGACGCCGTGCTTGCGCGCGACCTCGAGTCCGCGGCGCGCGGCGGCGAGCGGCTGCTCCAGTTGCGTGACGAACACTTGCGCGGCGGCGATGTCGGCTTCGATCGCGTCGACGTCGGCGGCATTCAGGGTGCCCGCCGCGCCCGAGGCGACGATGATCGCGTTCATGCCGGTGGTGTCGTCGACGAAGATATGCGCCGCGCCGGTGGACACGCCGTCGATCACCGACGCGCGCGCCGTGATGCCCTCGGCGGCCCACGTCGCGCGGGCGATCGCGCCGAACGCGTCGTTGCCGATGCGGGTGCAGAACACGACCTTGGCGCCGGCACGCGCGGCGGCCACGGCCTGATTCGAGCCCTTGCCGCCCGGCCCCATCGCGAACGCCGAGCCGGCGATGGTCTCGCCGATCAACGGCATGCGTTCGGCGCGAAACGTCAGATCGGTAACGTAGATGCCGAGAATGACGACGCGTCCCGCTCGTTCGTGAGGCGCGTTCATGCGTGTGTCCCTCGCGGAGCGTTTGCGAAAGGGGCGTGTTTCAGCAGAGCCAGATTCTTCAGCACGTTGTCTCCTCCATTTACTGGTTGGCGTGCGCGTTGTTCAAGTCCCTGGAACGCCCGGTCAGTCTCCGTAGGGGATCCAGATGTTCTTCACCTGCACGGCCTGGCGCAGAAACGGCAAGCCTTCGCTCGCAGGGTCGAACCAGTCGAACTGGCGCCCATGATCGACAAAGGTCCGCTTCAGGTTGCCGATCGACTCGCGTTCCGCCAAAGCCGAATCCGCCGCATTGCCGAAGCACCAGAGCGCGTCGACGTCGTCGTGTCGGGCGAGCGCCGGCAGCAGCGCGGCGCGCTCGCCCGTCACGATGTTCAGCACGCCGCCGGGCACGTCCGAGGTCTCGACCACCTGATAAAAGTCCGTGACCGCGAGCGGACACGCCTCGCTCGGCAACACCACGACGCGATTACCCATCGCGAGCGCGGGCGCGGCCAGCGACACGAAGCCGAGCAACGGCGCCTCGTCGGGACACGCAATGCCGATCACGCCGAGCGGCTCGTGCATCGCCAGCGCGACGCCGCGCAGCGGCGGCGTATGCACGGCGCCGTCGAACTTGTCGGCCCACGCCGCGTAGGTGAAAAGACGCGCGACCGCCGCCTCCACTTCCGCGCGCGCCGCGGCCTCGGTCGCGCCGTTTCGCACGACGAGCTGCCGCGCGAATTCGTCCGCGCGCACAGCCAGATTTTCCGCCAGGTAGTACAGCACCTGGGCGCGGTTATGCGTGCTCGCCTGCGACCACTTCTGCGCCGCGCGTGCCGCTTCGACCGCGTTGCGAATGTCCTTGCGATTGCCCTCGCCCACTTCGCCCACGGGCGTTCCATCCGGCGCGTACACCGGCAGCGAATACCCGCTATCCGGGCGCGCCTGCTTGCCGCCGATAAAGAGCTTGGCCGTGCGGTCGATCAGTGCAACGTTCGACGGCTCGCCGCGTTGCTCGACATGCGCCGCGCGCTCCACCGGCCGGCGCTTCGGAAGATTGAGCCACGCGCGCGGTTTCAGATATTCGTAAATGCCCTCACGTCCGCCTTCGCGCCCATAGCCCGATTCGCGATAACCGCCGAAGCCGACCGCCGCGTCGAACAGGTTGGTCGCGTTGATCCACACGACACCGCATTGAAGGCGCGGCGCGATGTCGAGCGCGCGGCCGATGGTTTCGCTCCACACGCTGGCGGCGAGTCCATAGCGCGAATTGTTGGCGAGTGCAATCGCTTCGTCGGGCGTGCGAAAGCTCATCGTCACCAGCACCGGGCCGAAGATCTCTTCCTGCGCGAGCGTGGAAGCCGGCGCCACGCCGGTCACGAGCGTGGGCGGATAGAAGCAGCCGCCCGCGGGCAGCGCCGCATCGGACGACTGCCACACCGCACAGCCTTCGCGCCGCCCGCTCTCGACCAGCGACTCGATGCGTTCGAGCTGCACCGGATCGACGATCGCGCCGATATCGATGCTCTTGTCGAGCGAGGTGCCCACACGCAACGTCTGCATGCGGCGTTTGAGCTTTGCGATGAAGCGCGCCTCGATGCCTTCCTGCACGAGCAGGCGCGAGCCCGCGCAACAGACCTGCCCCTGGTTGAACCAGATCGCGTCGACCACGCCCTCGACCGCGCCGTCGAGATCGGCGTCGTCGAAGACGATGAACGGCGACTTGCCGCCGAGTTCGAGCGTCAGCGATTTGCCCGAGCCGGCCGTGACCTGGCGAATCAAACGCCCGACTTCCGTCGAACCCGTAAAGGCGATCTTGTCGACTTGCGGATGCGCGACGAGCGCCGCGCCGGTTCGTCCATCGCCGGTGACGACGTTCAGCACGCCCGCCGGCAAGCCCGCGCGATGCGCGAGTTCGGCGAACAGCAACGCGGTAAGCGGCGTGTATTCCGCGGGCTTCAAGACGACGCAGTTGCCGGTGGCCAGCGCGGGCGCGATCTTCCACGCGAGCATCAGCAAGGGGAAATTCCACGGCACGATCTGCCCGATCACACCGAGCGGCGCGTAAGCCGCGAATTCGCTGTCCTGCAACTGCGCCCAGCCCGCGTGATGCAGGAAGTGCCGCGCGACGAGCGGCACGTCGATATCGCGCGTCTCGCGGATCGGCTTGCCGTTGTCGAGCGCCTCCAGCACGGCGAACAGCCGGCTATGGCGCTGGACCATGCGAGCGAGCGCATACAGATGCCGCGCGCGCCCCGCGCCGCCCAGTGCGAGCCAGCCCGGCTGCGCGGCGCGCGCGGCGGCCACCGCCGCGTCGATATCGGCCGCATCGCCCTGGGCGATCTCGGCGAGCCGTTCACCCGTGGCGGGCGCGTGCGACACGAAGCGCTCGCCAGCGGCCGGCGCCTGCCACTCGCCGCCGATGAAATGCCCGAAGCTCGCCGCGTGCCGCGCGAGCCATGAGCGCGCCGCTTGATCGTCCTCGGGTGCGGGACCGTACTCCATCGATGAAAAATACTCGGCTACGCTCATGGGATCGGTCTTGTGTTCAGGCTACGGGGTGACGGTTGAAAGCGGAATAACGGCCGCTCACGTGATGTTCGAGCTGGCGTTCGATATCGGCCAGCAGACTCGACGCGCCGATGCGAAAGAGCTCCGGTTCAAGCCACGCGCGGCCGAGTTCTTCCTTCATCAATATCTGATACGACAGCACCGACTTGGCAGTCGAGACGCCGCCCGCCGGCTTGAAGCCGATCGGCACGCCGGTGCGCTCCTGGTACTCGCGGATCATGCGCACCATGACGAGCGACACGTCGAGCGTGGCGTTCACGCCCTCCTTGCCGGTGGAGGTCTTGATGAAATCGGCGCCCGCCATCATGCAGACCATCGAGGCGCGCGCCACGTTGGAGAGCGTGCGGATGTCGCCGGTCGCGAGAATCGTCTTCAGATGCGCGGGGCCGCAAGCGGCGCGAAACTCGCGCACTTCGTCGTAGAGCGCCTGCCAGTTGCCGGTGAGCACGTGTTCGCGCGTCACCACGATGTCGATTTCCATCGCGCCGTCCGCCACTGAAGCCTCGATCTCCTTGAGCTTCAGCGGATGCGGGATCAAGCCCGCCGGAAACCCGGTCGATACGGCGGCAACGGGAATGCCGCTGCCCTCGAGCGCATCGACAGCCGCCGCGACGAAGCGGTGATAGACGCACACCGCGCCCGTCGTGATGCCCTGCGGCGCGATGCCGAGCGCTTCGAGCAGATCGGCGCGCACCGGCTGACGCGCTTTGGCGCACAGGCGGCGCACGCGCCCTTCGGTGTCGTCGCCATTGAGCGTGGTGAGGTCGATGCAGGTCACGGCCTTCAGCAGCCACGCCGCCTGTGCATCCTTCTTGACGGTGCGGCGCGTGCCGAGCGTGGCCGTGCGCCGTTCGACCGCGGACTGGTTGACGCGCAGCCCGTCGAGCCACGATGCGTCGAAAGGCGTGCCCGGATTGCGCACCGGATGAACGAGCGGCCCGCCGCGCAGCGCGATGACCGAGGAAGACAACGAAGGAGCTTCAGGCATGAGACGTCCGGAAATTTGTGACGCGACGCACAACAGCGGCCGACAGATTTGGTTCGCGTCTATGCTACAACGATTGGGAGAATCATAACAAGCGCTGCGAGCCGATTGTTACATCGTTACCGGGAAAGCCCGTATTGCAACGATGAAATGTGATTGGCGCACCAGAATCATGAAGTAAAGATCACAACAGCGTCACGCGTGGCCGTCAGACCAAGCAAGGAAATTTTCGCCGCATCGGCGAAGCGGGCATGCCAGATGAGTGAGCCGCGAGGGTCACGGCCGCTTCATCACCTCAGGCTTCGTCGATTCACGGATAGCAGAGTGACGGGCGTGCCGCGTCCGCGATTGTCAAAGTCCTGGCGTGTTGACGGATCGCGTGCAATTGGCTTTGAATGGCGGGACTGCAACAACATGGAGGAAACATGCCGGCCCGCAAGATCATCGCGCTCATCGCATACGCAGGATTCACCGCACTGACAGCGACAGCGCATGCCGCGCGCGCCGCTGAAATTCCCGTGGAAACGATCACCCTCGAAGGCCTCGCTCGACCCTCGGACATCCTGATCGACCGTTGGGGCGTGCCGCATATCTTCGCGGCGAACGAAAGCGACGCGTTCTTCGTGCAAGGCTTCAACGCGGCGCGCGACCGGCTGTTCCAGATCGACCTGTGGCGCCGCCGCGGCCTCGGCCAGCTTGCCGAGGTGTTCGGTCCGGCCTACGTCGAACAGGACAAAGCCGCGCGTCTCTTTCTCTATCGCGGCGACATGAACGCGGAATGGAAACGCTACGGACCCGACGCAAAACCGGTGGCCTCGCGCTTTGCCGCCGGCGTGAACGCGTATATCGACTGGCTGGCCACGCATCCCGACCAGATGCCCTATGAGTTTCGCAAGGTCGGCTACTGGCCCGCGAAGTGGTCCGCGGACGACGTCGTGCGCATTCGCAGCCACGGCCTCACGCGCAACCTGACAAGCGAGGTCGCGCGCGCGAAGGTGGCCTGCAAGAGTTCGCTCGCGGCCGATTCCGTGCGCTTCGGCCTTCAGCCGGCATGGCAGCCGCATAGCCCGGAAGGACTCGATCCGTGCCTGCCCGACGATGTGCTCAAGGTTTTCACCCTCGCGACGCAAGGCGTGCGCGTCACGCGCGAATCACTGAAAAGCGCCGACGCATCGGCCACCGTGATCGCCGCCGCGGACAACCCCGAGGAAGTGACGGAAGGCAGCAACAACTGGGTGATCGCGCCGGCCAGATCGGCGACGGGCCGCGCGATCATGGCGAACGATCCGCACCGCGCGTATGCGGCGCCGAGCCTGCGTTATATCCAGCAGATCAGCACGCCGACGCTCGACATCATCGGCGGCGGAGAGCCGTCCGCGCCAGGCGTGTCGATCGGACATAACGGCGCGATCGCGTTCGGCCTGACGATCTTCAACATCGATCAGGAAGACCTGTACGTCTACGAATTGAATCCGGCGAATCCGCGTCAATACCGCTATCGGGATCGCTGGGAGCCGATGCGCGTCGTGCGCGAGACGATTGACGTGCGGGGCGGCGCGCCCGTCGTCGCCGATCTCGCGTTCACGCGGCACGGTCCGGTGATCTATACCGAGGACGCGAAACATCGCGCATTCGCCGTGCGCACCGCGTGGCTCGCGCCGGGCATGTCGCCGTATTTCGATTCCGTGCGCTACATGCGCGCGAAAAACTTCACGCAGTTCAAGCAGGCGCTCTCGACCTGGGGCGCGCCGACCGTCAATCAGGTGTATGCGGATACGCACGGCGATATCGGCTGGGTGCCGAGCGGTCTCGCGCCGAAGCGCCCCAACTGGGACGGCCTGATGCCGGTGCCGGGCGACGGCCGCTACGAATGGGCCGGCTTCTGGCCGCGCGATGAGATGCCCTCGGCCTACGATCCGCCCAACGGCTACTTCACCACGTCCAACGAGATGAATCTGCCGGCCGGCTATCCGTATGCCGAGCGCAAGCTCGGCTTCGAATGGACCAACGGCTCGCGGCATCAACGCATCGACGAAGTGTTGAAGGCGCTGCCGAAGGTGTCGATCGAGGATTCCGAGCGCTTGCAGAACGATATCGAATCGATCCCGGCTCGCCGGCTGGTCGCGCTCGTCGCACCGCTGTCCAGCGACGACCCGGACACGCGCGCCGCGCTCGCGATGCTGAAGGGTTGGGACGCGCGGATGCGCGCCGACTGCCCGCAAGCCGCGCTGGAAGAAATCTGGCTCAGCCGTCACCTGGGCCGCGCCTTCAAGCAAGCCGTGTTGCCGAAGGCCGCGGCGGCGGCGTTCGCCGCGCCCGATACCGCCGTCATGCTCGATTCGCTGGAGCATCCCGAGACGCGCTTCGGTGAGAACGCGGCGACGAAGCGCGACGCCGTGCTGCTGGCGAGCCTGCGCGACGCCTACGCGGAAATGGTGAGCCTGCAAGGCGCGGACGCGGGCCAATGGCAATGGGGCAAGCTGCAAACGAATCTGAACGCGCATCCGTTCGCCGATCTGGTCGACGCGGACATGCGCGCGAAGCTCAACGTCGGCCCCACCGGCAAGGGCGGCAGCGCGTACACGCCGAACCAGTCGACGTATCGTGCGAGCGACTTCCGGCAAACCAACGGACCGTCGTTTCGCGTGATCGTCGACGTGGGCAATTGGGACAACTCGCGCGCGGTGAATCTGCCGGGCGAATCCGGCGATCCCGACAGTCCGCACTATCGCGACCTCGCGACGATGTGGCTCAACGGCGAGTACTTCCCCCTGCTCTACTCGCGCGCGGCAGTGGAAGCCGCCGCCGAAAAACGCATTCGCCTCGTGCCGGGCGCGCAAACCAGGTAGCGACATGGCGCGCCCGACCCAGGCTCATGCCTGCTCGCGAATCAACGCATGGCTAGCCGCGTCCGCCACCCGGTCCGCATGATACGAGGACCGCACCAGCGGACCGGCCACCACCTCGCGAAAGCCCATCTGCAAGCCCGCCTCGCGCCACGCGGCAAACTGCTCGGGCGTCGCATACCGGCGCACCGGCAGATGAAAACGCGACGGCGCGAGGTACTGGCCGAGAGTCAGAATATCGACACGATGCGCGCGTAAATCGCGCATCGTGTCGAGCAATTCGTCGTCGGCTTCTCCAAGGCCGACCATCAAGCCCGACTTCGTCAATACCGACGCGTTCGCCTCTTTCACACGCGCCAGCAATTGCAGCGAGCCGCGGTAATCCGCGCCGGCGCGCGCCGCCCGATACAGCGACGGCACCGTTTCGAGGTTGTGATTGAAGACATCCGGCCACGCTTGCGAGAGCGCGGCCAAAGCCCGCTCAACACGGCCACGAAAATCCGGCGTCAGCACTTCGACCCGGATGCCCGGCATGCGCTCACGCAACAACGCGACGCAGCGCGCAAAATGCGCGGCGCCGCCGTCGCGCAGATCGTCGCGATCCACCGAGGTCACGACGACATAGCGCAAGCCGAGCGCCGCGACCGCATGGGCGAGGCGTTGCGGTTCCTCGTCATCGAGCGGCGCGGGGCGGCCGTGCGCGACGTCGCAAAACGCACAACGCCGCGTGCAGATGCCGCCCATGACCATGAAGGTGGCCGTGCGTTGCGCGAAACACTCGCCGATGTTCGGACACATTGCCTCCTCGCAAACCGAATGCAAGCGGTGTTCGCGCAAGACCGCCGCAATGCCGGCCACCGTCTCGCTCATCATCGGTTTCGCGTGCAGCCACGAGGGCTTCGACAAGACTTCGCCGTCGGACACCGGCACGATCTTCACCGGAATCCGCGCGAGCTTCTCGCCGCTGCGCTTGCCGTGCTGACCGAGCGCGGTAACGCTATCGCCATGCAGTGCGGCGCTCATCGTCAACGTCCCAGAAAATCGTCGAGCAGGCGATTGACCTCGGAGGCCGCTTCCATCTGCACCATATGCCCCTTGCCTTCGAGCACATGGACGCGAATGTCGCCCTCCAGGCTTTGCGCATGCGCGGCCGGAATGATCTGATCGTCGGCGCCCCAGATCACCAGCGTGCGCGGCGCAAGCTGAGCGAGCCGATCGCGATAGCGCGTGCGCTGCACGTTGCCGTCGAAAGCCTCGGATGCGATCTTGCGCAGCGTGTCGTTCACACCTTCGAGCCGCTTGTACTTGACGATATCTTCCACCAGTTGACGCGTGACGAGCGCCGGGTCGGCAAAGAGTTTCATCAGATGCGGCTTGAGCGCATTGCGGCTGCTGCCCTCGGCAAAGCCGGCGAGGTAGTCGCCGTTGATCTCCTCGCCCAGCCCCGCGCCCGCGATCAACGCAAGCGAAGCGACGCGTTGCGGTGCTTTCGCCGCCACCGTCATCGCGACCAGCGCGCCCATCGAATGCCCGATCAGATGCGCGTTGCCGATGCCGCGATCGTCGAGGAACGCGATCACGCTGTCCGCGAGTTCATCGACGCTGCCTGTTTCGACCGCCTTGCCGGACTCGCCGTGGCCCGGCAAATCGAGCGCCCACACGGTGCGATGCGCGGCGAGGTCCGCGTGATTGAACAACCAGTTGTTCAGATCGCCGCCGAAGCCGTGAATCAGCACCGCGGGCGTGCCGCCTTCGCCGAGTTTCAGATAGCGCACGGTGCGCCCGCCGATTTGCGCCTTCTCCGGTTGCGGGCCGCTCTCGCCCGCTTCCGCGCTGGCCGGCACGAAGTCGCGCTGGAACGCTTCGACCGCCGCGTCGATTTCCGCGTCCGGCGTTTGCGCGTCGGCCACCACGGCGAGCAATGCGCCGATCGGCAGCGTGTCGCCCTCTTGCGCGACCTGCCGCCGCAAGAGGCCGTCGAACGGGCACTCGACGCCGGACGAAATCTTGTCGGTCTCCACGTCGAGTATTTCGTCGCCTTTCGCCACCTTGTCGCCGACGTTCTTGAGCCAGCCGTTGACTTGCCCCTGCTCCATCGACAAGCCCCATTTGGGCATCGTGATCATATGAATCGGCATCGCTTAACCTCTCACTTTCAGAACGGCTTCGGCGATCTGCTGCGCCGACGGGATATACATGTCTTCGAGCACGCCGGCAAACGGCGTGGGCGTGTGCGGCGCGGTGACCATTTCGATCGGCGCCTTCAGCGAGTGAAACGCGCGCTGCGCGATCAGCGCGGAGATGTCGGTGGCGATCGAGCAACGCGGATTCGCTTCGTCGACCACCACCACGCGCCCCGTGCGAGCGGCGCTCTCGAGGATCGTTTCCTCATCCAGCGGCGAGGTGGTGCGCAGGTCGATCACGTCGACTTCGATGCCGTCTTTCGCGAGCTTCTGCGCGGCCTCGGTGGCGTAATGCACCATGCGTCCATACGTGACGATGGTGGCGTCGTCGCCGTCGCGCACCACGTTGGCCTCGCCGAACGGAATCGCATACGACTCTTCCGGCACGTCGCCTTCGCGGCCGTAGAGCAGTTTGTGCTCGCAGAAAATCACCGGGTCGTTGTCGCGGATCGCCTGAATCAGCAGCCCCTTCGCGTCGTACGGCGTGGACGGGCACACCACTTTCAGGCCGGGAATGTGGGTGAACAACGAAGTCAGCATCTGCGAATGCTGGGCCGCCGCGCGCAAGCCCGCGCCCTGCATCGCGCGAATCACGACGGGCGTCACCGCCTTGCCGCCGAACATGTAGCGGAACTTGGCGGCCTGATTGAAGATCTGGTCGAAGCACACGCCCATGAAGTCGATGAACATCAGCTCCGCCACCGGCCGCATGCCGCATGCGGCCGCGCCCACCGCCGCGCCGATATAGCCGCCTTCGGAGAGCGGCGTGTCGAGCACGCGGCCCGGATATTTGTGAAAGAGGCCTTTCGTCACGCCGAGTACGCCGCCCCACGCGTCCTGTTCGCCGGGCGAGCCTGCGCCGCCCGCGTTGTCCTCGCCCATCACGATGACGGTTTCATCGCGGGCCATTTCCTGGCTCAGTGCTTCGTTGATTGCCTGAGAGAATGTGATCTTGCGTGCCATGTCTGTCTCCTGTCGGCCGGAGTTAGCGCTTTAGCGCTTACTTCGGCCCCACGCAAAGCGAGTCGACAGGAGTTAGCGCTTCAGCGCTTACTCCTGTCCCACGCGTCGCGAGTCTCATAAAAAAAGGTTGGCAAATCGCTTACGTTGCAACGCAAGCGTTAGGGATACGACACGTAGACGTCGCTCAACAAGTCCTCGGCGGTCGGCAGCGGTGCGGCCTTGGCCTGCGTCACCGCGCTGTCGATCAACGTCTTGACCTCGGCATCGACGCCCCGCAACTGATCCGCCGAAAGCATCTCCGCGCGCACCACGCGCTCCTCGAAGCGCTTCAGGCAATCTTTCTCGTCGCGCAGCTTTTGCACTTCGCCCGGCGCGCGATAGGTTTGCGCGTCGCCTTCGAAGTGGCCGAAATAGCGCGAGAACTTCACCTCGACGAGCGTCGGTCCGCCGCCGTGACGCGCGCGCTCGATCGCTTCGCCAAGCGCCTCGTGCACCGCGAAGAAATCGAAGCCGTCGACGATCACGCCCGGCATGCCGAAGCCGCTCGCGCGATCCGCGATGTTGTCGGTCGCCACCGACCACGTCGACGAAGTCGCTTCCGCATAACCGTTGTTCTCCGCGACGAAAATCGCCGGCAGGCGCCATACCGAAGCCAGATTCATCGACTCGAAAATCACGCCCTGATTCGACGCGCCGTCGCCGAAAAAGCACACGCCCACGCCGCCCGACTTCTTGTACTTCGCCGCGAGCGCCGCGCCGCAAATCAGCGGCCCGCCCGCGCCGACGATGCCGTTCGCGCCGAGCATGCCCTTCGACAGATCGGCGATATGCATCGAGCCGCCCTTGCCGTGGCACACGCCGGTCTTGCGGCCGTAGATTTCGGCCATCATGCCGTGGACGTCGACGCCCTTGGCGATGCAATGGCCGTGGCCGCGGTGCGTGGTCGCCACATAATCCGCGTCGTTCAGATGCAGCATCGTGCCGACCGCCGACGCCTCCTCGCCCGCGTACAGATGCACGAAGCCGGGAATTTCGCCGGTGGCGAATTCCACATGCAGACGCTCCTCGAACTCGCGGATCGTGCGCATCATGCGATACGCCTTCAGCAGTTCGTCCTTGCTCAAATCACTCGAAACCGACATGGTGTGTCTCCTTTCAGTTAACAGCCTTGGTTTGCTTGCCGATCAACCCCTACTTGTGATGCGCGGCCACGTTCGCCACCTCCCGCACGAGTTGCCGCGACGCCGAATAACGCAGCGTGCGTTCGACGTCGACGGTGAGCGGTCCGTCCCAGTCGAGCGCGATTTCATAACGGTCGCCGCGCTCCAGTTCGATTTCGCGCTCGCCGTCGAAGGCGAGCGTGCCGTGCTCGGTGTCGAGCGGCATCCAGACGCCGACTTCGAAGCGCTCGCAGGTGCGCATGAACACGCGCTCGACGCGGCCAGGCGCGATCGGCGCGACGATCGGCACGCCGATCGCGCCGATGGCACCGACTCCGCCAGGCCGCGCGAAGCGCAAATGCAAGCCGTGCGACGCCGTGCGTTCGACCGGCGCCCACGCGCCGCCGATCGACGACAAGCCGATGCCGTCAGGCGAGGCGAAGGTGAGAAAGAGCGCTTCGATATCGGCCGGATCGGACACGGCTCGCGCGCCCACGAAACGTTGGCGGCTCACGCATACGTCGACCAGCGCGATTTCCTCGCGACCGCGATTCGGCCCGTCGACACAACGCACCACGAGGCGCTTGTTGCGCATGAGCGCCACCTCGGCCGGCACCGCGCCCGAGGCGACCAGGGCGCCGGCGAGGCCCGCGACGGTCGCCTCGCGCAGATCGGGAAACGCGTTGTTGGTGCCGGTCGACAAGGTCAGCAACGGCACCTTGCCGCAATGCGCGGCGACCGCGCGATGCGTGCCGTCGCCGCCGAGCACGGCGATCAGTTCGACGCCCGCTTGCAGCATCGCCGTGACGCCCGCGTGCGTGTCGCTCACGCTGTCGGTGATCGGCTGTTCGATGAACTCGACTTGCGGCCAGCGCTGTTGCGCGGCGACCGCCGCATGCGTGTCGAGCGCGCGCAGCAGCAACGCGGCGACGCCGGTCCGATCGCGCAGCGTCAGCACGCGGTCCACGCCGAGCACGCCGAGTCCCGCGAGCAAGCGCACGACCATGTTGGCTTTTTCAGCGGTCGGAAACACCGACGCATACGTGGTGAGGCGGCGAATGTCGCGACCCGAGGCGGGGTTCGCGATCACGCCGACGGTGACGGGTGATGGCACTGGGCTTGTCTCCTGCCCGCGTCGTGCGCGGACTCGTAATTGGAAGCGCCGTGTTCGAGCAACGGCGCTTGTATCGTGCGGAGAACACTGCAAGGCCTGTGCCAATTTTCGCGGCGAACGGTGGATGTGCCGGAAAGTGCCTTGTTTAAAGGGCTAAAAGCGAGCGTCGCGTATTCGACGCCGTCGAAAAACGCCGTGCAACGCAACCTGCGCGGCGTCTCAAGGCCAGGCATTGCGACGATGCGAACGCGAACTCGCGGCCTGCACACAACCGGCAAAACCTTTCCACGCTTGAACGCCGCGCATGACAGGCGTGATACCTGCCGTCTCAAGCGCGTGTGAGACGAACGTCTCACGCGTCTCGCGTGCTGCATTGCAGTGTGATTGATGAAGCCGGATGTGCTACAAGAACAGCCTGTACTCACTGGCGTCGCTCGACCGGAGCCGACCATGCCCTACGTTTCGCAGACCCAGCATATCGACCGCGTGCGCGGCGCCATCGAAGGAAGGCTGCCCGCGCCCGCCGATTCCGCGCGCCTCGTCTCGTCGTGGCAGCGATCGTTCGAACAGTACCGGCTCGATCCCGGTGCCGTGATCGGACCGCGGGTGCTGACGTCGGCGGAATTGCGCGAGGTGCAAGGCAGGCAGGAAGCGTTTTTGCGCGCTTCGGGCCAGTGCCTGACGCGCCTGCACGACATGATTCGCGTGGCCGACTATTGCGTGATGCTCACCGACGCGCACGGCGTCACGATCGATTACCGGATCGATCGCGAGCGCCGCGGCGACTTCAAGCATGCGGGGCTGTACATCGGTTCGTGCTGGTCGGAGCGCGAGGAAGGCACCTGCGGCGTGGCGAACGTGCTGACCGATCTCGCGCCGATCACCGTGCACAAGACCGATCATTTTCGCGCGGCCTTCACGACGCTCACCTGCAGCGCCGCGCCGATCTTCGCGCCGACCGGCGAGATGATCGGCGTGCTCGACGCGTCGGCGGTGCAGTCGCCGGATAACCGCGACAGTCAGCGGCTCGTGTTCCAACTCGTGCGGCAAAGCGCCGGTCTGATCGAGGACGGCTACTTCCTCAATCAAACCACGCAGCACTGGATCCTGTTCGGCCACGCGAGCCGCAACTTTGTCGAGGCGCAGCCCGAAATACTGATCGCCTTCGACGAGTGCGGCAACCTGGTCGCCGCCAATCGCAAGGCGCGCGAATGCATTCCGGCGCTGAACGGCCCGCGTCAGATGGACGAAATCTTCGATACCTCCGACGTGCATCTGCATGACGTGGCGCGCACCGATGCGATTGTCGGACTGCGTCTGCGCGCAACCGGCTCGACGCTGTACGCGCGCATTCGCGCGCCGCTCAAACGCGTCTCGCGTGGAACCGCTGGCGTGGCGGACGGCGTCGCGGGATCGCCGCATTCGGCTTCGCGCAACGAGCCGCCGATCGGCGCGCTCGGCCGTTTTCTGCACAGCGCGGACCCGCGCATCGCGCGCAACGCGGCGGTGGCGTTGCGCATCATCGGCAAGCGGCTGCCGATTCTGATTCTCGGCGAGACCGGCGTCGGCAAGGAGGTATTCGCGCACGCGCTGCACGATGCGGGCGCGCGGCGCACACGGCCGTTCATCGCGGTGAATTGCGGCGCGATCCCCGAGTCGCTGATCGAGAGCGAACTGTTCGGCTATGCGCCCGGCGCGTTCACCGGCGCGCGCAGCCGCGGCGCGCGCGGCAAGATCGCGCAAGCGCATACCGGCACGCTGTTCCTAGATGAAATCGGCGATATGCCGCTCAATCTGCAAACGCGCCTGCTGCGCGTGCTGGCCGAAGGCGAAGTCGTGCCGCTCGGCGGCGATGCGCCCGTGCGCGTGGATCTGGATGTGATTTGCGCGACCCACCGCGATCTTGCCGGCATGGTCGCCGAGGGATCGTTCCGCGAGGATCTCTATTACCGGCTGAGCGGCGCGAGCCTCGCGATGCCGCCGTTGCGCGAGCGCGCGGATATTCGCGACGTGATCGAAGCGGTGTTCGACGAGGAAGCGCGGATGGCCGCTCACGTGCTCACGCTCGATGCGCGTCTAGCCGACCGGCTGGCCGCGTTTCACTGGCCCGGCAATATTCGCCAGCTACGCAATGTGCTGCGCTATGCCTGCGCGGTTTGCGATTCTTCCCGCGTGGAGTTGCGGCACGTCGCGCCGGATATCGCGGCGCTGCTGGAGCCTGACGGCGCGAGCAATCTCACGCTGATGCACGCGAAGCCACTCGCCAACGCACTCGCCAACACCCAGGACGATCCACGCGACGAGCGCGCCCGGATCGTCGACGCGCTGACGCGCCATCAATGGCGGCCCAACGCCGCCGCCCAGGCGTTGGGTATTTCACGCGCGACCTTGTACCGGCGCATTGCGAAGCTCGGCATCGTCGGACCGCATCGCGGTTGATCCTCGCGCTCGATCTTCGTGCTTGCCGCTCGCCGACGAGCCATTGCTTGCGCACGCCATCGCCGATTTTTTTAGAGACTTGTTGATAACGATTCGCATCTACTTTAAGCTTCGGCATCTTTCACTTCCCTTGTACGTTGCTACATCTTCCTTGCTGCGTCCTCGCGCGGGTTGGCGTGCCGTCTCTCCTGACACATGCGTTTTCTGCGAACTACCGCGCTCCCTGGCCGCCACGGCCGTCATCGTCGTTTTCACATTGGCCTGCGGGCCGCCTTGCTGATGTGCACCGCCACGGCGCACGCGGCGATGGCCGCCACGCCCGATGCCGGCGGCGACCCGCCGTCCAACCCGCAAGAACTGCCCGCGGTGTCGGTGCATGCGTCGCCGACGGTCGAGCCCACGGCCGGTTACCGGCCGCTCACCAGCGAGACGTCGAGCGGCGTCGAGCGCAAGATCAGCGAGATTCCGCAGTCGGTCGCGGTCGTCAGTTCGAGCGTGATGCAAGACCAGCAGGCACGCAGTCTCGACGACGCGCTCGGCAACGTCAGCGGCATCACGCAGACCAACACGCTGGGCGGCACGCGCGACGCGTTCCTGAAGCGCGGCTTCGGTTCGAATAACGACGGCTCGATTCTCGTCGACGGCATCCGCTCGCCGATCCTGCACAACTATCTGGCGACGATCGATCGCGTCGAGGTATTGAAGGGCCCGGCTTCGCTGCTGTACGGCATTCAGGAGCCCGGCGGCGTGATCAACATGATCACGCGCAAGCCGGAGGACACGCTGCAAGGCTCGGTCTCGGCAACCTACACTAGCCACCGCGGCAGCGGCACCAGCTTCGACCTGACCGGCCCGATCGGCCAGCCGGGCCAGGTCGCGGGCGGCACGCTCGCGTTTCGCCTGACCGGCGAGTACAACACCGTGCGTTACTGGCGCAGCTTCGGCCGCCAGCGCGACGCGCTGATCGCGCCGTCGCTGTCGTGGCACGATGCGAATACGTCGATCGACGTGAGCTATCAATATGTCGACTACACGACGCCGTTCGACCGCGGCACGGTGCTGGTCAACGGCCATCCCGACGACGCGCTGCGCTACACCCGCTATGAAGAAGCGTGGGCGCAAAGCTCGGGCTTGCAGGAGACGCTGCGGGCCAAGCTGGAACATCGCTTCTCCGATCAATGGCGCATGCGCGCCACCTACGGATGGAGCCGCGACCGCTACGACCAGTACCTGACACGCGCGAGCGCATTCAACAGCAGGACCGGCATCATGAGCCGCTCGTCGGATGCGAATCTCGGCCGCAACGATTCCGACGAGATCGCGACAATCGGCGCGATCGGCGATCTGAACCTCGCGGGCATGCGCCACGAAGTCTATGTGGGCGGCGAGTACGAACGCCAGCGCTCGTTCCGCGGCGACACGATCCGCGGCAAGGCGGTGTCCGGCTTCGATCTGTTCGACCCGGTCTACGGCAGGCTCGCCGCGGGCGGCACGCCGAGCGCCACGCAAAGCGACAGTCTGTCGAAGGTCCACACCTACTCGTTGATCACGCAGGACACGGTGCATCTCACCGATCGGTTGATCGCCGTGGCCGGCGTGCGCTGGGAAAACTGGCAGCAGCTTTCGGGTGTCGGGCGGCCGTTCGTCGTCGCGGACCATTCACATGGGCAAGTGTGGCTGCCGCAATTCGGCCTGGTTTATAAGCTGACCCCGGCGTTGTCCGCCTACGCGAACTTCAGCAAGTCGTTCGTGCCGAACGTCGCCACCGAGGTGAGCGAGCCGCTCTCGCCCGAGCGCGGCCGGATCTATGAAGCCGGCCTGAAATTCGACCTGAAACCCGGCATCACCGGCACGCTCGCGGTCTATCAGATCGACAAGAGCAACGTTGCCGTGACCAACGGCGATGTCACGTCGACCATCGGCAGCGCGCGTTCGCGCGGCGTCGAACTCGACGTGGCCGGCCAGTTGACGCGGCACGTCAGCCTGATTGCCAGCTACGCGTACACGAACGCCACCGACCGCGACGACGGCACGCGCCTCGCCAATGCCGCGCGCCATACGGGCAGTGTGTTCGCCGTGTACGACACGATGCTGCCGTATCTGCCGGGGCAATGGCGTTTCGGCGGCGGTGCGCGGCTGGTCGGCCGGCGCGCCGGCGACACCGCCAACAGCTTCACGCTGCCGGGCTACGTGGTCGCGGATCTGTTCGCCGCCTACGAAACGAAGCTCGGCAAGATTCCGACGCGCGTGCAACTCAACGTGAAGAACGTGTTCGACAAGACGTACTACCCGTCGAGCAACAGCAATCTGATCATCGCCGAGGGCGAGGCGCGGCTCGTCATGCTGAATACGACGTTCTCGTTCTGAGGCGGATGTCGTGACGTATGGCTGGCCGACGGCCTTGCCCAAGCGCGGGCAGCGAAGCGGATGGATGCCGGTTGCGTGTGGTATTTTGCAGGGCCGATCAGGCCGCGCGCATCCGGCGCTTCGCCGCTGACTACCCGCATCCGCTCCGTCAATTCGAATGAACCTTGCAGACACCGAGTCGACTGCCGCCGTGCCGGCGCGCACCTCGCCGTGGGCGCTCCTCTTCATCTTTCTGCGTCTCGGACTCACCTCGTTCGGCGGTCCGGCCGCGCACCTGGGCTATTTCCGCGACGAATTCGTCAAGCGGCGCCGCTGGCTCGACGAACACACGTTCGGCGACATCGTCGCGTTGTGCCAGTTCTTGCCGGGGCCGGGCAGCAGCCAGGTCGGCATCGCGATCGGCTGGCTGCGCGGCGGACTCGGCGGCGCGTTGGCCGCGTGGCTCGGCTTTACGCTGCCCTCCGTCGTGCTGCTCGTCGGCTTCGCGTATGGCTTCACGCATCTGACCGACGCAACCTCGCTGCATCTCGTGCACGGACTGAAGCTGGCGGCGGTGGCGGTGGTCGCGCAGGCGGTGTGGTCGATGGGACGCACGCTGTGTCCCGACCGCGCGCGCCACCTTCGCCATCGGCGCGGCGGTGGCGGTCGTGATGCTCGGCGCGACCTACGGACAGCTCGCGTCGATTGTCGTAGCCGGCGTGGCCGGCGCGGCGTTGCTGAAGACGTCCACCGAGGTGCCGGGTGCGCCGCTCGGCATGCCCGGCACGAAAGCCGGCGCGTTCGTCTGTCTGTGCGCCTTCGTGCTGCTGCTGTTCGGCCTGCCCGCGTTGGCGGCATCGCTGCGCGTCCATGCGCTCGACCTGTTCGCGGCTTTTTATCGGGTCGGCTCGCTGGTGTTCGGCGGCGGTCACGTGGTGCTGCCCCTGCTGCAAGCCGTGGTCGTGCCGCGCGGCTGGCTCTCGACCAATGAATTCATGGCCGGCTATGGCGCGGCGCAAGCGGTGCCGGGTCCGCTGTTTTCATTCGCGGCCTTTCTCGGCGCGGCCAGCAAGGGTCAGCCGTCGGGCATTGGCGGCGCGCTGATCGCGACGGTGGCGATCTTTCTGCCCTCGTTCCTGCTGGTCGGCGCGGCGCTGCCGCTTTGGGGGCAACTGCGGGCGTTCGCCTCGATGCGCCGGGCGATGGCCGGCATCAACGCGGCGGTGGTCGGCATTCTGCTCGCCGCGCTCTACGATCCCGTATGGACGAGCGCGGTGCACGGCGGCGCGGACTTCGTGCTCGTGCTGATCGCGTTGCTGCTGCTCGGATGGTGGCGCGCGCCGTCGTGGGCCGTGGTGCTCATCACCACCGCGCTCGCCTGGTGGGTCGCTTGAGGCGGCGGCGAACGCATGCCGATTGCTCGTTTGACGCTAACGGATAGCGCCGGGGCGGGCGCGGAATCTGCTACTCGATAGAACCGTCGATCGCGCTCGCGCGGCACCGCGGAAGCGGGATAAACGCGCATCGACGGCTCACTCGGCGACCGGCGGCGCTTCCTAACGAGCAGCCCGCTTCGTCCGTCGAATCGAACAAGGGAGAAAACGATGACCCTGGTCATTTACCTGCTCGGCTGGATCATTCTGATCGGCGGCGTGTCGTGGGGATTGCTGGCGCTGCATGTCGCCCAGCATACGATTGCGATCGTGGCGGTCATTCTGCTCGGCGTCGCGGTGATCACCGGCGCCACCCGGGCACGCAGCCGCGACCGCTCCTAGCGGCCGGCGTTTTTGCCGGCGCTTTTGCCGACGTGCGCGCCATGTCGGCCGACATGGCGCTCGCACCTGTCGGAGCATGGGCCTGCGGATTACCGTTCCGTTATCCGTGCACCCCTCGCAACTGACCTTCACACGCCTGAATCACGAAACCCGCGTCGCACGCTTGCCGTCACGCGCAAAGACGCGCGCCGCTTCCGGCGAGGCGGCGCCGGCCTCGCGCAAGCCCTTCACGCGCGCGCCGAGATATCGCGCGAGACGCCACCCACGAATCGCCAGCAGGCCCCACAACGAATTGACGGTTCGCACGGTCCATGCGGTGGACGCCTCGCCGCGCGACCAGTAAGCCTTGAAGCGTTCGTTTCCCACGCCGAAATCGAGATCGAAGCCATTGTCGAACGCCCATTTGACGCATGCCTCGACCGCGACGAGGCCAGGGCAGCATCGACCGTAGTACGGGTCGTAACCGGCAAAGATCGCGCTCGCCCAGGGGTTGCCCACACTGACGATAATCGCGGCCACCGGCGCTTCGTTCAGCGTGACCACGATCAGGCGCGCCATCGAAGGCACGTCGGGCGAATGGATCAGCTTGGCCAGAAAACACTCGTACTCGGGCGAATCGAGCCACGCGCTACGCTTGCCGACGCGATCGCTCCAACTGCGTTTGCAATTGAGCATCCATTCGACGATGGACGCGGTTTCGCTCTCCTCGGCCGGATCGACGACGCGCACGGCCACCTTGCCTTCCCTGGACAAGCGTTTCGCAAAGCCGCCGGGCCGCTTGCCGAACAAGGTGCCGAGCGTGCGGCAATAGTCGTCCCAGCCGTTCCGCTCGCCCCGGCCGCGCAGTCGCGCGGCAAACGCGTTGTGGGCCTCGGCGAACAACACGCTGCGTTCCCGCGACACGAGCGTGTACAGCTCGAGCGTCTCCCGCACGTATTGCAGATGGATGAAATCGGCGCCGCAGCGCCGGCGCGCGGTGTCCCACGCACCGGCAATCAAGGCCGGCGCCGCTTCGCCGTCCTGCACGAGCACGCTCGTGTAGTCGCCGCCTTCGGGCCCGAGCGGCACGAGGTACGTCCAGAGCGCGCGTCTGCACGTCTCCAGCGGCCAGATCATGACCAGTTGCCCGCCCTCGCGGCACACGATGCATTTGAGCCTGCGGCCATGCGGCTTCGACACGTGCCGCCATGCCAGCCAGCAATAGCTGAACGACTGATAGTAGTGGCCGTGCGCCCTCGACCACAGCCCGTCCCATTCGCGCTGCAACGCGCGAAATGCGGCTTCGTCGCCGATGACCTCGTAGCGCCGCGCTGTCCGCGCCGCGTGCGCTGGCTGCATGGTTCTCTCTCCCTATCGACTCACGACAAGCCGGGCCGCTTTCGTTGTCCGCGCCCGGTCGATGCGAAGGCACGCCAGCGTGGATCGAAACCGATGAGACGAGCATGCACTGAGCGTGTGCCGAGGTGTGTGCGCCGCCGCACGCTGACCCACGCCGGACCGGCGCTCGCACCCGAAGCTGTTATTCTTCCCACTCTTCCGACCGTCACCTGGTCGCCTGCCGTCCATGAGCGGCATCCCCAAGCGGCGCGCTCACGCGCCCGGCATCCGAGAGACAGGAATTTGCATGTTCGGTTTTCTGCGCGGCTATTTTTCCAACGACCTCGCCATCGACCTCGGCACGTCGAACACGCTGATCTATATGCGCGGCAAGGGCATCGTGCTCGACGAGCCCTCGGTGGTCTCGATCCGTCAGGAAGGCGGACCGAACGGCAAGAAGATCATTCTCGCCGTCGGCAAGGAAGCCAAGCAGATGCTCGGCAAGGTGCCGGGCAACATCGAGGCGATCCGCCCGATGAAGGACGGCGTGATCGCCGACTTCAACATCACCCAGCAGATGATCAAGCGCTTCATTCAGATGGCGCATGAATCGCGAGTCTTCGCGCCGTCGCCGCGCATCGTCATCTGCGTGCCGTGCGGGTCGACCCAGGTGGAGCGGCGCGCGATCAAGGAAGCCGCGCACAGCGCCGGGGCCTCGCAGGTGTATCTGATCGAGGAGCCGATGGCCGCGGCCACCGGCGCGGGCTTGCCGGTCTCGGAAGCCACCGGCTCGATGGTCGTCGACATCGGCGGCGGCACCACCGAGGTCGGCGTGATCTCGCTCGGCGGCATCGTCTATAAAGGCTCCGTGCGCGTGGGCGGCGACAAGTTCGACGACGCGATCGTCAACTACATTCGCCGCAACTACGGCATGCTGATCGGCGAACAGACGGCCGAGTCGATCAAGAAGCAGATCGGCTCGGCGTTTCCCGGCTCCGAAGTCAAGGAGATGGAGGTCAAGGGGCGCAACATGTCGGAGGGGATTCCGCGCAGCTTCACGGTATCGAGCAACGAGGTGCTCGAAGCGCTGACCGATCCGCTCAACCAGATCGTCTCCGCCGTGAAGATCGCGCTCGAACAGACGCCGCCGGAACTGGGCGCCGACATCGCCGAGCGCGGCATCATGCTGGCGGGCGGCGGCGCGCTGCTGCGCGATCTGGACCGGCTGCTCGCCGAGGAAACCGGCCTGCCGGTGTTCGTCGCCGAAGCGCCGCTGACCTGCGTGGTGCGCGGCTCGGGCATGGCGCTCGAACGCATCGACAAGTTCGGCGGCGCGTTCTCTTACGAGTGAAGCCGCGAGGCGGCCAGCCTCGATAACTTGATCTCTCTCGCGCGCGCCGATTTTTTCCACGGCGCGCGCGAACTTATACTCCGTACTCCGACGAGCGCACTCGCGCCTCATTTCCGCAGCGGAGCAGCGATGTCCGACACCCAACTCGCCCGCTCGAACAGCGGCATGGTCACCAGCCCGCACGGGTTGGCGAGCGAGGCCGGCCGCGAGGTCTTGCGCGCGGGCGGCAATGCGATCGAAGCCGCGATTGCGATCGGCGCGGCGCTCTGCGTGACCTATCCGCATTTCACCGGCCTGGGCGGCGACGCCTTCTGGGTGATCGGCGATGGCGACGGCATGCTGCGCACGCTGTCGGGCATCGGCCAGGCCGCCGCCGAGTTGCCGGCGCAGACAACCTCGCCCGGCGCGATTCCCTTGCGCGGCGCGGCAGCGGCGCTCACCACGGCGGCCACCGTCGATACATGGGCACAGGCTTACGAGATCAGCAAAAGCGCATGGGGTGGCGAGCAGTCGTGGTCGTCGCTATTCGACCGCGCGCTCGGCCATGCAAGCGAGGGTTTCCCTGTCACGCCCTCGCAGCATTTCTGGCAAAGCCTGCGCGCCGATGAATTGCGCGCGCTGCCCGGCTTCGCGGCGACCTTCGCCCCGAACGGCGTGATTCCCGCGATCGGCGAGCGCTTCGCGCAGCCGGCGCTCGCCCGAAGCCTCGAACGGATTGCCCGCTTCGGCGCGCGCGAATTCTATAACGGCGAACTCGCGGAGCGCATCGCCCACGGCTTGCAGCAGGCCGGTTCGCCATTGAGCGCAAGCGACCTTGCGAGAACTCGCGCGCGCGACGAAGCGCCATTACGCGTGCCCTATCGCGGCGGCGAACTGGTGAGCCTGCGCCCGCCCACGCAAGGCGTGACCACCTTGCAGATCATGGGCACGCTAGCGCGCTTCGACCTTGGCGCGATTCCCGAAGGCAGCGCCGATTACTACCATCTGCTGGTGGAAGCAGTGAAATGCGCGTTCGTGGATCGCGACCGTTTCGTGTCCGACCCGGAGTTCAACGACGTGCCCGTCGACGACATGTTGTCGCCGGCCACGCTCGACGCGCACGCGCGCTCGATCGACCTGCGCGCGGCGCGTGCATGGCCGCATGTTTTCCGTCCGGGCGACACCGTGTTCATCGGCGCGACCGACCGCCACGGCCGCAGCGTCAGCGTGTTGCAAACGGTGTATTTCGACTGGGGCAGCGGCGTGGTGGCGGGCGACACCGGCATTCTGTGGCACAACCGCGGCGCGTCGTTCAGCACGCACCCCGCGCATCGCAACGTGATCGAGCCCGGCAAGCGGCCGTTCCATACGCTCAATCCGGGCATGTATCTGCAAGACGGCCGCCCGCGCTTGCTGTTCGGCACGCAAGGCGCCGATGGTCAGCCGCAAACGCTGGCCGCGGTGCTCACGCGCCTGATCGATTACGGCATGGACCCGCTCAGCGCCCTCGCCCGTCCGCGCTTTCTGCTCGGCAAGACCTTCTCCGATACGCGCGACGCGTTGAAGCTCGAAGAGGACGCCGGCGCCGACGTGTTCGCGGCGCTCGCCGCGCGCGGTCACGAGGTGAGTGCGATCGCGGCGCAGAGTCCGTTGGCGGGTCATCCAGGCGTGATTCGAATCGAGCCGGATGGATCGGCCTCGGGCGCGCATGATCCGCGCAGCGACGGGCGCGCGCTCGGCGTGTAGCTCGGCGGGTAGCAACCGCGGCGTTCAGGCTTCGGGCCGGCTGGCTCAACCCAGCGTGAAACGGTCGCGCGTCGTGACATAGTCGCTCGCGCCGAAGCGGCCCACCGGAAAGTAGTGCTGCAAACGCACGCGCCACGTCCCGGTATCGATCAACTCACCGCGTGCATGCAGCCGATGCACCCGGCCGATGAAAATCTGCCGGCTGGCCGTTTCCAGCGTCTCCCATGTGGTGCATTCGAAGGCCACCGGCGCTTCGGCGATGCGCGGCGGCGCGACGTGCGTGCTCGGCACCGGCGTCAAGCCGACCGCGGCAAGCTCGCTCACATGGGGCGGCAACCGCTCGCCGCAGCGATGCATTTTCTCCGCGATCGCTTCGTCCGCGAGATGCACGACGAATTCGCCCGTGCGCACGATATTCACGGCGGTGTCCTTCAGCGTGCCGTCGGCCACGCGATTGACGCTGATCATCACGATCGGCGGTTCCTCGCCGAGCATGTTGAACATCGAAAACGGCGCCGCGTTGATGGTGCCATCCGCGCCGAGCGTGGTGACGAGGGCGATGGGACGCGGCACGATCAGGCTCGCCATCAGCTTGTAGCGCTGGTATTCGGTGATCGCTGCGAAATCGATTTCCATGTTCGTGCCTAGGTTTGAGTCGCGTGTCCGGCGATGCCGAGCAACTGGCCGAGGCTCTTTTCGCCGCGCATCCGCGATGTTTCGATGCGCTCTTCGAGGTGGCGCAAATGCGCTTCCATATGCGCCATCGCGCCCGCCGCGTCGCGCGCTTCCAGGCAAGCGACGATCGCCGCATGTTCCGCGTGCTCGCACGGCGCATTGCCGGGCGGTTCATACACGCCGAGGATCAGCGAGCAGCGCGAGACCAGTTCCCTCAGGTAGTTCTGCAAAATCGAATTGCCCGCCAGCGCCGCGATCTGCATATGAAAGCCGCTGGCGAGCGTCGCCCATGACGGCTGATCGAAGCGATGCATCGCCTCGTGCTCGCTCGCGAGTTGCTGGCGCAACGCCTCGATGTCTTTTGCGCTCGCGCGCTGCACCGCGAGCTCGACCAGCATCCGCTCGACGGAGCGCCGCGCTTCGAAAATCTCGCGCGTTTCCTCCGGCGTGGGCTCGGCGATGACCGCGCCCTTGTTCGGACGCAGCACGACGATGCCGTCATACGCGAGCTTTTCCAGCACGCGCCGCACCACCGCGCGGCCCACGCCGAACAGGTGGCACAACTCGGGCTCCGGCAGCTTGGTGCCCGGCGTCAGACGATGATTCAGCACGCCGTCGAAGATCGATTGATAGATGCGCGCGTCGACGTCCGCCTCTTCTTTCGGCGCTTTCCTCGCGGCGGCCGCGCCGGCTTTCGCGCTCATGCAAGCGCGGCGCGCAGCGCGCCGTCCCGCTCCAGTTGATCCATGTGCCGCGCGATCGCGCCTGGCGTGGTGAACCAGACGTCGCCTGTGCTGCGCGCCGCGGCGATATGCTGGAGTGCGCGGCGCAAATGCCGCAAGCGATACGGCTGCCCCACCAGATAAGGATGCAGCGCGACGCCCATCACCAGCGCCTGCGGCTGCGCGCCGCGATTGGCCTGTTCGAGCATCTCGTCGAACTGATCGACGATCATGTCGGCGAACGCGCGGCCATCCATGTGACGGCCCACCATCATCGGCAAATCGTTGAGTTCCTGCGGATACGGAATCGACCAGAGCGGCGCGCCGCGCGTTGTCATGCGCACGGGGCGGTCGTCGTGGCACCAGTTCAGCGTGTAGCGGTAGCCGGTTTCGGCGAGCAGATCGGGCGTCGAATGCGACTCCGAGATCCACGGTGAGAGCCAACCGTCTGGAGGCATGCCGGATTCTGCCGCGATACGTTCGCGGCAATGCAGAAGCAACTCGCGTTCGCCGCTTTCGTCGAGGTCGCTCTGGCGCTGCGCGTTCGTATGGCCGTGGCCGATCAACTCATCGCCGCGCGCCACGCAAGCCGCGATCAGTTCGGGACAGTGATCGTAGAGCGCGGTGTTGATGAGCGTGCCCACGGGCAGATCGAGTTGGTCGAACAGTTCGATGCAGCGCCACGCGCCCACGCGATTGCCGTACTCGCGCCAGCTATGGTTGAGCACATCGGGTTGCGGCGAGACTGGGCCGAGCGCGGCGCCGAGCCCTCCGCCGAAAGCAAAATGCTCCAGGTTGAAGCCCAGATACACCGCGAGTCCGCTGCCGCCGGGCCAGCGGAACGCGTCGCTGTCCGTGATCGGCCGGTAGGCAAAGCGGCCGTGCGTGGCAAGCAAGCGATGCGCGCGGCTCGCGGCCGTAGGCACATTCCGTGTGTCGTTCATTTGAAGAAGCCGAGGGATGACGAAAAGCGACGCGGCGCGCCACGGATGAACCGGCTTGGCCGGTTCATGCCCCGCGACGGACCGAAGACGCACCGTGATCGCGCAAAACAATGCCGCCGATCGCTAACGATCGACGCCGCGGATCGTGTGCAATATGTGAGCCAACTCGTAGACGTTAGGCGCACCGCGCGTTTGCAATCGACGCGCGCGCCGGGGCAACGGATGGCACATGTCTTGCGTTTGCATGGCTTCGCTTAAGGCTCCGCGTCGCGTCGACGCTTGCCTGCTCCGCGCCGTTTATGAGGACACCGCCTTCATGAGTCAACCTGCTTCGACCGTGCTCGAAACCAAGGCCGCCGACATCGAACTCGTGCACGTGTCGAAGCAATACGGCGACGCGCTCGCCGTCGACGCGATCGATCTGCGCATTGCGGGCGGCCAGTACTGCTGCCTGCTCGGGCCGTCGGGATGCGGCAAGACCTCGACGCTACGCATGATCGCCGGGCATGAATCCGTCAGCGAAGGCGACATTCTGATCGCGGGCCGCAATGTCACGCGCGCGGAACCCGCGGCCCGCGGCACCGCGATGGTGTTTCAGAACTACGCGCTGTTTCCGCATCTGAACGCGCTCGATAACGTGGCGTTCAGCCTGAAGATGCGCGGCGTCGCGAAGGACGTGCGCCGCAAGCGCGCGGGCGAATTGCTCGAACTGGTCGCGATGTCCGCGTATGCCGAACGCAAGCCGGCGCAACTCTCCGGCGGCCAGCAGCAGCGCGTGGCGCTCGCGCGTGCGTTGCTGAATCAGCCCGGCTGCCTGCTGCTCGACGAACCGCTCTCCGCGCTCGACCCGTTCCTGCGTGTGCAGATGCGCGCCGAACTCAAGCGCTGGCAGAAAGAACTCGGCATCACGTTCGTGCACGTCACGCATTCGCAGGAAGAAGCGATGGCGCTGGCCGATCTCGTCGTCGTGATGAGCCACGGCCGCATCGAACAGAGCGGTACGCCGCATGAAGTATTCAACCGTCCGCGCACCGAATTCGTCGCGCGTTTTCTCGGCGGTCACAACGTCTTCAACACCAATGGCCGCTTGTTCACCGTGCGCGCCGATCATCTGCGGGTCGTGCCGCATGGCGTGACGCCGGTACAGGCGGCGAGTAGCGACGGCGGCCTGGCTCGCATCGGCGGCGTGCCCTGCACGGTGCGCGAAGCGGAGTACCAGGGCACGCATTTGCGCATGACGCTCGATCCGCTCGACGGTTCGCCCGAATTGGTCTCGCTCGTGAGCGACGGCGACTATGACCCGGCGCGGCTCGGGCCGCAGGCGCGCGTGGTGGTGTGGTGGAACGAAAAGGACGCGCATCCGCTGGCGGCATGAGCATCGAGCGGCAGCGCCGCGACGCGGCGAACAACGTCCGATCGGGAACCACAAGCAAACGACAAGCGCACGACAGGCAAACGACAAGCGAACGTCAACTGAGGAGAAAGCAATGAGTGAAGCGAACGAGAGCCCGGCAGCGGCCGCAGTGGATGTCAAGGACACAGGCCTGTCGCGCCGCACGTTCATCAAGGGCGCAGTGGCGGCGGCCGGCATTGCCGGCTTCCCCTACGTGCATGCGCAGGAAAAGTTCACGTTGCGCTATCTCGGCACGGCGGTCAATCAGAGCGCCGACATCGCGAGGAAATTCAAGGAGGACACCGGCATCGAGATTCAATACGTGCCCGTGACCACCGACGACGTCGCCAAGCGCATCATCACGCAGCCCAACTCGTTCGATATCGTCGACACCGAATATTTCGCGCTCAAGAAGCTGATTCCGGCCGGCACGCTCGCGGGCATGGACGCGAAGCGCATCAAGCTCGCCGACAAGATCACACCCGTGCTCACGCGTGGCGAAGTGAACGGCAAGAAGATCGGCGACCAGGGCACCGCGCCGAAAAAGGTCATGTTCCTGACCGGCCCGCGCTCCACCGAATTCTCCGCGACGCCCACCGAATGGATGACGCTGATCCCCACCACCTATAACGCGGACACGCTCGGCATTCGCCCCGACCTCATCAAGCGGCCGATCGACAGTTGGGCCGAACTGCTCAATCCGCAGTTCAAGGGCAAGGCCGCGCTTCTGAACATTCCCGCGATCGGCATCATGGATTCGGCCATGGCGATCGAGGCGATGGGTCACGTGAAATACGGCGACAAGGGCAACATGACCAAGGCCGAGATCGACCAGACCATCAAGATCCTGATCGAAGCCAAGCGCGCGGGCCAGTTCCGCGCGTTCTGGAAAGACTTCAACGAAAGCGTGAACCTGATGGCGTCCGGCGAGGTGGTGATTCAGTCGATGTGGTCGCCGGCCGTGACGAAGGTGCGCACGATGGGTGTGGCCTGCAAGTTCCAGCCGCTCAAGGAAGGCTATCGCTCATGGGCGTCGGGTTTCGGGTTTCCGCGCTCGCTGCAAGGCAAGAAGCTCGACGCCGCCTATGAGTTCGTCAACTGGTTCCAGAATGGCTGGGCGGGCGCCTACCTGATGCGCCAGGGCTATTACTCGGGCGTGCTCGAAACCGCGAAAGCGCACATGCAGCCGTATGAGTGGGACTACTGGATCGAAGGCAAGGCGGCGGCCAAAGACATCAAGGCGCCGGACGGCCAGTTGCTCGAAAAAGCCGGCGCCGTGCGCGACGGCGGCTCGTACACCCAGCGCATGGGCGCGATTGCGTGCTGGAACGCGGTGATGGACGAGAACATCTACATGGTTCAGAAGTGGAACGAGTTCATCGCGGCCTGATGAAGAGATAGACACCTCCACATGGCAACGATCGACCTTCCCTCGCGCGCGCAGGACGAGCCCGTCAAGCACCGGCGCGCGCCGGCGTGGCTGCAGGCCACGCCGCTCTCGCTGACCTTCCTGCTGTTCTTCATCGTGCCGCTCGTCATCACGTTGATCGTCAGCTTCTGGGACTTCAACGAGTATCAGATCATCCCCGCGTTCACGCTGAAGAACTACGCGGCGATTTTCAACGGCTGTTCGTCGATGACCGACCTGTGCGTGACCTTCAAGACCTATTGGTCGACGCTCAGGTTCTGCGCGATCGTGTGGGCCACAACCTTGCTGCTCGGTTTTTCGATCGCTTATTTCCTCGCGTTTCATGTGCGCACGACGAGCATGCAGACGGTGCTGTTCCTCGTCTGCACGATTCCGTTCTGGACCTCGAACGTGATCCGCATGATTTCGTGGATGCCGCTGCTCGGCCGCAACGGCCTCGTCAATCAGGCGCTGCTCGGCGCGCATGTGATCGATCAGCCGCTCGAATGGCTGTTGTATTCGAACTTCTCGGTGGTGCTGGCGTTCGTGCATCTGTACACGTTCTTCATGATCGTGCCGATCTTCAACGCGATGATGCGCATCGACCGGTCGCTGCTCGAAGCCGCGCGCGATGCCGGCGCGAGCGGCTGGCAGGTGGTGCGCAACGTGGTGCTGCCGCTTTCGAAAACCGGCATCGTGATCGGCTCGATCTTCGTGATCACGATCGTGATGGGCGACTTCCTGACCGTCGGCGTGATGGGCGGCCAGCAGATCGCGTCGGTCGGCAAGATCATTCAGGTGCAGACCGGCTACCTGCAATTTCCCGCCGCGGCGGCCAACGCCATCATTCTGCTGGCGGTGGTGCTGATGATCGTGTGGGCTTTGACGCGGGTGGTCGATATCCGCAAGGAGCTGTGAGGATGCAGACGGTTCGGCTCAAACATCGGGAACATCGTCCGGCCAGCTTCTATTGGCTCGCGCTGCTGTTCGGCCTGTTCGTGCTGTTTCTGTACGGGCCGGTGATCACGATTTTCATTCTGTCGTTTCAGGGGCCCGAGGGCGGGCTCACGTTTCCGATGCGCGGGGTTTCGCTGCACTGGTTCGCCGTGCTGCGCGACGGTGTGGGCGACATCGACATATGGGCCGCGTTCGGGCGCTCGGTGCGGCTTGCGCTCGCCGTCACGATGCTGACCGTGGTGTTTTCCGTTGCCACGGGATTGGCGTTTCGCCGGCGCTTTCGCGGCGATACGGCCGTGTTTTATGTGTCCGTCGCCAGTTTGATCATGCCGTCCATTATCGTTTCGCTCGGCATCGGCTTGACGTTCCGGCTGCTGGATAACGGCGCGAAGTATCTCGCCACCGCGTGGGGCTATCAGTCGTTTGCCGACAGCTACACGACCTCGATGGGCCTGTTTTCTTCCGCGCTCGGCGCGCATTTGACGTGGACGCTGCCGTTCGGTTTGCTGGTGATGTTCGCGGTGTTCAACCGTTTCAATCCCGCTTACGAAGAAGCGTCGCGCGATCTGGGCGCGACGCCGTGGCAGAGTTTCCGGCATGTGGTGCTGCCGATCATCGGACCTTCGGTGGTGGGCGTGGCGATGTTCGGCTTCACGCTCTCCTGGGACGAAATCGCCCGCACCTCGCAGGCCATCGGCGATCAGAATACCTTGCCGCTCGAACTTCAAGGCCTCACGACTTCGGTGACCACGCCGGTCATTTACGCACTCGGCACGATGACCACGGTGCTTTCGCTGACGGTCATGGCGGTGTGTCTGATTTCGGTGCGATTGCTGGCACGCAGGCGCGCGGTCGCGGGAATGAAATAGCCCGCGTATCCGCGAATGCAAAAACCCAAAAACCATTTCACCGCCTGTTCTAAGAATCGGCCAAATACTTCGTTGCAAGGCAAGCGGCTCGTCCCGTACCGTTCTCTGATTGCGCCTCGCGCGCGCCTAGCATTGGAGAACCCATGTCAGCATCGGAGACGCACGACGGTCCGACTCACACTATCGCCGACGCCGCGCAACTGTTCGACGAAGATCATTTGACGCGGCGTTTCGCGGCCAGATTCGCGCCCGTGTTCGAGCGCATCGCGCAGGGCGCCGTGGAACGCGAGCAAAAGCGCGAACTCGCCTACGCGCCCGTGGAATGGCTGCGTGAAGCCGGGTATACCAAGCTGCGTGTGCCTAAAGAGTACGGCGGCGAAGGCGTCTCGCTCACGGAATTCCTCGCGCTGGTCACGCGCCTCGGCGAGGCGGATTCGAATCTCCCGCAGATCCTGCGCGTGCATGGCGGCTTCATCGAATCGCTGCTGGAAAGCGGCGACGAACCGCTGCGCGACCGCTGGCTCTCGCGTATCGCGCAAGGCCAGATCGTCGGCGGCGCGGTATCCGAGCGCACCGGCGTCACCAACAACAGCGTGCGCCTCACGCAAGCCGACGGCGCGTGGCATCTCGACGGCGAGAAGTACTACACCACCGGCACGCTGTACGCCGATTGGGTGGACGTCACCGCGCACGACGGACAAAGCGACGTGCGCGTACTCGTGAAGTCGGACGCGCCGGGTCTTGCCCGCATCGACGATTGGGACGGTTTCGGCCAGCGTCTCACCGGCAGCGGCACGGCGCGTTTCGACCATGTGCCGGTCGCGCCCGAGAATCTCTACCGGCGCTTCAACGCCGCGGAGCCGCGCCGCAACAGCCTGCTCACCGCGTATTACCAGGCGCTGCATGTCGCGAATCTCGCGGGCATCAGCCGGGCGGCGCTGCGCGATGCGGTGGCGTTCACGCAAGGCAAGACGCGGACCTTCGGCATTCCGGGCGAGTCGAGTCCGCGTGAGAATCCGCTGGTGCATCGCGTGGTGGGCCGCCTCGCGAGCCTCGCTTATTCGACGCAGAGCATCAGCACGTCGCTCGCGCGCGCGCTCGACGAAGTTTCGGCCGCGCGGCAGGAAGGCCGCACCGACGAAGCGACCTACATCCGCCTCGACATTCAAACCTTCCAGGCGCAGCAGATCGTAATCGAGCAGACGTTGCAAGCCGCCACGCTGTTGTTCGAAGTGGGCGGCGCATCGGCCACCAGCGAGACGCGCCGCTTCGACCGCTACTGGCGCAACGCGCGGGTGCTGGCGTCGCACAATCCGGCGATCATTCGCGAGGCCGCGATCGGTGATTTTTATCTGAACGGGCGCGCGCATGAGGAGCGCTTCGGCGTGGCGCGGCAGGCGGTGTCGGGCCGATAGCGCGGCACGGTTCATGTGGCGCGGCGTCGAGCGCATGCGCTAAGCTTGCGGAATCAACAGCCCTGACGAGCGACATGAAGACCCTGCCCGCCTACGAGCCTCCGGTCGATGAAGAACAGCTTTTGCTGAAGTGGATCCGGCGCGCGCGCGAATCGCAGATGAGCCATTACGACATGGCCGACCTGCTCTCCGCGCGTGAGCGCACGATGGGCTGGCTGGTGACCGCGTTGACCGCCTTCGTGGGCACGGCGGTATTTGCATCGTTGAATTCGACGGCCGTGTCGCCGGCGCTCAGAATCGTCGTGGGCCTCGTGAGCGTGACGGCCGCGGTCTCCGCCGCGCTGCAAACGTTCCTCAAATACGCCGAGCGCGCGGAGAAGCATCGCGCCGCCGGTGCGCGCTATGGCGCGGTGCGGCGCAAACTGGAAGCCGTCTTCGCAGGCGACGCCGACGCGCGCAACGGCCACTATCTGGCGGCGATCCGCGAGGAGCTCGACCGGCTCGCCGAAGATTCACCGAACGTGCCGCCACGCGTTTTTTATCGCACGCAGCGAACGCTCGCCACCGACTCGCAGCGAAGCCGCGATGCGTGACAGCTTCGTTCTCAGGCGCTGCCGCCGAGATCGTCCACGTTGATGCCCAACTCGGCCGCCATGCGCCGCACTACCGTCTGAAGCCGGTTCACTTCGTCGGCGAGCCGCTTCTGTTCGGCCTTCACGGCTTCGAACGCGGAGAGCGGCACCATGTCGTCGTCATCGCCCGGCTGCGCCAGTTCGCTCGCGCTCACCTCGCCGCACAGCAGATGCGTCCAGCGGTTCTCGCGCTCGCCCGGCGTGCGGGCCAGCTTCACCACGCGCGGCGGATCGTTCGCGGCGAGTTCGTCGAGAAATGCTTCCACCGACGAGATGTCGGCGAAACCATGCAAGCGCGCGCTGTTCAGGCGCAACTCCGCCGCGGTTTGCGGGCCGCGCAGCAGCAAGGTGGTCAGCAACGCAGCCGATTGACTCGGCAGTCCCAGCACACGGTTCATGTTGTGCTCGAAGCGCGGCACGCGGCTGCTGCTGCCTTCCATCACGAGGCTTAGCCGCTTCAAACCGTCGACGGCGGTCAGCACTTCGGCTTCCGTTGCGTTCATGACCGGCGCGCGGCCGGTTTTCTGGTTGCAGCCCAAGGTCAACGCATTCAACGACAGCGGATAGCTGTCCGGCACGGTGTGCTGTTTTTCGACGAGTACGCCGAGCACGCGCCCCTCGAGCAAGGTCAACGCGCGGATGGGGGGACGGGAAGGAGCGTCGGGAGTGGTGTTCATAAATGGATGTTGCGGCATGAGTCGCCGGGTCTCGTGGATGATGTGCCTGACAGTCGCACAGCCGGGCGGCGATTTCTGGTTGGTGGGCATCATGATAAACGGCCCGGCGGTTCGTGGTGGACGAATCGCAGGTGAGCGGATCGTGCGGGCCGACGCGGACGGAATTGGCGGCAGAGACGATTTTGGCGCGTTGACTTCATCTCATATTAGAGATAGTTTCCCGGATATGGAAACAGACGCCACCGAAGACAACGCCATCGACCGCCGCATCGCCCAGCGTCTTCGCGCGCTGCGCGCCGAGCGCAACTGGTCGCTCGACCATCTCGCGAAGCTGAGCAACGTGAGCCGCGCGACGCTCTCGCGCCTCGAAAACGCGGCCGTGAGCCCCACCGCGAGCGTGCTCGGCAAACTCTGCGTAGCGTATGGCCTGCCGATGTCGCGCCTCATGCACATGGTGGAAGAAGACTTCGCGGCGCTCGTGCCGCGCGCCGCGCAGCCGCTGTGGACCGACGCCAGCGTGGGCTTTCGGCGCCGTTCAGTGTCGCCGCCTGCGCAAGCGCTGAGCGGCGAAGCGCTGGAATGCGAACTCGACGCGGGCGTGCGCATCGACTACGACGCGTCGCCGCGGCCCGGGCTTGAACATCATCTGATTTTGCTCGAAGGGCAATTGCAAATCACCGTCGACGGCCAGAGCCATGATCTCGAACCGGGCGACTGTCTGCGTTATCAACTGTTCGGCCCGAGCGCATTCGTGACGCCCGCGCATAGCGCCGCGCACTACATCCTCTTCATCGTGTGAGCCAGCATGAGCGCTATTACCATCACGTCCCTTTCCGCCGACGACCTCGTTCGCCATCTTCCCGAACTCGGCGCGCTGCTGCGTGCCTGTGTGCATGACGGAGCCAGCATCGGTTTTGTGTTGCCGTATGGCGTCGAGGAAAGCGAGGCGTTCTGGAGCGGCAAGGTGCTGCCGTCGCTGCGGGCGGGCGGACTTAAGTTGTTCGTCGCGCGGCTGGGCGATGCGATTGCCGGCACCGTGCAACTGGATTACGACACGATGCCGAATCAGCGTCATCGCGCGGAAGTGCGCAAGCTGCTGGTCCACCCCGCGTTTCGCCGCCGGGGTGTCGCGAGAGCGCTGATGATGGAACTGGAAAGCCACGCGCGGCGACTCGAACGCAGCCTGCTCACGCTCGATACCCGCACCGGCGACAGCGCCGAGCCGCTTTATGCGGCGCTGGGTTATCAGACGGTGGGTGTGATCCCGGCTTATGCGCGCGCACCGCATGACGATGGATTCGATTCGACCACCATCATGTATAAGGCGCTATAGCCGCGGGTTGAGCGTGACAGGGTGTCGATGGCGAGGTCGAACGACATCACGCCATGGCTATCGCTCTCTTCGCTCTCTTCGCTCAGCGCCGCGGATCGAGCGCGATGCGCACCGCGAGACCGGCCAGCACCGTGCCCATCAGCCAGCGCTGCACTTGCAGCCAGAACGGCCGCCCCGCGAGAAACCCGGCAATCGATCCGGCCATGCTCGCGATCAACGCATTCACCGTCACCGCGATGACGATCTGCACGCAGCCGAGCGCGATCGATTGCGTCAGCACGCTGCCGTGTCCCGGTGAAATGAATTGCGGCAGCAGCGACAGATACATCACCGCGATCTTCGGATTCGCGAGGTTCGTGACGAGGCCCATCGTAAACAGCTTGCGGCTGCTGTCGTGCGGCAGGTCGCGCACCTCGAACGGCGAACGGCCGCCGGGTTTGACCGCCTGCCACGCCAGATACAGCAGGTAGAGCGCGCCGCCGAAACGCAATGCGTCGTAGGCGTAGGGCACCGTCAACAGCAACGCGGTAATGCCGAACGCCGCGCAGAACATGTAGAACACGTAGCCGAGCGCCACGCCGCCGAGCGAGACAAGCCCCGCGCGCCGCCCCTGGCAGAGCGATCGGGAGATCAGGTAGATCATGTTCGGCCCAGGCGTCAGCACCATGCCGAACGAGACGAGAGCGAAAGCGAGCAGCGTTGCGGCGGTGGGCACGGCATTCTCCTGGGCGATTGTTGTGAGTCGGACAATGCCGCCAAATATAGCCGATGTGGCGGATTCCAGCTTGCAGGCGAATCAGCCCGAATCCGCTTGCAGCAGTGCCCGGCAATGCCGTGCGATCTGCTTTTCTTCCTCGGTATGAATCGCCCTCACCTTGCCTGCCGGATCGCCTTCGGCGAGTCCGAGGAACGACAGCCCGTCGCATACGCGTTTGCGAATCTCCTGACTGTGCTCGCCGATCCCGCCGGTAAACACCAGCAGATCGATGCCGCCGAGCAACGCCGCATAAGCGCCGATCGTCTTGCGCACGGCGGTGGCGAACGCGTCGAGCGCAAGCGCCGCATTCGCATCGCCGGCCGCGGCGCGTTTTTCGAGCGCCTGCATGTCGCTCTCGCCGTCCGCGTAACCGGCGAGTCCGCTGTGGCGATTCAGGAGCGTTTCCAGCGCGTCGGCATCGAGCTTCTCCACGCGCATCAGATACAGCAGCACGCCCGGGTCGAGGTCGCCGCTGCGCGTGCCCATCGGTACGCCGCCCGTCGGCGTCATACCCATCGACGTATCGACCGATTTGCCGTCGCGCAGCGCGCACACGCTCGACCCGCTGCCCAGATGCGCGAACACGGCGTGCGCCGGTAAGTCGGCACCGAGGCGCGTCACCAGCGATTCATACGACAGACCGTGAAAGCCGTAGCGAATCACGCCCGCCGCCGCATAACGGCGCGGCAATGCGAGCTGTGCGGCAAGCGGCGGCAGCGTCGCGTGAAACGCCGTATCGAAGCAGGCGAAATGCGGCGCGTCGCCGAAAATCTTCGCTGCTTCGTCGATCAAGCCGAGCGCGGGCGGGATATGCAGCGGCGCAAAGTGCACCGCATCCTGCAAGCGCTGGCGCACTTGCGCCGTCAGGCGCTGATGCGTGCGCAGATGCGGCCCGCCATGCACGACCCGATGCCCCACCGCCGCGGGCCGCGCGTGGTTCTGCTGCGCGAGCACGGTGGCGAGCTTTTGCAGCGCATCGGTTTGCGACTCCAGCACGTGCGCCTGCTGCGCCAGCACGCGGCCGTCGGGCGACTTGATGCGCAAGCTGCCGTCGCGCCGGCCGATGCCTTCGGCGCTGCCTTCCAGCAGCAAGGCTTCGTCGTCGCCCGAGCGCGTGAAGAGCCCGAACTTCAGCGACGACGAACCGCTGTTCAGCACCAGAATCGGCGCGTGGCCCGGATGATCTCGCGTGTTCATGACAGACCTCGCTCAGCTTCGCCACGTCCAGTTGCTGATTTCTTCCTTGTCGATACCCTCGGCATGTGCATGAGCGAGATGCTCGATGATCTGCCCGCGCAGCCATTCCTTCGCATGATCGCCGACGCCGCGCAGCTTCGGCACGCGGTCGATCACGTCGATCGCGAGCGAGAAACGGTCCACCTGATTGATGATCGCCAGTTCGAGCGGCGTATTGATGTTGCCCTTCTCGTGATAGCCGTGCACGTGCAGATTGTCGTGATTGGTGCGGTTATACGTGAGCTTGTGCACGAGCGACGCATACGAATGAAAGTTGAAGATCACCGGCTTGCTGGTGGTGAACAGCGAATCGAAATCGCGATTGCTGAGGCCGTGCGGATGCGCATGCTCGGGCATCAGGCGAAACAGATCGACCACGTTGACGAAGCGGATCTTCAGATCGGCGAAGCGCTCCTTCAGAAGCTGCACGGCGGCGAGCGCTTCCATCGTGGCGATGTCGCCGGCGCAGGCGACCACCACGTCGGGCTCGGCGCCCTGATCGGTCGACGCCCAGTTCCAGATGCCGATGCCCTTGGTGCAATGCGTGACGGCGGCGTCCATGTCGAGATACTGCAAATGCGGCTGCTTGTCGGCCACGATCACGTTGACGTAGTCGCGCGAACGCAGGCAATGGTCGGCGACGCTCAGCAGGCAGTTGGCGTCCGGCGGCAGATAAATGCGTACCACGTCCGGGCTTTTATTGGTGACGACGTCGAGAAAGCCGGGGTCCTGATGCGTGAAGCCGTTGTGATCCTGGCGCCACACGAGCGACGTGATCAGCAGATTGATCGACGGCACCGGCTGGCGCCAGCGAAGCTCGCGCTTCGACTTTTCCAGCCACTTGGCGTGCTGGTTGAACATGGAATCGATCACGTGCACGAACGCCTCGTAGGTGGCGAACAAGCCGTGCCGGCCGGTCAGCACGTAACCCTCGAACCAGCCTTCGAGCGTGTGCTCGCTGAGCATTTCCATCACGCGGCCGTCCGGCGCGAGCGCGCCGCCGTCCGCGTCGTTCGGCTCGCTCTGCGCGAGCCAGGTTTTCGCCGACGCGTCGTAGATCGCGGTCAGCTTGTTGCTCGCGGTTTCGTCGGGCCCGAACACCCGGAAGTTCGTCATGTTGTGGCGCATCACGTCGCGCAGAAACTTGCCGAGCGCGTCGGTGGGCGAGGTGTAGGAGCCGCCCGGTTTTTTCACGGCCACCGCATAGTCGCGAAACGGCGGCAGATCGAGCGCCTTGCTCAGCAAGCCGCCGTTCGCATGCGGATTGGCGCTGATGCGGCGCGCGCCCTTGGGCGCGAGTTCACGCAGCTCTTTCACCAGACGCCCGCTTTCGTCGAATAGCGACTCGGGCTCGTAACTACGCAGCCACTCCTCGACCAGTTTCAGGCTCTTGCCGTTCGTGACCGGATCGAGCACCGGCACCTGATGCGCGCGCCACGAGCCCTCCACCTTGTGGCCGTCCACTTCCTTCGGACCGGTCCAGCCTTTCGGCGAACGCAGCACGATCATCGGCCAGCGTGGGCGCGATGCGTCGTTGGTTTCACGCGCGTGCTGCTGAATCGCGCGAATCTCGCCGATGCATTGATCGAGCGTCGCCGCCATGTGCTGATGCATGGAGTCGGGATCGTCGCCCTCGACGAAATACGGTTTATGGCCGTAGCCGGTCAGCAGGGCTTCGAGTTCCTCGCGGGGAATGCGCGCGAGAATGGTCGGATTGGCGATCTTGTAGCCGTTCAGATGCAGAACCGGCAGCACCGCGCCGTCGCGGATCGGATTGAGGAATTTGTTCGAATGCCACGCGGTGGCGAGCGGGCCGGTTTCGGCCTCGCCGTCGCCGATCATCACCGTGACGATCAGATCGGGGTTGTCGAACGCGGCGCCGTAACCGTGCGACAGGCTGTAGCCGAGTTCGCCGCCTTCGTGAATCGAGCCTGGCGTTTCCGGCGTGCAGTGCGAGCCGATGCCGCCCGGGAACGAGAACTGCCGGAAGAAGCGCCGCATGCCGGCTTCGTCCTCGCTGCGGTCGGGGTAGATTTCGGCGTAATGGCCCTCCAGATAGCTATGCGCCAGCGTGGCCGGCGCGCCGTGACCGGGGCCGGCCACGTAGATCATGTCGAGATCCAGCTTGTTGATCAGCCGGTTCAGATGCACCAGCAGGAAACTCTGCCCAGGGTCCGAGCCCCAATGGCCCAGCAGGCGGTTCTTGATGTGTTCGGGTTTGAGCGGTTCGCGCAGCAGCGGATTGTCGCGCAGATAGATCATGCCGGCCGAAAGGTAGTTGCAGGCGCGCCAGTAGCGGTCCATGTTGCGCAACGTGTTCGGGTCCAAGGTTTGTGGCGGCGTGGGACGGGAGGTTGCTTCGGCCATGACGTGACTCCTCGAAAGGGACTCTCAGGCAGGTTAGCGGATGCGGCAGCGGTGTGACAGGCGGCGTGCGTCAGCGTTCGATGCAATCGCGCAAAGCTTGATCTGGCTCCGGGTGCGCGTGTTATGCATGCGCGCCGTGCATGCGTCGCCGTACGCATTGTGCGAGTATTAAGACCATATTAAGCGAATGTGTTTAAGCTCCTCATGCTGAATGCGCGACGGCGGACCGCATCTGGCGTATTCCGCATTGTTCGCCTTTCATATCAACCTCACCATGTCGACTCCCAGCCGCTTCAAGACGCCCCTGATCGTTGTTCTCTCGCTCGTGCTGTTGTGCGCGGGTCTCGCTGTTTTGGTCGGCATTTTTGGGCTGCTGGTTAAGGTGTTTGGTGGTGGGTAGCGCGGTGCTGTTGGGGGTGCGGCGGCGCAGCATGTTTGTGCTGGTTGAGGTCTCCGGCGCCGCCGGCTAGCGGCTGCGCTCCCTATCCATTCATGGGTAAAGAATTCTGCAAGCTTGTGAATGGAGCGCTGCTTAACCAGCGATACCACTCAATGCGCGGATCATGCGACCTCGCTTTGATTGAGCCCCTGCTCTCGCATCCGCGCGTCAGTAACGACCTCGAAACTTTCCGGACTCGCGGCTCCCTTGCGCTCGGGACTATCGGTGATGATGTCGCCGTTATCGAGCACGCTACCCACATACGCGAATCGGGCGAGTTCTGGATCGGTTCGCATCGCGAGCCCGCTAACGACTCGCGCGGTGGTTCCGTCCGCATACTGCACGCGGTCGCCGATCACGCCGACGTTCACCCGCGCACCGTCCACATTCCATTCGCCGCCCGGCTCTCGCAGCACGCCGCCGCGCGCGGTAGTCGATCCACAAAGCGCAAGACGCAAACCCGGCCGATGAGGCGGCGGGACATATGACGGATCGAACAGCCCCTCGGCTGTTTCATCCGCGCCGACGAACAGGCCCGACTCGCCATCGTCCCACGGAGTGGATACGATCCTGTCGCCGTTGCTCAGGCGGCTCCCCACAAGCGCGAAACAGCGATCGCCATCTGACCCGAGCGAGCCCGAGCCATCGATAACGACAGCTTCGCTACCGTCGCGATAGCTGACGATATCGCCGACCAGCGCCACCTGAAGCCCACCAATAACCCTCTCCGACGACGCGCAAGTGACATAGCCGCCGCGCCCGGTGCGCGCGCCAATGGTGGCGAATGCGTACCTCGTGCCTTCACGTTCCCGTCTGTCCGACATCTCCATCCCTCCACGAGTAGGTGCAGCGCAACCGGGCTGAAATCACGACCGGCGCGATAGAGCGGTTTCTCTCCGCTGGCCCGAAATCCTCGGTGGAAGCAAGCCGTCCTCATATCGGACAAGTATGAAAAAGGCACGAATCATGCGTATCGCATCGAGCACGCATTCAATTGACATGCGACAAATCCGATATGGCGAATTGGGTGCGCGCGGGCATGCGCATGCATGCGGGGCACGGAATGTGTATGCTGGCTGAGATTCCCGGCGTGCATGACGCGCGCCGACTGAAAGGAGATGCCATTGACGGACCGCACTGAACCTTCCCCGTCCGCGAAGCCGCAACTCGATCCCGAGTTGCTCGAACTGGCGCATGAAGTCTTCGACCTCGCGCGGCGCGGCGACGCCACCATGCTCGCCGCCGTGATCGAAAAAGGCGTGCCGCCGAACCTGCGCAACGATAAAGGCGACAGCCTCGTCATGCTCGCGAGCTACCACGGTCATGTGGATGCCGTGCGCACGCTGCTCGAACTCGGCGCCGATCCGAATCTGCGCAACGACAACGGGCAAACGCCGATCGCGGGCGCCGCATTCAAGGGCTTCGATGCGGTGATCGAAACCTTGCTCGCGCATGGCGCGGACGTGGAAGGCGCGTCGCCGGACGGCCGCACCGCGCTGATGGTCGCCGCGATGTTCAATCGCACGGCGATCGTGGACTTGCTGATTGCGCACGGCGCGAACCCGCAGGCCCGCGACGCCAACGGCGTGACGGCCACGGATGCGGCGGGCAGGATGGGCGCGCGAGACGCGCAAGCGCGCTTGAAGGAACTGGGTTCCTGAGGGTTGCGTTGCGCGCCGGGGTTGGTGTAAGGATCGGCGTCCGGAAACCAACCCCTGCCCGCTACCCTTTCGCGCCCATCAGCAACGCCACATCGATCTCCGCCAATTCGCCGATCCTTTCTATCGTCACATCGGCCGGCGGATTATTCGCAATCTCTTTCGGATCGAAAGCATAGTGGCCCTGGCGGGGAAACACCGTGGTCAATTCCGCGCCCCACGCCTTTTTCATGGCCGCGAGAATCCGCAATTTGTCGTCCACCATCACATAGCGGCGCGCCGGATAACACGCCATCACCTGATCGAGCATCTGCTCCTTATGGACGTAAATCAGCACGCGGCCCTCCACCTCTTCCCATAGGCCCGAACGGGCGATCTTGCGCGGCTGGAACACCACGTCGCCATCGGAGAGAATCACCGTGGGCCCATGTTTCGCCAGATTCCGAAGCGCGTCCAATGCGCCGGGATACAGGCGGTTCGCAAACGGATAGTCGATCAGGAACGACGACATCAACAGCAGGCGCGTATCTCGCGGATGCCCCACCCTATAACGCTGCAACGCGCCCAGGTAGTCGGCATAGCCGAGCTCGGCGCGCAAGTCCTCGAAAATTGCCCAGTACTGCGCGCTGTTCTCCGCGCCGAATTCGCGCATCATGTGCGCGCGCAAATCCGTCAGCACATGATCGTTGTCGAGCAAGGTGTTGTCGCAGTCGAACAGGAACACGACGTCGTGCGGCGCGGCTTGAGTGGCTTGCATCGAGATTCTCCGGGTTGGCGCTGTCAGTCAGGTCTTCGGCCCGCCGTCCAGCGTGGCCGCTTTCTCGAGGTGGCCGCCGAAGTCATGCCGCATCGCCGACAGCACGCGGTTCGCGAAGTCCGCCTCGCGCACAGGACAAAAGTTAGCAGCGTTGCAGCGCCCGTGCAGCGAACCTGACATCGCCCGGCTCATCGGCCACCCCAGCGGCGCGCTATTGCCGCCGCGCCTGCACCCTGCCGTACTGCTCGCGCGCGATGCGCCGCAGCGCGCGCCACATCAGCGGATAGCGATAACCCGGCACCGCGAACAGCATCAGCGCGCACAGCGCCAGCAAACCGCAGATCAGAAACGTGCCGCGATAGCTGAACGCCTGCACCAGCAAGCCCGACAACACACCCGAGAGAATCGAGCCGACCCGCGCCGCGTTGAAGAACAACGCGGTGGCGCGGCCGGGCGACTGCGGCATCAGATCCTGCACGTAGGTCATGCCGAGGCACGATGTCACCGCGACGACGAACGCGTTGAGAATCTGCATCGGGATCAGCACATGGACGCTGCCCGCCAGCGACATCGCGACGAAATACGCCGCGTGAACCGCCGCGCACGCCGCGAGCCAATTGGGCTTGTGCAGCGCGGACGACTTCGCGCCCAGCGCGAGCATCATCGGAATTTCCATCAACGCGCCGAGGCCGAGCATGATCGACACGTCCAGGTGCGTGCCCTCCAGGCCGTGCACGATGTAGAGCGGCAGCACGATCATGGTGGCGTTCGCGGCGAGGCCGAGCAGCGTGAGCGCGGCCACCGCGCGGCGAATATCGTTCGGCGACGCGACGCCGGGCAGATGCTCATGCGCCTCTTCGCCGGGCGTGGTCAGCGGCGGCACGGTAATGGAAGCCGACGGCTCCGAGGCCGTGTCTTCCACCGTGTGATCGCCCAGGTGGCCTTGCGGCTCCCGCATGCGCCAGACGATAACCGCGCAGGCCGCGAAACTGGCGGCGGCGAACAGGAACAGCCCATAAAAGCCGGTGCCCGCGAGCACCAGCGCGCCCACCGACGGGCCGAACACCCACGCCGCCGACAGAATGGTCCGCAAGGTCGCGCTGGCGAACGCGCGCTCCGCCGCATCCGGCACGGGCAAGGCCGCGCGGCTGAACGAAAACACCATCGAGATGGCTGAGCCGCCCGCGCCGATAAAAACGATGCCGACCACCAGCAGCAACCGGTAGTCACGCACCACGCACAGACACAGATAGCCGAGCGCGGCGGCCACGAGCGCCGCCAGCAAGAGCGGCCGATGCCGTCCGCTCGCATCGCTCCAGCGGCCCGCAAAGGTGCTGGCCAGCACCCCGCTTGCCGCGATCAGCGTCATGAAAACGCCGAGCCTGAACGGCGTCATGTCGGCGCGTTCGACGCCGAACAGCGAAAGATACGGAGCGGTGAAGGACATCGCCACCCCGAGCATCAGCGTGGCGGCGGCGAGCGGCTTGAAGCCGGGAATGCGCAGCAGGTCGAAAAAACGGGAGGTTTTCAACACAGGGGGCGGTGGGGTCAGGGAAAGAGAGCCTGCGGGCGCGACGCGCGCCGCCGACTTCGTGGCCGGAACGACCGGGGCATTATCGGCCGAGGCCGCGCTCGCGTAAACCCGCGTCGCCGCATCCCAACTTATATTTCACGCGCTGATCGGCGAACGGTGGAGGCGGCGTGAGCGACTTGCCGCGCGTTGCGCGCAGGGTTGCACCGCGGCCTTGCAATCGCCGGCGAGGTGGAACCCGGCATGAGGGTCACGAATGCCTGGCGCCTGGCGATATCCGGTCCCCGCCTGCGTCTTGCAAAAGCGTGTAGCCGCGCCGCTCCAGTGTCCGGCGGTGCCACTCATTGCCATAGGCGCCGCACGCCACGCCGAACACGACCGACAGCACCAGCCCGATCAAGCCGGCCGTTTCACCCCACAGCCCCGCGAAGAACAGCACCGTGCTGATCCCGAACATGACGAACGAGGCGAACCACATTCTCTTCGACAAGGCCCACACGAAACCGAGCAACAACGCGCCCCAACTGAAGCCGGTCGCGACCGCGACGGTTTCGTCCTTGCCCGGATGGCGCAGATAAAGCCTTTCTTGCATTTGCCTTCCTGAATCCTTCGTGACCGCTAACGGCGAGTGGACCGCGCGAGTCGATCATCCGAGTCGATCATCCGAGTTGACCATCCGAGTTGACCATCCGAGTTGACCATCCGAGTTGACCATCCGAGTTGACCATCCGAGTTGACCATCCGAGTTGACCATGCGAGTTGACCATGTTCTCACGCCGCGTCGGCAAGACCGCAAGTGTGCATCAAATTCGCGCGCCCACGCGTCCCGCCGCAAGCCGCCCGACACCGCGCCCCGGCACTCAACGCGGCAAGCGCGGCCTCGCTGACGATCCCGAGCATAGCTGCTACTCTTGACAGATGCCTTATCCAACCACGCGCCAACCCACGCGCGGGCGCTTCCCTGGCAGCGGAAACAGCGCCCGCACGGATCAACGAGCTTCGGAGCAAGCATGGCAACACGAACCGCCTATTCCACCCGCGCCCCCTCGCGAGCCGAACTCGACGCCCTGCCGGGCGCCACGGTGATCGAATTCGGCACGGACTGGTGCGGCTACTGCCAGGGCGCGCAAGCGTCGATTGCCAAGGCGTTCGAGCCGCATGCCGGCGTCAGGCATCTCAAGATCGAGGACGGCCCCGGCCGGCCGCTCGGCCGCTCGTTCAAGATCAAGCTCTGGCCCACGCTGATTTTCATGCGCGACGGCGTCGAAGTCGCGCGCGTCGTGCGTCCGACCAGCGCCACGGAGATCGCGCAAGCATTCGCGTCGCTATGAATCGGGCGCGTCGCGTCGATCGAACCCACTGAAGAACCCACCCGCAGCATCGCCTGCCCATCATGCGACAAGCCCTCCACCACCTGAGCGTCAAGGCCCGCAGCCGCGGGCTCGTCGAATTCACCGACGAAGCGCGCCGCTTCGTCGCCGCGCAGTCGATCGGCACCGGACTCCTCACGCTGTTTTGCCGTCACACGTCCGCCTCGCTGCTGATCCAGGAAAACACCGACCCTTCGGTGCAGCGCGATCTGGAGCGCTACTTCGCGAGCCTCGCGCCCGAGGACGCCGGGCGCTACGAACACAACGCCGAGGGCCCCGACGACATGCCCGCCCACCTGCGCACGGCGCTCACGCAAGTGCAGTTGACGGTGCCGGTCGAGCACGGGCAGATGGTGCTCGGCACATGGCAGGGTTTGTATCTGTTCGAGCATCGCCGGCACACGCAGGCGCGCGACATCGTGCTGCATCTGATCGGCGAATAAGGCTAATGAGGCGCTAATCAAGCGCTAAAAAAGCGCGAATAAAGCGGCGCGGGCAACGTTGTTCGAGCTGCGTTTGCTGCAAGATTCATCCGCGAACCGGATCAAAGGGAGCACATCTCATGGACACCCGTAGCGAACTGCAAGCCACCGTCAGTGCAATGGTTCAACCCGGCAAGGGCCTGCTCGCCGCCGACGAAAGCGGCCCGACCATCGCCAAACGCTTCAAGACGATCGGCGTCGAATCCAGCGAGGAAAACCGCCGCGCCTATCGCAACCTGCTGCTTACCACGCCGGGCCTCGGCGAGTTCATCAGCGGCGTGATTCTCTACGAGGAAACGCTCGGCCAGAAAGCGGACGACGGCACGCCGTTCCCGCAACTCGCCGCCGCCAACGGCATCGTGCCCGGCATCAAGGTCGACCTGGGCAAGATCCCGCTCGCGCTGGCTCCGGGCGACGAAATCACCCAGGGTCTCGACGGCCTCGCCCAGCGTTTCGTCGACTACAAACGGCAAGGCGCGCGCTTCGCCAAATGGCGCGCGGTGTACAACATCACGGCGAGCTTGCCGAGCCGCCTCGCGATCGAGGCGAACGCCGATTCGCTGGCGCGCTACGCGGCCATCTCGCAGGAAGCCGGCATCGTGCCGATCGTCGAGCCGGAAGTGCTGATGGACGGCGACCATTCCATCGAACGCTGCGCCGAAGTCACCGAGACCGTGCTGCACGAGGTGTTTCATGCGCTGCACCGGCACCGCGTGGCGCTCGAACACATTCTGCTGAAGCCGAGCATGGTGCTCGCCGGCTCCGAACACGCGCAGCAGTCGCCTGTCAGCGACATCGCCGCCTACACCCTGCGGATACTCAAGCGCACGGTGCCGTCGGCGGTGCCGGGCATCGTGTTTCTGTCGGGCGGACAAACCCCGGAAGAAGCCACCGCCAACCTCGATGCAATGAACCGGCTCGGGCCGCTGCCGTGGAATCTGAGCTTCTCGTATGGCCGCGCGTTGCAGGAACCGCCGCTGCAAGCGTGGCGAGGCGACCCGAGCAAGGTGCTGGAGGCCCAGCAGGCGTTGCTCAAGCGCGCGCGTCTGAATCGCGACGCGGCGCTCGGCAAGTACGAGGCGGTGCAGGAAAAGGGCTAGCCTTCCGGCGAGGCGCTGCGCCGGGTGGCAGGCGGCACTGCGCCCAGGCTCAGGCCATGCCGGTGCGGTTGGTGGTGATGCGCGCGATCTTGTCGAGCAACGCGTGCAGTGAAACCGGCTTGCCGAGATGACCGTCATACCCCGCGCGGATCGCCCGCGCGGCGTCTTGCGGGCGCCCGAAGCCGGTCAACGCGAGCGCCGGCACCGAGGCCGTGCCCGGCAGCTTGCGCAGCGCGGCGATCAGTTCGTAGCCGTCCATGCCGGGCATGCCGATATCCGACAGGATCAGGTCGAACTGCTGATGCGCGGCGATCGCCAGCGCCGCCGCGCCATTGGTTTGCGGCCACACTTGCGCGCCTTCGAGTTCGAGCAGGCTCTGGAACGCCTGCAAGCTTTCCGCCGCATCGTCGACCAGCAGAATCTTCATGCCCTTGAGCAAGCTGGCGTCGCAAGGCGTTTCGCGGGTTTCGTTCGGCATCGTCGTGCTGTCGGCCGGCAACCAGACGCGAAAACGCGCGCCCTTGCCGACGCCCGCGGATTCCGCCTGCACATGCCCGCCGTGCATTTCCGTCAGTTGCTTGACGAGCGCGAGTCCGATGCCCAATCCGCCGCTGTGCCGGCGGTGCGCGCCCTCGGCCTGGCTGAACATGTCGAACACGTTCGGCAGGAACGACGGTTCGATGCCGCGTCCGGTATCGCGCACCTCGACGCACGCATAGCCTGCTTCACGCGACAAAGTCAGCGCGATGCGCCCGCCCGGCGGCGTGAACTTCACCGCGTTGCTGGCGAGGTTCCACAGAATCTGCTCGAAGCGCACCGGGTCCGCCTCGATGAAGAACGGTTCGCTCACGCCCTTCACGCTCACGCTCACCTGGTGCGCCAGCGCCTCGGCCTCGATCGCGCTGGTTACCGACGCCGTGATCGCCGCGATGTCCACCCGCGAGCGATCGAGCGCCAGCTTGCCGGTCCGCACGCGCGACAGATCGAGCAGGTCGTCGATGATCTTCGCGAGGCTGATCACCGAACGGCGGATCGCGTCCGCCGCATCGTGCACGACCGGCAGGCCCTGCGTGGAGGGCGCGCGGTCCAGCATGTCGGCCTTCACGTGAATCAGGTTCAGCGGGTTCTTCAACTCGTGCGAGAGCACCGCGAGGAATTCGTCCTTCAGGCGGCTCGCCGCCTCGACCTTCTGCCGGACCGAGCGTTCCAGCGAAATCTTGCGTTGTTCGAGCGCCTCGGTGCCCTTGCGCTGCGTGAGGTCGCGCACGATCTTCGCAAAGCCGCGGAAACTGTCCGACGCCACCGGCGTGATCACGCCGCTGCAATAGAGCCGCGTGCCGTTCTTGTGGATGTACCAGCGCTCGTCCTCCACGCGGCCGTCGGACTGCGCGCGCTGCCGCTCGGTGGCGGGTTCGTTCGCCTCGCGCTCTTCCGGCAGATAGAGCCGGTCGAGCGTCTGCCCCGTCATCTCGCTCTCGCTATAACCGAAGATCCGCTCCGCGCCCTTGTTCCAGGTCACCACGCGGCCTTCCATGTCCTGCACGATGATCGCGAAGTCGTTGGTGCTTTGCGCGGCGAGATGCAGGCGTTCCTCGCTGACACGCACCAGTTGTTCGGCGCGCCGCAGCGCCGTGATGTCGACGATGGTCAGCACCGCGCCGTCGATGTGGTCGTCGGTGGTGCGGTACGGCGAGAGCCGCGTGAGGAAATAGCGCCCGTCGGTGCCGCGAATCTCGCGCTCGATCAGTTGCAGCGATTCGAAAACGGTCGCCGTGTCGTCGGCGAGCTGCGGGTAATCGAGCCGGTGCGTGATGTCGTGCAGCGGTCGCCCGAGGTCGGAGGGAATCACGTTGAACAGTTCCGTCGCGGCCGGCGTATAGCGCTTGATGCGCATGTCCCGGTCGACGAACAGCGTGGCGATGCCGGTGGAGGCGATCACGTTCTGCAAGTCGTCTTTCGCCTTGCCGGTTTCCTCGATCTTGGCCTGCAACTCCGCGTTGACGGTGAACAATTCCTCGTTCAGCGATTGCAGTTCTTCCTTGCTGGTCTCGAGTTCCTCGGTGGCGGCGCGCAGTTCCTCGTTGATCGCCTGCAATTCCTCGTTCGAGGCCTTCAGTTCCTCGGTCGACGCCTCCGATTGCTCCACCGTCGAGCGCAATTCCTGTTTCGTGCGATGCAGTTCCTCCTCCAGATGCACCAGCAACGAATCCTGCACCGTCGGGCTCGCGGTCTCGCCTCGCCTCGCGGCGGACGCGACGGCGGGGATCTCCTCGAACAGCACGAGCGCGAATTCCGGCGCATCCTCGGTGCGCCGGTGCGCGCGCACGGTGATCCGCACGCTCGCCTGCGGCGAGAATTCGATCGCGGGCGTCGTCACCTCCTGATTGCCGCGCAGCGCCTGGAACAAGGCGGCGCGCAGTTGCAGACGCAGCGCCGGATTCACCAGCATGATCAGGTTGTACGACGGCTCGCCGCGCACGAAACGCAGAAAGCGGCCGGCATGCTCGGACATGTGCAGAATGTTCGCGTCGGTGTCGACCACGACGCTCGGCGGCGCGTACAGCTCGAGGATCCGATGATGCAGCGCGGAGAACGGCAAGGCCTGCGGCAGCGGCTGCGGCTCTCCCGCGCTGGCGGTGGTGGCCGCGCCGCCATGCTGAACGACCGGCATGCTGATCGGCGGACGCACGGCGCTCGTCACCATGTTCGCGCGATAGATGCGGTGTTTCTTGTCGACCGGCGTGAACAGGTCGCCCGCGGCTTCCGCGGATTCCGAACTGCCGAGCAGCAGATAGCCGCCCGGCTGCAACGCGAAGTGAAACATCTGCAGCACCTGGGTCTGCACGTTGCGGTCGAGATAGATCAGCAGATTGCGGCACGACACCAGGTCGACGCGCGAAAACGGCGGATCGCGCAGCACGTTGTGCACGGCGAACAGCACCCGCTCGCGGATCGCCTTGCTCACCCGAAAGCGCGAGCGTTCCGGCGTGAAGAACTGGCGCAGGCGCGGCGCGGATACATCAGCGGTGATCGACTCGGGGTAGAGGCCCGCGCGCGCGAAGGCGATCGCGTGTTCGTCGATGTCGGTGGCGAATAGCTGGATCGGTATATCTTCGTGCCGCTCGGGATATTCGGCGAGCAGCATGGCGAGCGAATACGCTTCCTCGCCCGTCGCGCAGCCGGCGACCCACGCGCGCACCGGGTCGTCCTCGGATTTCTTGTGAAAGAGCCTCGGCACGATCTCGCGCTCGACGACCTCGAAGGTATCCCGATCGCGAAAGAAATTGGTCACGCCGATCAGCATGTCCTTGAGCAGCGCCGGCGTTTCGTCAGGGTGCGTGAGCACGTAGTCCTAGTAGGCCTGCAGATCGGGAATGCCGTTGACCTGCAGACGGCGTTCGATGCGCCTCAGGATCGTGGCGCGCTTGTAGTGGCGGAAATCGTGGCCGGTGCGGGCGCGCAGCGTGGCGAGCACGCCGAGCAACGCGCGCTCGGCGGTGGAAGCGGGATCGGGCTGCGCGAGCGCGAGCGTCTCGGGTTCGTCGTCCACGGGCGGCAGGTGAATCGCGCGGGCGTTCTCAGCCAGCTCGCGCAGCTTGCGCGGCATCTCCGCGACCGGCAGCACGATGTCGATCATGCCGGTGGCCAACGCGTTCTGCGGCATTTCCGGGTGCTCGGCGTCCGCCGGATCCTGCGCGAACGTCACGCCGCCCTGCTCCTTGACGCGGCCGATGCCGGTCGCGCCGTCGGCGCCCGTGCCCGACAGCACGATGGCGATGGCGATGGCGCGTTCGCGATGCGCGTCGGCGAGACTGCGGAAAAACAGGTCGATGGCGATGGGCCGGCCACGCGGGCGGTCGGCTTCGATGGGCGTGAGATGGCCGTCGTCGAGCGAAAGATCGTGCGAGGGCGAGATGACGTAGACGTGGTTCTTCTGCACCTGAACCCGCTCCCGCACCTGGTTCACCGGCATGCCGGTGGCGTGCTGGAACACCTCGTCCGCGCTGCTCGCATGATCGGGCGACAGATGCAGCACCACGACGAAGGCCATGCCCATGTCGGCCGGTGCGTTCTCGAAGAAGCGCAGCAGCGCCTGCACGCCGCCCGCGGAAGCGCCGATGCCGACGACCGGAAAGTCGAGTGCGCCGGCGCCGGGCGTGACGGACCCCGCCGGCGTGCCGACGGCCTTGCCGGACTCCGCCTCGATGCCCGCTTGTGCGCCTGCCTGCGCGTCTGCACGCGTAGTCGCGTCCGCTTGCGCGTCTGCCCGCGTAGTCGTTGGAGACGCCCCTGCCTCACTGCCGCCCATACTCATCCTTGTGTGCTGCGCCTCTGCCGGCCTCGCCCCGTGGCGCGATGCGCGCCGCCGCCTCCAACCAGTATTGTCGCGTGTGTTGGGGCGCATTGCAAAGGCTGGCATGCCTCCAGCCAGGGACGCATGCCGTGTTCCGTGCGCGCCTTACTGCCCTTTCGTATCGCTGCTCGCGTTGGCGCCCGGCGTGTTGGTCGTATCGGTGGCCGGCTTGGCCGTCTTCGACTTCTTCATGTGATGCATCTTCGACTTCGAATGGCTCATCGCGCCGGAAGCCTGCATGTCGCCGCCTTCGCGCGTCGAAGTGTTGACGCCGGTGCTGGCCGGGTCGGTCCCGGCGGCGCCGCCACCGGCCCCGCCCTGGGCCATCGCGAGCGACGAAGCGGCGGCCAACGTGGAAACGAGCAATGCATGCCTGATCTTCATGACGGTTCTCCTGTGCAAGAAAAAAGCGGGTGCGCGACCCGGTCCACCGGATACGCAATCTCCCGACCTTTTTTCAGCAAGGGATGTGCCGCGCGTCATGCGATGCGCCGAACGCGCCGGCCGGCGCGGCCCGGCCGGCCACTAGGTTTCGCAAGCCACCAGTGCATGAAGTTCGTCGATATTGAACGGCTTCGCGAGGATCGCCACGCCCAGGCGGCGTGCGCGTTCCAGTTCGTCGGCGTAGCCCGTCATCAGCGCGATTTTCTGCGCCGGCCACGCGCTGCGGACTTTTTCCGCCAGATCGATGCCGTTCAGCTTGCCCGGCATCTGGATGTCGGACAGCACGAGTTCGAAGCGCGCGCCGCCCGACAGCACGTCGAGCGCCTGGTCGGCGGTGGGCTCGTGCCGCACCTCGCAGCCGAAGGTTTCCAGCACGGCGGTCACGCCGGCCGCCACCTCCTCGTTGTCTTCCACGAGCAGCACCATGCCGGCCGCGCCGGGCTCCGGTTGCCGCGCCGTTTCGACGTCGGCGGCCGGCGCCGGGCGCGGGCGCTCGCGATAGCGCGGCAAATACAGCCTGACCGTGGTGCCGCGGCCCGGCACGCTGTCGATTTTCGCGGTGCCGCCCGCCTGCTCGCACATCGACAGCACCTGCGCGAGACCGAGCCCCGTGCCCGAACCGCGCAGCTTGGTGGTGAACAGCGGTTCGAACGCGCGCCGGGCGACGGCCTCGGACATGCCCTCGCCGTCGTCGGAACAGGCGATCAGCACATACTCGCCGTCGGGCAACAAGGTGTCGCTGCCGACCAGGCGGTTGTTCTGACAGCGGATCACGAAGCGGCCGCCATGCGGCATCGCATCGCGCGCGTTGACCGCCAGGTTCATGATCGCGAATTCGAGGTCGGTGGGATCGGCCAGCACCGGCCAGACGTTGTCGACCAGATTCAAGGCCAGTTCGACCTTGTCGCCGAGCGCCGCGTCGATCAGTGGCGTGGCGGCCGGCAGCCATCTGGAAAGATCGAGCGGTTCCTGCTTGAGCGGCTGCTTGCGCGCCACGCTCAAGAGACGCCGCGTGAGCGACTCGGCGGTGGCGGTGGCGCGCTGCATCGCGAGCACTTCCTTCTCGACGTGGTTGTAGCGCTTGAGCCGCGCGAGCTCGATATTGGCCGACACCACCATCAGCAGATTGTTGAAATCGTGCGCCACGTTGGCGACCAGATTGCCGAGCGCGCCCATGCGCTGCAACTGCCGGCTCGACGCTTCCGCCGACAGCCGCATCGCCACCTCGCCTTGCCAGCGCTCCCACGCGCGGCGCTCGGCTTCGAGCTGACGCAACGAGTACAGGACCAGCAGCCAGATCGCGATGCAGGGCGCCGCCGTGAGCGCGGCGATCATCAGGAAATGCCGGCGCCATGCGTCGGCGATGGCGCTCGTCGCGTAGGCGCTCATCACATAGAGCGGATAGTCGCCGACGCGGCGAAACGCGAGCAGACGCTCCACGCCGTCCACCGTCGAATTCAGCCGAACGTGGCCGAACACCTGGCGGTCGCGCAGCGCCGTGGCGAACGCGCTCTGCGCCTTCGGATTCGCGCCCGCGGGCCACGGCGGATAGCGCACCAGCAGATTGCCGTCCTGGCGATACAGGCCGAGCGAAAGCGACGGGTCGCCATTGGTCAGGTCACGATAGAAGCGCGAAAAGTAGTCGTTGCGCAGCGCCACCGACACCACGCCGAGAAAGCGCCCGTCCGCGCCCGAGCGGCCGGTCGCGCTGCTGAACACATCGGTTTTCGACAACGGCCCGAACATCGGCAGCGAGAAATAGGTTTGCGGCCGCATGGCTTTCGCGCTCGTGAAGTCCTCGCGCTGCGGGATCGAGCGCGGCGGCGCGGGATATTCGCGGCTCGACACCAGCAGGTCGCCGTTCGCGCCGAGCAGGGAAATCGACGCCACCTGCGGAAAGTCGCCGCCGATTTCCTGCAGGCGCTCGTGCAATTCGGCTTCGCGCGCGCGGATTTGCGCATCGTCCTGATTGTCGACCAACTCGACGATGCGCGAGGCCATCTGCTGGCTCAGATCGAGCACCTTGACGGCCTGCTCTTCGGTCACGCGCGCGAGCCGGTCGATCACGTTGTCGGAATCGGCGATGCGGCGCTGGTAATCGAAATAGCCGTAGCCCGCGAGGCAGGCAAGCGGAAACACGATCGAAACGGCGAGCACGATGAGAAGCATGCGCCGCGTCGCCGCAAAATTGCGCGAGGGCATGGGGAAATCGACTGCGGCACGCTCCGCCCGTTGCACGGTCAGCCTCTCCATAAAGGTCGATACAGATCAGCAAAGTTGCACACATCGTGCCGCGACGCGATGTTCGTGCGCTATTTCCTTTCTCATGATTTATACCTCACTTCCGCGCTTCTCCAAAGGACGCCTTGCAAGCCGACCGGCGCGCGAGGCGGCGGGTTGGTCGGGCACGTCGATTGCTATTCGTCACACCATCCCCTTGCGCGAGAACCCGCCATGCAAACCATTGCCCGCCGTGTCGCCCGCTTCTCGGACCTGCGGGAGGATCGCGCCGAGCGCGTGGTGGTGGACGGCGAGAACATCCTGCTCGTGCGCCACGGCGACACGGTGCGCGCCTATGCCGCCGACTGCCCGCATGCGGGCGGTCCGCTGGAACAGGGCGGGTTGTGTCACGGCCGCATCATCTGCCCGTGGCACAAGGGCACGTTCGACGCCGCCACCGGCAACGTGCTCGAACCGCCGCCGCTGGTCGCGCTCGACCGTTACCCCGTGGTGGTGAGCAGCGACGACGTGATCGTCGCGCCGCGAAAGCAGCCGCAAGCGGTGCGCCATGCCGCCGCCGCGCAACCGCATTACGTGGTGATCGGCGCGGGCGCGGCGGGCGCCGCGGCTTGCACGGCGTTGCGCGAATACGGTTTCGGCGGACGCCTCACGCTGATCGGCGATGACCCGCATGCGCCTTACGATTGCACCGCGCTCACGAAGTTCGTGCTGTCCGCCGACATGGCGCCCGCCGACGTGCCGCCGCTGCTCGCGCCGGACTGGCTCGCGCGGCACGACGTGGAGCGGATCGTCGCGAAGGTTGCCCGTCTCGACGTGCCCAGGCGCACGATTCATTTCGCCCACGGCGGCGAACTGACCTACGACACCGCCCTGCTCGCCACCGGCAGTGTGCCGAAACTGCCCGCGATCGCCGGCATCGAACTCGGCGGCGTCCACGTGCTGCGCAATCGCGACGACGCCGCCGCGCTCGTCGAGGCAATCGGTGAGGACGCGGAACACACGCGCGTCGCGATTCTCGGCGGCAGTTTCATCGGACTGGAGACGGCCGCCGCGTTGAGGAAGCGCGGCACGCCGGTCACCGTCATTTCACCGGAGAAAACGCCTTTCGCGAGGCAGTTCGGCGAACGCGCGGGTGCGATGTTCCGCACGCTGCACGAGCGCAACGGCGTGCTGTTTCACCTCGACACAAAGGTCGCTTCGCTCGAAGGCGAGGCGGGCCGCGTTCACGAACTCACACTTGAAAACGGCGACCGCGTCGCCGCCGATGTCGTGCTGCTCGACACGGGCGTTGCACCGGCCACCGGTTTCGTCGAGGGACTGCCGCTGCAAAAGGACGGCGGCGTGATCGTCAATGCGGGCATGCAAGCTGCGCCGGGTCTCTATGCCGCCGGCGACATCGCGGTGTTTCCATTGCACGAGCATCAGGAGCCCTTGCGCATCGAGCATTGGCGGGTCGCGCAGCAGCACGCGCGCATCGCCGCGCAAAACATGTGCGGCGCGCGTCATCGCTACGCCGGGGTGCCGTATTTCTGGACGTATCACTTCGGCAAGAATTTTGAATATCTCGGCCATGCCAGCGAGTGGGACGACATCGTGATCGACGGCGAACTCGAACGCCAGCAATTCATCGCGCTGTATGTGAAAGACGGAAAGGTGGTCGCGGTGCTCGCGTGCGAACGCCAGGCGCACACCGCGCGCCTGATCGACGCGATGCGCGGCGGCGTGTCCTGCGCGGACGCGCTGGCGCTCGTGCAAAGCGTCGTCGCGAGGAACAGCGCACGGCCCCTCCCCTGACCAACAACTACATGCCCATGTAAAAAGCACCCGCGTCAATCCGTGTAGCTCACCGCTCATTTGATTATTGAAGGAGAAGTCGCCATGACAGACACCAAGGAGAAACATCCGCACGCCGACAAGAGCGAAAAGCAGATCGACGAACAGGTGGAGGAGAGCTTTCCGGCAAGCGATCCGCCTTCCACCGGCGGCACGACCAAAATCGTCCCCGACGAGGACGCCTCGAAAGAAAAGCCGTCGACGGATAAACCGTCGACCGACAAGCCAGCCAGGCGCTAGCCCGCCTCACTGCATCGGGACCGCCGCGCGCACTTCCGCCCGGCGGTTTTTCTCCACGCTCGCATTTGCCATCGATCCGGAAACGACAGGAACGTATCGCCATGTCAGACGAGACCGGCTCCGCTCAGGAACAGCACGATCAACGCGAAACCAGGGACACGAAAGACGGCGGCAAGAACGGCAACGATAAAAGCCGCCGCACGCCCGGCAAGAAGCCGCTGATCATTCTCGCCGCCGTGGTGGCGCTGCTGGCGATCGTCGCCTTCGTCTGGTGGTTCGCGACCCGCAACCAGGTTTCCACCGACGACGCCTACACCGACGGCAACGCCATCATGATGGCGCCGAAAGTCTCCGGCTACGTGGTGCGGCTCGCGGTGAACGACAACGTCTACGTTCACAAAGGCGACCTGCTGGTCGTGATCGACAAGCGCGATTATCAGGCGCAGGTCGATCAGGCCGAGGCGCAACTCGGACTCGCGAAAGCGCAACTGAATGCCGCGCTGATTCAGCTCGACATCGCGCGCATTCAGTATCCGGCGCAATACCGGCAAGCGAGGGCGCAGACCTCGTCGGCGGAAGCGAACTTCCGTCAGGCCGAGGCCGCTTATCTGCGCCAGCACGCCGTCGATCAGCGCGCCACCTCGCAACAGAACATCGACACCGCCGACGCCCAGCGCCAATCGGCCAGCGCCGGCGTGCAGCAGGCGCGCGCGCAATTGGCGAGCGCGAGCCTCGTGCCGCAGCAGATCCGTCAGACCGAGGCGAGCGTCGAGGAACGCCGCCAGCAGGTGCAGCAAGCCGAGGCGCAACTCGAACAGGCGCGGCTGAATCTCTCCTACTGCGAAGTGCGCTCGCCCTCCGACGGCTGGATCACGCGGCGCAATGTGCAACTGGGCAGCTTCCTGCAAGCCGGCGTGTCGCTGTTTTCGATCGTCACGCCGCAAGTGTGGGTGACGGCGAACTTCAAGGAATCGCAACTGGAGCGCATGCGTCCCGGCGACAAGGTGAAGGTCGAGGTCGACGCCTATCCGAAGCTCGATTTGCGCGGCCATGTGGATAGCGTGCAACTCGGCAGCGGTTCGCGCTTCTCGGCCTTCCCGGCGGAAAACGCCACCGGCAACTTCGTGAAGATCGTCCAGCGCGTGCCGGTGAAGATCGTCATCGACGAGGGCTTGCCGCGCGATCAGCCGCTTGGGCTCGGCTTGTCCGTCACGCCGAAGGTGTATCTGAAATGAGCGCGTCGAACACCGCGAACGGCGCTCAATCGAACTGGAAGCCCGCGGCGAATCCGTGGCTCATCGCCATCGTGGTGACGCTCGCGGCTTTCATGGAAGTACTCGACACGACCATCGTGAACGTGGCGTTGCCGCACATCGCCGGCACCATGTCGGCCAGTTACGACGAAGCCACGTGGACGCTCACCTCGTATCTGGTCGCCAACGGCATCGTGCTGCCGATTTCCGGTTTTCTCGGGCGGCTGCTGGGCCGCAAGCGCTACTTTCTGGTGTGCATCATCGCGTTCACCGTCTGTTCGTTCCTGTGCGGGATCGCGACCGACCTGTGGCAACTGATCATCTTTCGCGTCCTGCAGGGCTTTTTTGGCGGCGGCCTGCAACCGAATCAGCAGTCGATCATTCTCGACACGTTCCCGCCCGAACAGCGCGGCCGCGCGTTTTCGATTTCGGCGGTGGCGATCGTCGTCGCGCCGGTGCTCGGTCCCACGCTCGGCGGCTGGATCACCGACAACTTCTCGTGGCGCTGGGTGTTCCTGCTGAACGTGCCGGTCGGCATTCTGACCAGTCTCGCGGTGCTGCAACTGGTGGAAGACCCGCCGTGGAAAAAGACCGGCGACACGAAGGTGTCGATCGACTACATCGGCATCACGCTGATCGCCGTCGGGCTCGGCTGCCTGCAAGTGATGCTCGATCGCGGCGAGGACGACGACTGGTTCTCGTCGAACTTCATCCGCACGTTCGCGGTGCTGTCGGCGGCCGGCATTGTCGGCGCGACGTTCTGGCTGCTCTACACCAAAAAGCCGGTCGTCGATCTGCGCTGCCTGAAAGACCGCAATTTCGCGCTCGGCTGCGCGACGATCGCCGCCTTCGCGGCGGTGCTGTACGGCAGTGCGGTGCTGGTGCCGCAGCTCGCGCAACAGCAGCTCGGCTATACCGCGATGCTCGCCGGACTCGTGCTCTCGCCCGGCGCCGTGCTCATCACGATGGAGATTCCGCTCATCAGCAAGCTGATGCCTTATGTGCAGACACGTTTTCTGGTGGCGACCGGCTTCGCGCTGCTCGCCTGCGCGCTCGCGTATTCGCATACGCTGGTGCCGAACGTCAATTACCCGACGCTCGTGAAAATGCGCAGCGCGCAATCGCTCGCGATCGGCTTCCTGTTCGTGCCGATCACCACGCTCGCCTATCTCACCGTGCCGCAGCGTTTGAACGACGATGCGTCCGCACTCTTCACGATGTTCCGCAACGTGGCCGGCTCGGTCGGCATTTCGCTATCGACGGCGCTGATTCGCGAGCGCAGCCAGGCGCGCATGGCGCATCTGTCCGAACACATGTCGACGCTTTCGCAGAACTACAACGACGCCGTGCAGCGCGGCGCGCAAACCATCGCCGAGATGACCGGCGTGCCGTTTTCGCAAGCGCTGCAAACGGCGACCGGCCGCCTGTACACCACGTTCATTTCGCAGTCGACGATTCTCGCCTACGTCGACGTGTTCGCGATTCTCGCCGTGTTCTGCGCGCTCTGCATTCCGATGACGTTGTTTTTCTCGCCGGTCAAGGCGGCCGGCGGCGCGGGAGGACACTGACATGAGGCGCGCCGTTTTCAGCCTGCGCATGCCGGTGCTTTCGCTCGCGGCGTGGCTCGCCGCGTGCACGGTCGGGCCTGACTTCCACGCGCCGAACGCCGACGCGCCGCGGCAGTGGCACGATACGCGGCACACCGCCGCAACGGCCGCGCCCGCTGCACCCGCTTCCGGCGCGGACGTGGCATCGGTCCCCACGCTCGATACCGATCCCGATCCGCGCTGGTGGCGCAATTTCAACGACCCCACGCTCGACGCGCTTATCGAGCGCGCCGCGCGCGGCAATCTGGACTTGCAGCAGGCCGTGTTGCGCATCGTCGAAGCGCGGACCCAGGTGCAGAGCGCGGCGGCCCAGGGGTTGCCGAATGTCCGCGCGACAGGCAGCTACCAGCGCGAACAACTCGGCCTGAAAGGCTTTCTCGAATCCAACGGCGTCTACGACAAGGTGAACCGGCTCGGCGCGCCGGATTCGCCGGTCAATGCAATCGCGCCGGGCGCGGGCCCCGCGCTGCAAAACGGCGCCAACAACGTGCTCGATCAGTTGACCTCGCCGACCAATCTCTGGCAAGCCGGCTTCGACGCCTCGTGGGAACTCGATCTGTTCGGCCGGGTGCGCCGCTCGGTGGAAGCCGCGAACGCGCAGACCGAGGCCGCGTTGGAAAGCCGCAACGACGCGCTGCTCTCGCTCGAGGCCGAAGTCGCGCAAACCTACATGCAGTTGCGCGGCGCGCAGGCGTTGCGCGACATCACCACGAGCCTCGTCGAGCAGCAACGCGATGTTGTCCGGTTGACGCAAAGCCAGGCGAAGGTCGGCCTCGCCAGCGAAGCCGACGTGAAAAGCGCGAGCGCGCAGCTTGCGCAGACCCAGGCGCAGTTGCCGCAATTCGAGCAGCAGATCGCGCAGGCGTCGAACGCGCTCGCCTGGCTGGTGGGCGAAGCGCCCGGCGCGCTGGAAGCGGAACTGTCCGCGCCGGCCGCCGTGCCGCCGGTGCCGCCCACGGTGCCGGTGGGCTTGCCGTCGACGCTCGCGCGGCGGCGTCCCGACATTCGCCGCGCGGAAGCCAGTCTGCATGCGGCGACCGCGAATGTCGGCGTGGCGGTGGCGCAGTTTTATCCCGACGTTTCGCTGACGGGCCAGGTCGGAACGCGCGCGACGAATGCGAGCGATCTGTCGCGCTGGTCGCATCTGTTCTATTCGTTTGGCCCGAGTGTTTCGCTGCCGATTTTTCAGGGCGGCGCACTCGTTTCCAACTTGCGGATGTCGGAAGCCCAGCAGGCCGAGGCGGCGCTCGACTACCGCAAAACGGTGCTGACGGCGCTACGCGACGTGGACAACGCACTCGTGGTTTATCGCACCGACCAGGCGCGGCGCGATTCGCTGGCGGACAGCGTGGCGGCGAACCAGACTGCGTTTGAACTCGCGCGCGACAGCTACCGCAACGGGCTCACCAGCTTCATCAATGTGCTCGATGCCGAGCGGCAGTTGGCGCAGGCGCGCCAGCAATATGCGCAGGGGACCATGCAGGTGAGCACCGATCTGGTCGCCTTGTACAAGGCGCTGGGCGGCGGCTGGCAGGATGGCGGTGGTGCGGCGGCGGCGTCCGCCTTATCCGGTTCCGCTCGTTAAGGAAATCGACTATCGATCGGGCCATCATGCGTCAAGCCCAGTTCCTTCGTCCGCGCGTAGGCTGCATTGAGCCGCTCGCGCAAGGTCGGATCGTCGGCCGGCGCGGGGTAATCACGCACGATATGCCCTCGGATGAAGTCCACGTAGTTGCTCTCCGTCTTCGTCACCTCGGTTAAACCACCAAGTTTCGCCGTTTTGCCATCGGCTCAGTTTTCGCGGGTCGGGCCACCGTCCTCGCGGCCCATCACGATCCACGTTACCGGGCCTTCCTTGCCGTCGCGACCAATGCCCTCGGGGAACACGTCGCCCTCCTTGAACATGCGTTCCTGGACGAATGCACCCGGCGATTCGAGCACGCCCCAGCGCCCTGCATGCGGACAGCGCTCGCCGGTCCTGCGCGAGATGTGCGGCTTCTGCACTTCACCCTGCGGGGCCTTCGCCTGTTCGCGTGCGAAGTCCACCAGGCCCTTGGGATAGAAGCGCATGTCTCGATAGGTGCTGTCGTCAATGTCCCACAGCAGCGTCACCAGTCCTGCCTCGAATGACCAGTAGCCAAAGAAGAACACACCCAAATTCTTGTGCCCGTCATACCAGTAACAGTTTTTCATGCCGCCATACCAGCGCTTCAGGTATCCGGCCATCGCCGTTTGCTGCGGCACGCCCTGCGTCTCTGTTGCGCCCAACAGATCAGCATAGGGCTTCTCGTGGATCAACGATTCACCGGGCAGCGACACGCCCAAGCGGCCAAACAGACGACTTACCAGCAGGTCCTGGCCGTCCTCTGGATCGGTGCTAATCCACGTCGCGATAGTCGGCACCCATTCCTTCAGCCCGAGCAGCACCGCCAGCGACAGCAGCCACATCGTGTACTGGTAAGCGTCGGGTTCCCATAGCCGAAGTCGTCCGTAGTCAGGGTACGACGCGTAGTGGGACTTAAACAATTCAAAACATCGAATAGCATCTGGCTTAAGCGATGACAGTTCCTCACCGGCTGAATAACGGGCAATCACAACTTCAAGTGAGATAGTCCCTCGATCCCACGAGAGGCCTTCCTTGTGCCCGGGAAATTTTTCTGGAGCAGCGAGCATTTGCTCAAGCTTTACCAAGCGTTGTTCCTTGTACTCCAGTTTCTGGCGATAATGATGCTCTGGAAGCAGAGTCTCACGCTTCACTTCGTCGAATGCTTCATTCATGTTCGTGACTGTTCCCTTAGATGCGTTCACATCGTCTCACTCAATCGGCAGGTATCGTAATCGGTTTTTTGGTTACAGCGTCCAGCAATGCGTTCCCCTTCTTGTCAAGCTGAGTGATGCTCGTTACCTTGCCATTCTCATCTACAACCATCAGCCAAACATCGTAGCCTTCGTCCATGATCGCGTCGGCCTTTTCGTCCTTTCCAACTGCTTGACGAAGCCGAGAGCGAATCCATGCATCGCTCCCCTGCTTAGCGGAAGGATATCCCGGCGAGCCTTTAGTCGTCCGCAAGTTCCTGGCGTCGAACTTGCCCCCCGTCCTGAACTTCGTTTCCGTCACCACGTAGGGCGGTGGCGGTTCGCCTGGCGGCTTGTGATATACGCCGTCGATACCCCGACCCGTCGGCTGCTGCTCCAGCAAGCGCATCTGCCGTTCCTCTGCCGGTTCCGACTCATAGCGCCGGGCCTTCATGAAGTCATCGCTGACCTTCTCGCCAAAGATACCCTTTCGCGCGCGGCTCATCTTTGCCACGTCGTCAGCATGCACGTTGCCGCTACCCGGCATCGGCTCGTGCGGTTCGGGCAAGGGACCGCCGCCGACCCCTTCAGCACCGTCACGCTTCATGGGCAGCACCTTCGGCGGCTCGCCGATACCCGAACTTACGCGCACCGTCGGCGGCTTCACCACCTCGGGCTTCGGGGCAGGGACACCCGCATAGGCCGGATGATACGTTGGCGGCAGCTTGTCCTTGAGCACCTTCTGCAACGCCTCGTCAAGCTTCGCCAGCGCCTGCGGTATCTCCTTCGCGCAGTTCGCCTGTACCGCGTAGAACGCCTTCTCCATGCGCTCCAGTTCCGCTAGCAGCGCCCGCGCCCGACCAATGTATTCGACCTGGCTGAGCAGCCCCTGCGCCTTTCTGATAAGCGCCTGCATGCCCTGAAAAAATTCCTTCAGCTTCGTCACCAGCGCATCGCCGTAGGCGGCGAAGTGAATCTTCTCCAGCAGCCTGACGATGTTGCCCTTCGTGAACCGCGCCAGAAAGCCGACCACCTTTTCCAGCACCTCGCCGCCCTTGTCGATCAGCAGCAGGCACACCGCGCGGATCACGGCGGCGGCCTCGTTACCGATCATTGCGCCGACCAGCGAACCCACCGCCGCGCAGATCACCGGACCAAACACCCCTAGCGCTTCTGCGTCGAGTGAAAGCGGTTAGTGATACACCGGGGCGCGTCGCGACGCTGCATGGCTTCAGAAGGTCATTTCGCGATTGGGCCAGCGAACACGGCTATGCGCGCGACCTTGCCGAACGTGCGCTCGCGCATGCCGTCGCAAACAAGGTTGAAGCGGCCTATCACCGTACCGACTTGCTCGAACAGCGCCGCCCGATGATGGAAGCATGGGCGGCGCGCGTGTGTGGAATGTCTAATTGATTGATAGTCCCGGCGTCGCAAACAGCGGCCGGGACAACACGCCGTCAAAGATCAACGAACCGCGGCAACAGGTCCTGGTCTGCCAGGCGGATTTCGATGTCGTTCGCCGCCTTGACATGATCCCGGTTGTTCACGTCGAACACGTCATCAGTCACGCTGACTATGATCGTGCCTAGTTGCTTGTCGTCACGCACGACCGGAATCAGGGCGCGCGCTTCAGGGACCTGCGCCGCAGTGAGAGCGTGCGGCAAGTAGAGCATCCAGCTTACGCTTGGACGATCTTCGAACACCTGCTTTCCCTGATATTTCCTCGGCCCAAACGTTAGATTCGACGGGGTATAAATTTCGATGACCTTTTCTACAACTTCCGCCGCCGATTTATAGTTCCCAAGCCTAGAGGTGTCGGCAGTCATTTCATTGACCGTCAACTCGAAAGTATTTGAAAACACAGTGCTGTCAATGCAAAATTCAATCGAGCCGCCACAACCTTTTTGCGAATCCTCATTCCATATTCCGATGAACTTGGCGTCGTCAATATCATCAGCGTTTTTTCTTCGCAATTCGTCAATTACTTCTGTTCTGATCGTACTTCCATTGAAAATCGGGAATCGTTGAGCGTCGGCAATACTGCTCCCGCCAAGAAACCAATCTCCACCCAATTTCGCATCCTTTTCAGCAAGAAGATCAATTACAGGTCGCAACCGTCGAAGGTGGAATTCAAAATCTGCCTTTCGTAGTGTTTCACTATCGCGATGCTGTGAAGTTAAGTACATGATATCCTCACGGCTGATAAATGGAGGGGACACCGGCGCGCACAAGCGTATCCATCAGATACAGTCGCGCTTGAGGTGTTTGAAAGTACCACATCAGTTTTGTTGGCGGATTTTTCTTAACAAGCGTGCCTTGCTTAAATATCTGCGTTTTTGTCGAGGTAAATCCATCGAAGTTGTATTTCGGATCGTCATTTTCGTCAAAGAATTTTTCCAGTAATTGATCGTAATTCCCCTTGGCCTCCTTGTACAGACCGGAGACATGGTTGACGAACGTGCGAGGACATCGTTGACACTTTATGGTCAGCGGTTTTCGCTCCTCAGGTCAAGGGTGAGGATGCGGTGATGGGCAAACCAGAATTCAA
>NZ_JBQEPU010000014.1:0-171460 GCF_052045835.1 Paraburkholderia sp. 22099 | reverse complement strand
GATTCCCGCGTCAGCCTCGCGCAGCCGTTGCAGACCTTCGACTTGCTCGCCGACGCGCCAGCCGGCAACAACGACTACACCGACTTGCAGCAGGGCTTCCGCGAAATCGGCGCGGGCGCGGCGCAAAAGGTCACGCGCGGCGATTCGGTGCGGGTCGCGGTGATCGACACCGGCGTCGACACCACCCATCCCGATCTGCGCGACCGCATTGTCTCGACGCGCAATTTCGTCGACGAGGACTGGACGCAATTCAATCGCGACCTGCACGGCACCGCGGTCGCGGGCGTCATCGCGTCGGATCGCGCGGGCGGCGCGGACGGCAAGGCCGGCATCGAAGGCGTCGCGCCGCACGCGAAACTGATCGCGGTCAAGGCCTGCTGGCAAGCGGACAATCGCAGCGGACCTTCGCGCTGCAATTCGTTCACGCTCGCCGAGGCGATCCAGTCGGCGCTCGAAGCGCATGCACAGATCATCAATCTGAGCCTGGGCGGGCCGAAGGATCCGCTGCTCACTCAACTGATCGAACTGTCGGTGAGAAAAGGCGTGATCGTGGTGGGCGCGGTGCTGCCGGACGGCAACCTCAAGGCGTTTCCGGTCGGCGTGCCGGGCGTGATCGCGGTGGACTCGGCACGCGCGTCGGCACGCGCGACGAATGGCCCCGCCTCCGATTCCGCCGCGCGCGTGCTCTACGCGCCCGGCCACGACATCCTGACGCTCACGCCCGGCGGACATTACGACTTTGTCTCGGGCTCGTCGTTCGCGACAGCGAACGTGACGGGCACCGTCGCGTTGCTGCTCGGCTTGCAGCCCAACCTCGACGCGCGCTCGATCGAAACGTTGCTCGACCAGACGAGTGGTCCGAGCCGGCAGCATGTCCGGGTCATCAACGCATGCCGGGCGGTCGAGGCGCTTCATCACACCTGCGTCGAGGCGGCTCGTTGAACGGGAACGCGGCGATGCGGCGCCCCCGGCGCCCCCGGCGATGCAGCGACGCGGCGTTGGTTAATCCTCGCGAAGGCGCTCTTCACGCAAGCGATCGGCGCGCAATCGGTCCGAACGTAGCCGCTCTTCGCGCAAGCGATCCGAGCGCAACCGCTCGGAACGTAAGCGCTCGGAACGCAAGCGTTCCTCGCGTAGCTGTTCTTCCCGGTGACGTTCGGCCCGCACATTGTCGTCGTGGGTGCTGATGCGCAGCAAGCTCGCGCAGTCGTCAGCCGTTGGACAGGGCTGTGAAAACGCATTCGCGGAGGCGAGCAACAATGCGCAAGCAACGCCCGCGGTCAGGTTGAGTGAACGCAGCAGCCACATTCCGAATCCCGCTCACGGTTGAAAAAAACCATCCTCGTACCGATGGCCCATCGGCACCGCGCCAATAGCGAATCGGGTTGGCGCGAGACGAAACGCTTTTTTCACCGCGTGAAATGAACCTGCTGCTCAAGCTCGACCAAAGCGATCAAAGCGCCTCGACCAGATCCTTGCGCCGCGTCTGACAATACGCCGAGCACGCAAGCTGCGCCGCATTCGCGGCGGCATGAATCATCGGACTCGCGTCCACCGGCTTGCAAATCGACACGATGATCGGCGGCGGCACGGGTTTGAGCGGCAACTCGATGAATTCGCCGCTCTGCAAGGCCTCCGCGACGAACAGGCCCGGAATGGCGGCGACGCCATAGCCGTCGCGCACCAGTTGAACGATCGCGGCGACCGACGGCGAGCAGGTGATGCGGGTTTGCCCGGCCGGCATGCCGAGCTGCTGCGCGAGCGCGTGAACGATGCTTTCGAGCGCGACTTGCGGCGCGGTGCCGCGCCCAAAGGTCAACACCGGACGCTCCAGCACACGCAGCGCGAGTCCTTCGGCGCGTTTCGACAGCAAGCCCCGTTTCGCGATCCAGCGAACCGGATAACTGGCGATCGCGCGGGAGACGATCTTCGTGCTGTCGATGCCCTCGACCCGTATCACGAGGTCGAGATCGCCGCTCAGGAGACGCCGTTGCAGCACCGAACTCGAATCGACGGTCAGGTCCACTTCGAGCCGCGGAAAGCTCGCGTTCAACTGCGTGACGTAGTGCGCGAGCCAGCTATGCACGACCGTTTCAATGACGCCCAACCGCAGCTTGCCGCCGACCACGACTTCCTGGCCCGCCGCCTCCCGCAATGCGCGCGCGGCGTTGACGACGTTCTTCGCGGGCCCGAGCAGATTCTGGCCCGAGGGCGTCAAGCGAAAGCCCGTTGTCGAACGGTCGACGAGTTCTGTCTTGAGTTCGTCCTCCAATGAGCGGATGCGCAGCGAAATCGTCGCCGGGGTCGCGTGCAGCACGCGCGCCGTCGCTCGAAAGCTTTCGAGTTGAGCGAGCGTCACGAAGGTTTCGAGAAAGCGCGTGTTCATGGGGCAGGTCTGAAGATTGGCGGATTTTTTTATTGTTTCCGGCTTGCAGTATGCCTTAACAAAAAGCGCCGTTTATACGAAACCGGTCGCTTTTGTGGCCGGTATGACGAAACGACGCGAGGTATTCGCCATGCATTGAAACGCCTCGATCTTGTCCACCCACATTGCCCGTCCATCAATGCTTTCGGGGCAATAAGCAAGCGCTTGCCGCGACGCACCCCCAAGCATCAGCTACGTAAAAACCCGCACGAAACCGTTAAGAAAACCTGAACGCCAGCGGCACGAATAACTCGCTGGCGCAGCTATTTTGTTGATCCTACTCTGCACCCCATCGCACTCACGAACGGAATCGCCGTCATGCCGCACACCTTTCGCCAGCAAGTTCGCAGCAAGGAATTTTCAGGGCCCACGGCCGGTTATTGCGGCGACTTCGCGCAAGCCAACCTCGCCATTCTGCCGAGCGCCTACGCCGAGGACTTCATGCGCTTCTGCCTGCGCAATCCGAAAGCCTGTCCGCTGCTCTGCGTCGGCGAACCGGGGCAATTCGATCTGCCGATGCTGGGCCGCGACCTCGATATCCGCACCGACGTGCCCGGCTACAACGTCTATCGCGACGGCGTGTTGTGCGAGCAGCCCGCCGATATCCGCGACGTATGGCGCGACGATCTCGTCGTATTCGCGATCGGCTGCTCGTTCTCGTTCGAGCAGATGCTCGCGCGCGAACGCATTCCGCTGCGCCACGTGGATGAAGGCGTCAACGTGCCGATGTACCGCACCCACGTTGCGAACCAGGCAGCGGGCCGGTTCGGCGGCCGGCTCGTCGTCTCCATGCGGCCGATGAGCGGCGCCCACGCGATTCGCGCCGTGCAGATCACGAGCCGCTTTCCGGCGGTGCATGGCGCGCCGGTGCATATCGGCAACCCCGCCGTGCTCGGTATCGAGGATCTGTCGAGCCCGGATTTCGGCGATCCGGTATCGATCCATGAACACGAACTGCCGGTCTTCTGGGCCTGCGGCGTGACGCCTCAAAGCGCCATCGAAAGCGCGCGGCTGCCGTTCGCGATCGCGCATCGTCCTGGCCACATGCTGGTCACCGACATCCCCAACGCATCGCTCGCGGTGTTCTGACGCATCTCAGGAGAAACGCATGACTACGGAAGCGCAATACGCAAGCACGCCCGCCGACGACGCAACGGCGGACACCACCGCGAGCCGCGGCATGTTCGGCTGGTATCGGCACACCAACGCAAGCGAGCGGCGGGCATTCTGGAGTTGCAAGGTCGGCTATGCGCTCGATGCGATGGACACGCAATTCCTCAGCTTCGTGATTCCGACGCTGATCGCGACATGGAGTCTCACCAAGGGCGAAGCCGGCCTGATCGGCACGGTCACGCTGCTGACCTCGGCGCTCGGCGGCTGGGTCGCGGGCATTCTTTCCGACCGCATCGGCCGGGTCAAGACGCTGCAGATCACCATCGTCTGGTTCGCGTTTTTCACGCTGCTGTGCGCGTTCGCGCAGAACTACAGCCAGCTTCTGATCGCGCGCGGCTTGATGGGCTTCGGCTTCGGCGGTGAATGGACCGCGGGCGCGGTGCTGATCGGCGAGGTGATCCGGCCGCGCGATCGCGGCAAGGCGGTCGGCATGGTGCAGGCGGGCTGGGCGATTGGCTGGGCGGCATCGGCGGGACTCTATACGCTGGTGTTTTCGCTGCTGCCCGGCGATATCGCATGGCGCGCGTTGTTCGCGCTCGGCGTGTTGCCCGCGCCGTTCGTGATCTTCATTCGCCGTTTCGTCGAGGAACCGGAAGTCCATCTGCAACAGAAGCAGCGTGACGCCGAAGCCGGCAACACGAGTTCGTTCTTCGAGATCTTCGGCCCCGGCGTCTGGCTGACGACGCTGCGCACCGCGATCCTCGCCACCGGCACGCAAGGCGGCTATTACGCGATCACCACCTGGCTGCCGACGTACCTCAAGACCGAACAGCACCTGAGCGTGGTCGGCACGGGCGGCTATCTCGCGGTCATCATCGCCGGCTCGTATGCGGGCTACCTGTGCGGCGCTTTTCTCAGCGACCGCTTTGGCCGCAAGCTGAACTTCATCGCGTTCTCGATCGCCTCGATGGCGATCGCTCTCGTCTATACCCGCGTGCCGATGAGCAACGCGCTGCTGCTCGTGCTCGGCTTTCCGCTCGGCTTCTTCGCCTCGGGCATCTTCGCCGGGATGGGCGCGTTCATGACCGAACTCTTCCCCACGCGGATTCGCGGTTCGGGCCAAGGCTTTTGCTACAACTTCGGCCGCGCGGTCGGCGCGACCTTCCCGTTTCTGATCGGTTTCGTCGCGCAAAAAATGGCGCTCGGCGTCGCGATCGGCACCTTCGCCGCGGCCGCCTACGGCGTCGTGATTCTCGCGGCGCTGACGCTGCCCGAAACGCGCGGCGCGCAACTCGAATCGTGAGCACCTCAACATTCACCGGAGAACTCTTCTGATGACACATCAAGCCGACACTCAGCTACCGCGTGATCGCCGCTGGCAATTCTGGATCGACCGCGGCGGCACGTTCACCGACATCGTCGCGCGCCGCCCCGATGGACGGATCGTCACGCACAAGGTGCTGTCGGAGAATCCCGAGCGATATCGCGATTCGGCGGTGCAAGGCATTCGCGATCTGCTGGGCGTCGCGGCCCGCGAGCCCGTGCCGGCGCATCTGATCGACAGCGTGCGAATGGGCACGACGGTCGCCACCAACGCCCTGCTCGAACGCAAGGGCGCGCCCACGGTGCTCGCGATCACGAAGGGTTTCGCCGACGCCTTGCGAATCGCGTATCAGAGCCGTCCGAAGCTGTTCGTGCGCGACATCGAATTGCCGACGCTGCTGTATCAGCGCGTGGTGGAAATCGACGAGCGGATCGGCGCGCGCGGCGAAGTGGTGCGCGAACTGGATACGGAGCAGGCTTACGCGGCATTGCGGCAGGCGTATGAGAGCGGCATCCGCTCCTGCGCGATCGTGCTGATGCATGGTTACCGGTACGCAGAACACGAACGCAAGCTCAAGGAAATCGCACAGGACATCGGCTACACGCAAATCTCCGTGAGCCACGAGGTCAGCCCGCTGATGAAGCTGGTGTCGCGCGGCGACACGACCGTCGTGGATGCGTATCTGTCGCCGATTCTGCGCCACTACGTTCAGCAGGTGGAAAGCGATCTGGGCGCGGTGCCGCTGCAATTCATGCAGAGCAACGGCGGCCTCACCGACGCGCACCGCTTCCAGGGCAAGGACGCCATCCTGTCCGGTCCCGCAGGCGGGATCGTGGGTGCGGCGCAGGTGTCGAAGCTCGCGGGCTTCGAGTCGATCATCGGCTTCGACATGGGCGGCACCTCGACCGATGTGACGCACTATGCGGGCGAATACGAGCGCGAGTTCGCCACCGAAGTGGCGGGCGTTCGCATCCGCGCCCCGATGATGAAAATCCACACCGTGGCGGCGGGCGGCGGCTCGATTTGCAGCTTCGACGGCGCACGCTTGCGCGTGGGTCCCGAGAGCGCCGGGGCGAATCCGGGGCCGGCGTCGTATCGGCGCGGCGGCCCGCTGACCGTCACCGATTGCAACGTGATGACCGGCAAGATCAGCGCGCAGTTTTTCCCTCACGTGTTCGGACCGGAAGGCAACTTGCCGCTGGATGCCGCCGTCGTGCAGCGCAAGTTTGCCGACGTCGCGGCGCAGGTCGAAAAGGCGACCGGCGCGCAACGAACGCCGGAAGAAATCGCCGAGGGCTTTCTGAAGATCGCCGTGGAGAACATGGCGAATGCGATCAAGCAGATCTCGGTGCAGCGCGGCTACGACGTGACCCGGTACACGCTCGCCTGCTTCGGCGGCGCGGGCGGTCAGCACGCGTGCCTCGTCGCGGACGCGCTCGGCATGACGCGCGTGTTCATCCACCCGCTCGCGGGCGTGCTGTCGGCGTACGGCATGGGTCTCGCCGACGTGCGCGCGCTGCGTCAGCAAGCCGTCGAAACGCGGCTCGACGGCGCGTCGCTCGCCGCTTGCGAGGACGCGTTCGCGCCGCTGGAAAACGCCGCGCAAGACGAAGTCGCGCAGCAGCGCATCGCGAAAGACTGCATCACGCTGCGCCGCACGCTTCACGTGAAATACGACGGCACCGACACCGCGCTCGAAATCGAATTCAGCAACGACGCACCCGCGATCGTCGCGACGTTCGAGCGTCTGTACCGCGCGCGTTACGGTTTCCTGATGCCGAACAAGGCGCTGGTGATCGAAGCCGTCGCCGTCGAAGCGATCGGCCAGGCGCACGAGGCCGAGGACGAACATTGGCCGCTCGCCGAGGGTGCTTCCGCGAATCCCGAACCGCTCGCCATGACACGCGTGTTTTCCGGCGGCGAGTGGCACGACACGCCGGTGTTCGACCGCGAATCGCTCGCGCCCGGCGCGAGTATCGACGGCCCGGCCATCGTCAGCGAAAAGACCGGAACGACCGTGATCGAGCCGGGCTGGCAAGTCGAGGTCAGCCGGCACAATCACCTGGTGGTCAACCGCACGAGCGCGCTCGTGAACCGTCATGCGATCGGCACCGAAGCCGATCCGGTCTTGCTCGAAGTGTTCAACAACCTGTTCATGTCGATCGCCGAGCAGATGGGCGTGACGCTGGCGAACACGTCGTACTCGGTCAACATCAAGGAACGCCTCGACTTCTCGTGCGCGCTGTTCGACGCCGACGGCAATCTGATCGCCAACGCGCCGCACATGCCGGTCCATCTCGGCTCGATGGGCGAAAGCGTGCAGACCATCATCGAGCGGCGCGCGGGCACCATGCAATCCGGCGATGTCTACGTGCTCAACGCGCCGTATGGCGGCGGCACGCATCTGCCGGACGTGACGGTGGTCATGCCGGTTTTCGTCGAGGACCATGCGACGCCGACGTTCTACGTCGCGGCGCGCGGGCATCATGCGGATATCGGCGGCATTTCGCCGGGCTCGATGCCGCCCGACTCGACGCACGTCGATCAGGAAGGCGTGCTGCTCGATAACGTGCAACTGGTCGCGCAGGGCCGCTTTCTCGAAGGCGACATGCGCGAGTTGCTGACCTCGGGCCGCTATCCGGTTCGCAATGTCGAACAGAACATGGCGGATTTGCGGGCACAGGTCGCGGCGTGCACGAAGGGCGCGCAGGAACTCGAGCGCATGTGCGGGCAGTTCGGACTCGACGTGGTGCAGGCGTACATGCGGCACGTGCAGGACAACGCCGAGGAAGTCGTGCGGCGCACGCTGTCGGTGCTCAAGGACGGACGCTTCGAATACGAACTGGACGACGGCGCGAAGATCGTCGTCGCGGTATCGATCGACCGCGACGCGCGCTCGGCGGTGATCGATTTCGCAGGCACGAGCGAACAGCAGCCGAACAATTACAACGCGCCCTCCGCGATCTGCAAGGCGGCCGTGCTGTACGTGTTCCGCACACTCGTCGACGACGACATTCCGCTCAACGCCGGTTGTCTGAAGCCGCTGGACATTCGCATTCCCGCAGGCTCGATGCTCAACCCGCGCTATCCGGCCGCGGTGGTGGCCGGCAACGTCGAGACGTCGCAGGTCGTCACCGATGCGCTCTACGGCGCGCTCGGCGTGATGGCGGGCGCCCAGGGCACGATGAACAACTTCACGTTCGGCAACGAGCAGTACCAGTACTACGAGACCATCTGCGGGGGCTCGGGAGCGAGTGCGTCGGCGGCGGGTTGCAGCGCCGTGCAGACGCACATGACCAACTCGCGGCTCACCGATCCCGAAGTGCTCGAATGGCGCTTCCCGGTTCGCCTCGACGACTTCCGCGTGCGTCACGGCAGCGGCGGCGCGGGGCAATGGCGAGGCGGCGACGGCACCGAGCGGCGCGTCCGCTTTCTCGAACCGATGACCGCCGTCATCCTGTCGAATCGCCGGCGCGTTGCGCCGTTCGGCATGGCGGGCGGATCGCCGGGCAAGGTCGGCGTGAACTGGGTCGAACGAGCCGGTTCGGCGGAGCGTGAAACCTTCGGCGCGCGTCATCAGGTGCAGATGAAGGCCGGCGATGTTTTCGTGATTCAGACGCCTGGCGGTGGCGGATATGGCGCGGCGTCCGAGGTCGAATAAGTCGCGGCCTGCATCCAGCCTCGCACCTTGCGAGGCTGGGTTTGGCGCTTTCGCTGGGCAACCATGAATTTCGGCTGGCTCGGCGCTTGCGCGATGTCATCGCGGTACGGTGAGCGTCTTCGAACGCGGGCAGCATGCCCGCCATGCGGACACGCCCACCATGATTCCTCGCTCTACTCCCGCATCGCCCATCTCGCCCATCTCGCCCATCTCGCCCAGCTCGACGGACGCGCCCGCGTCGGCTTCCGAAGAGAGCCGCCGCACTGCCGCCGCCACCAGCACTGCGGGCATGAGCGATACACCCGGCGTATCGCGCTCGCACGCATCCGCGCGCGCGGGCTCGCTGGCGGCGTTGACGGAAGCGCGCACGCGCCGCCCCTCCGGCTCGCCGCCACCGAGGCGCTCTCCCCCTCCGTCGACCCGCGCACTCGCGGAGCAGCTTCGCGCGATGTGGCCCGCCGAAACGTCATCGGCCGCGCATGGCATGGCGCAATCCGGCGACGCCTCGCCGGATGATGTCAGCGACGCCGAATCGGATTCCAGTGACGACTTCTCCGTACTCGTCAACGCCGATCCGAACGAACGTACCCGGCGCTTGCACCGCCTGTCCGAAGTCGGCAAGCGATCGAATTCGCCGGCCGATGTCGCGGCGCTCGTCCGCGACGCGCAGGCCTTGCGATCGATTGCAGCCACGCACTACCCGATTACCTCCGCGACACGGTTTAGCAAAGAGTTCGTACCGGCCGACGACAACTTCAAAAGCAACTTCTCTCTGCTCGGCCAAGCCGTGGTGCAATGCGAGGATGCCGCGCGGGCCTGGCAGGCGGCGGCGGATCATTACCAGGCGGCAGTCGAGGTCGCCAGCAAAATCAGCCTGCCCGTTCGGGACATCGCTCGCCTGAACGAGGCGGTCGAGGAGTGCGATGCTCATGTCGCGCGGCTCGACATCAAAGGGGACGTGCTGCGCGGCATTCTTTGCGTGAAGCGCGAGCAAACCCCGTTCGGCGAAGGCTACGTGCGCGCGCTGGAACTGACCATCGAGCCGCTGCGCCGCGCACTCGCGCGCTGCGGGACAGAGGAACTGGCCGCACTGCCGTTGCATGGCGCGCCGATCGAAGGCCTCGACGTGGAACTGCGCAACATCGGCGCCAGCGCGCATGATCTGTCCACGGCGATCCACCGCCTTGCGCAAGAACCGGCCGCACCGCCTCCGCATGATCCATCTGTCGAGGGCATGGACGTGGAACTGCCCGGCGTGGATGCAGACGGGCGTGCTCCGCCGCCTGCAACAAAGCGCCGCGTCACCGCGCTGCTGAAGGCGAGTCCGAACCAACGCGAGGCGTTGCGGGCGAGACTCCTCGCTCGCTGTGCCGAACTGGAAAAGCTCACGGGTGACCTGACGTTGGCGCTGCGAGGCGAGTTCGTACAGGCGCCGGTTGTGGAGGCGGTTGTGGAGGCGGTTGTGGAGACGGTCGCGGAGGCTGTCGCGGAGACGGTTGCGGAGCCAATCGCTCCCGAGCAGGAAGCCGCCGTGGAGGCCGTCATGGCCGAACCGCCCGAGGTTGCGCGGCTTGTCGCATTGCAAACCGGCCTCGCGCCGCTCCTCGCGCGCGCCGAAGGCGCGACCCTCTCGGCGAGCGCAAATCACGAGGCCGCGGCGCAGTCTGTCGACGGCGCTCTTGAGGCGATCGTCGCGTGGCATGACGCCGCCGAAGCCTACGACGACGCGGCCCATACATTCGATAGCGCGACCGCGGAATGGTCCCCCGAAGCGCGCGAGACGCCCGAACCGCAGGCGCTCCATGCGCAAATTCGCCAGGGTCGCGCCACAGCCATCATGCAGATGCAGACGGCGGTTGGCGCGGCATTCGCGACCCTGTGGCGCGATATTCCGCAGGTACTCACGGGAAGCCGCGGTGGAATCGGCATCGGCGAACCGCGAGCGATGACGGGCGGATCAGCCGAGCCGTTCATCGAGGACCTGGCGGGCCGCTGCCGTGCACTGCTCGCGTTGGCCGAAGACTCGGCTTTCCTTCGACGAGCGACCGATATCGACGTGGAACGGTTAAGCACGCCGTTTGCGGCACTGGCCGATTTTCTCGACGCGACGAAAAACCGCCCCGCTGACATGCATCGGTTGATGTCCACGGCGGACCGCATCCAACAGGCAGCCGGACTCGCGCGAGGCGCGCTCACCAACGCGGCATCCGCGTTGAACGACACGTTGCGTGCATTCTTGAACTTGTGTTCCGCGCTCAGAACAGAGCTGATCCGAGCCGCATACGCCACTCAGCAAGCCGACGTGAAATCGCTTTGCGTTCGCGTGGCAACCGAGCGGCAAAGCGGAGCGGCGCGTCTCCAGGACATCCTGGGCGAACTTCCTGACCTGCTGCGCGACGACGCGCCCGCGAGCGCCGTCGCGAACCCTGGCGATGACGCGCAATTCATCGGTCTTGCACGAGCCTTGGCCAGTCAGGTGGATGCCTATCGCGAGACCGTGCTCCAGTTGCCCCCGGATGCGCCGGAAACGATGGTGCACGAGCGGGCGAATACCGTGCTGATGCTGAGCGGTCTCGCCATGTCCTGCCGCCTCACGGCTGATCTGACCGAGTGTTACGGCGAAGCGCGAGAAGCCATCGGCAACGCGCCCTTGTCCCGGCGCGCAAAAGTGACTCACGGCTTTGCCGAGCGCGCACGCGCGGCCGGTGTGAATGCGGGCGCGGTGTTGGGTCAATGCGCGACGCTGAGGCTGGACCTGGGCGCCGGCACGGCGGACCAACTGGCCCAGATTCTCGGCTCCCTGGCATCGCGCAGCGAGCGCCAGGCGGAATGCATGCGACTGAGCTTCGATGTGCTGGGCCGGTTCGCGGATATGCATAACCGCGTGCACAATCTTGCCGGACGTCCGGCGCGGGATGCCGGCAGCTATAAATTCCAAAGCGATGCGTTGGTCAGCCTCAATGAGGACACCGTCGGCAAGATTCGCGAGGTCCATGGAAGACTGACGGAGCAGATCGACGCCTCAAAAGACCAGCCCGGCATGGCCGGCGGAGCCCGGGTGGAGCAGCATGTCGTCGACCAGCTCGCGAACAGCCTCGAATGGCGCGCGACGCTGGAAGTCGACACGGCGCAACGTCAATGGATGCGCGTCACTCTGGATGCGCTGAAGGCCGTCGTCATGGACACGGGCAGCAACCTGCCGGAGGACGCCAACGATTTGCTCGACCTGCTCAACGAGGACCTCTCCGTCAGCACGCAAGGTTTGCTTTACTACGCCACGGAAACGGGCGACAAGGATAGATGCAGGGCGTTGATGCAAGAAAACGTCGCGCTGGGACGTGGGGTGCAGCAATGCAGGGAGCAACTGGAATCGCGGCAGGAAGCGCAACGCGCTCGCCATGCGGCGCGCGAAGCGGCGGCGCAGCAGCCGTCGGCGGCGGCGGGGCCGTCGCAGCCTGGCAAGCGCAAGGGCAATAAAGGCAAGGCGAAGCGCAAGTGAGATGCGGGGGGCGGTCGCCTCGCACGCCGCAGCGCACCTCCCACGCTCGACGTGCCGCAAACAGCCATGCGCCCCACTCACTCCATGCGCCTCCCCGAAGCCTCGTCATCCGCCGGGATCCGCACCGCGATCGACGTGCCGCTGCCCGGCGCGCTATGCACCGATATCTCGCCGCCCAGCATCAGCGCCCGCTCCCGCATGCCGACCAGCCCAAACGATTTGGCGCGCGGCGCCGTCGAATCGAAGCCGCGCCCGTCGTCGCGTATTTCGAGGTTCCAGTATTGCTCGACCTGTTCGAGCGAAATCGTCACCTCGCTAGCGCCGGCGTGGCGCGCGACATTCGTCAACGCTTCCTGCACGATACGAAACAGCGCCACGGCGCGCTCTTCGTCGAGCACCAGATTGTCGTCGGGAATTCGCAGGCGGCAGACAACGCGCCCGTCGCGCGAGAACTCGGCCGCGAGCCACTCCAGCGCGGCGACGATGCCCGCATCGAGTGCCGCCGGCCGCAGCGAGGCCACCACGTTGCGCACCACCTGCATGGTGCCGTCCGCGAGACGCAGCAGATCCTGAAACCGTTCAGCCAGGACGGAATCATCCCTGGCGAACTCGATGCGCATCGCCGACACGCCGAGCCGCAGCGCCGTCAGTTGCTGGCCCAGTTCGTCGTGCATCTCGCGGGCGATGCGCTTGCGCTCCTCCTCGCGCGCCGTTTCACGCAGCGAGGTCAACTCCTGCAACAGCGCATACGATTCGCGCAAGCGGAGCTCCGCCTCCATGCGCGCCGTGATGTCGGTCCAGATCGTCAGCGCGCCACGCGTCTCGCCGTCGGCGTCGTGCTCGGGAACGGCGCTCACGTGCCAGCCCACCGGCTTGCCGTCGCGCTCCCACGTAAGATCCACCTTCGCGCCGATCCCGCTCGTCATCACCTGATCGAGCGTCGCGGTGATCATTTGCAACTCGGGCATCGCGGCGGCCGACAACTCCGCAGGCGTCTTGCCGACGGCATCCGCCGCGCGAATCCCGTTGATCTGTTCGAACCGCGGGTTGACGTAGCTATAGCGACAGTCGCGGTCGTAGCGGACGATCATCTCCGGCGCGTTCTCGGCCAGCGTGCGAAACGCCACCTCGCTCGCGCGCAAGGCGAGTTCGGTGGTTCGCAGCCGCGTCACGTCGCGCGCCACGCCGAGCACGCTGACCACGTCGCCCTCCGCGTCTTTCTCGGGAATATGCCGCACCTCGAAGACATGCCAGCCTTCATCGGTCGCCCATAGCGCTTCGTGGTCGGCCGGTTCACCGGTCGCCACCACGCGGCGAACGCTCGCTTCGAGCAGTTCGTTCTGCGCGCTGCTGCCGCCCGTCTGCAATTCGTGAAGCTGCTTGCCGATGAAGTCTTCCTGCGGCATACCGAATGCCTTCGATACACGCGGATTCACATAGGTATGACGCCCCTCCCGATCGAAGCGGGCGATGAAGTCCGGAAAGCTCTCGGTGAGCGTGCGGAACAGTTGCTCGCTGCGCTTCAGTTCGTCGATGTCGCGGCAGATGGCGAGCACGGTGGCCACCCGGCCGTCGGCGGCGAACTCGGGCACCATCCGCATATGCCCCCAGCGCACTTCGCCCTTGGCATTGCGGAAGCGGATTTCGTCCATGCGTTCGGTGCCGGTCTCGACGACGCGGCGCAGCCGGTCGCGATACCGCGGCACGTCGACCACGGGCGAGTCGTCGACCGTGCCCGCGTCGGCGGTTTCGTCGGCGCCTTGCGGCAGCAGCGCGCGCAGCGCCGGATTCGCGTAGACGCGCCGGCACTCGCGATCGTAGCGGGCGATGTAGTCGGGAGAATGCTCGACCAGCGCGCGGAACGCCTGTCCGCTTGCGTGCAGATGCGCTTCCGCCTTCTTGCGTTCGGTGATGTCGCGTCCGAGCGCCAGCACGCTCGTGATTTCGTCGCGCAGTCCGCGCTCGGCGAGGATGCGGACATGGTGATAGCTCACGCCGCTTGAGCCGCTCGCGCCGTCTTGCAGCGCGAGTTCGAGCGTGCGTTCGGCGCCCGTTTCGAGCGTCGCCGCCAGGGCGCGCTGATAGACGGCGAACTGCGGATCGGCACTGTGTTCGGTCGGCGTGCCGCCGAGCAGGTCCTGCAACGGACGGCGAAGTATCGAGGCGAGTCCGGAGTTCGCGTACACGAGCCGGCACTGCGGGTCATAGCGGCAGATGATATCGGGCGTGCTTTCCGCGAGCCGGCGGAACTGCGCTTCCATCTGAAGTTGGCCGATCAGCAGCGCCTCGGTCCGCTTGCGCTCGGTAATGTCGCGCACGAGCGCCAGGTTGTACGGCTCGCCGTCGAACTCGAAATAGCTTGCGTTGATTTCCACCGGCAAGGTGGTGCCGTCCTGGCGCCGCTGTGTCGACTCGACGAGGAGCGAGCCCTTCTCGCGCAACTCCGCCCAGGCCGTTTGCCAGCGCTCGAGGCTCCACTCGGGATCGACGTCCATCACGCGCATTTGCAGCAGTTGCGCGTGGTCGTAACCCAGCGTGCGGCAAGCCTCGTCGTTGGCGTAAATGAAGCGCGCGTTCCGGTCGATCAGATAGGCCGCCTCGCGGACCAGATTGAGCGCGCGGTTCTTCAGATAGGCGAGCGCATCCGGCTCGGCCGCGGTTCGCTCGACGCGCCCATCGTCCCGCCGCGTTGCGGCATCCAGCCCCTGTGGCGGCTCCCGGCTGATCTTTTTCATCGAGTTCCGTGCATATCAGGTCAGAGATTGCGCGATCATCCACGACCGCCGCCGCATGCGCGCCATGCTGCGCAACACCCTCCCGACGGGCGTCTCCCGGAGATTCATCGGGCCGGCGCGCCAGTTGAGTATTGGTCAGTGGAAAGGCCGAGGGCACGGTGCGGCTTACCCGGCAAGCATAGCCCAGGAAGATTTGCAGGTGGCGGCTTCAATGGCGGCAGTTGGGGCAAAACGGCCGCATCGGGATGCAAGCCGCGTTTAAGGATTTCCCTACCCGAAGATCAGCATCGACCTGAGCTTTTTTCTTCATGTCCTGACAGCACCGCGATAACTGTCCACATACGATGGACACACATCAATCGTCCTGCTTGCGCGTGCCGCCATGGTCCCCTATCTGTCCGAACGAGAAAATGCGGTCGAGCACATCAACGCGATCTGTACGCGCCTGTTCGATCGGTGGTGCGAAAGCAGACGGCTCATGCCGCTCACGTATCTGTTGCGAGGCTGGCCGCTGATCAACAGCGATGCGGAGGCGTTCCGCCGCCTCGGCGGCGCGCTGCGCGAATTGCGGCGGCATCCGCTGCACGGTTTGGACCGCGCATCTTTCCAGCAACTGTGCGAGTTATCGGATTGCGTCGACGATCTGCTCGTCCCCTCCGCGCCGGCAACATGGGCCGCGCACAACGGGTAGTGGAACGTCAGCTCATCCAGTACGCGGCCGGTATGCGGCGGTCGGCGTCGGAGAGATAGGGATTGTCCAGCTCGAAGGTCTTGCGCGACGCGGGCCTCGCGCGCGCCAGCGCGTCCTGAATGTACGGATGCGAGTTGAAGAGCCGCATGTAGGCGCCGTTGCGATACGCCAGGACGAGCCCGCGCTCGATCGCCCCCGCCAGGGCTTCCTGGCCTGTGGCGACGTAAAAAAGAAAATCGGACCGGTATCTCAGCATCAACCTGTTTTCGACGACGAGGTCAGGCTCGCGGCGCCCGCGTGCGTCCAGTTCGGCATACGCTTCCACGATGCCGCGCGGAAAGTAATCGACGCGGCCGCTCTGCGTCATCTCGAACATCGTCTCGTAGGTCGAACTCTGAATCGTCAGACCCGCCGCCTTGAGGATGTCGGTGTCGATCCAGCCGAGTCCCTGTCCGCCCGTGAACGCCTGCAGATCCGACAAGCGCTCGATGCGGTCGAAATCCCGTTGCCGGTCCTTCCTTATGATGAATAACCGGTAGCCGATCAGCCCGCGATGGATCGGAATGCGCACGACATTCAGGCCGCGCTCGGCGCGCGCTTCCATGCTCGTCCAGTGCAGATTGATCGCACCGTTGCTGTTCGCCAGTTCGGCGAGCGCGCGGCCGCGCTCCATGACGATCTCGGCCTGACGCACGGAATAGGAGACGTTCGCCGTGCTCAACGCCAGGTCGAGGACGGCGAGAGCGAACGCGGCGTGCACGTCGCCGCCCGGACGAATGCGCGGATAGACGATATCGAAGTGGCCGGCCGGCGCGGCATGCGCGCCAAGCGTGACGCCTGTTGCGCCGAGCGCGGCCAGCAGGAAGCGCCTGCGATGCATGGATGGATAGCGTCTCGACACGGGAGGAATGCCGCGCCGGGATTGGCGCATCTCCGCACAGGCACCGAGCCTGTGCGGTTCCCCATCGTGCCACGCGCCACCTATCCTGACAAACCGTAATATCCCGCTGATGCAACGACGGCGGCAGGACGCCGCCAGCAGGTCAATGCACCACGCCGAAGATCACGTTGGCGCCTTCAGCGGGAGTCAGGCCCAGGTTGAAGTAGCCTTCGAGCCTCACCGCGGTTGCATGATTGAGCACGAACGGCGGCTGGATGAAGCCGCTCGCGAATGCGTGGTCATACCATTCGCTCATCCATGCACGCAATTGCGTCTCGTAGTTCGACAGTTCTCCACAGTTGTCCGCGGTCATCCATGATCTCCCTTGTGGCGGAATGTTCATGTCACGCAACGAATGGTTCGAAGCTCATCCTGCACAGGTTGAGTTCCGGCGGGAAGGCATGCCAGCTACCGTCGTCATGTCTGAAGAAGAACAGCACCAACGGGCCGTCGGGCCGGCTGATCTCGATGCAGGCCCGGCATGTCAGGCCGTCCTGCGAACCGTGCAGCGAGAGCACGCGGACCGGCAGGGTGCCCGCCATGGCCTGCAATTTCTCGCGCAGCCCGCGTAGTAAGCTTGTCGTCGCAACCACGTCCGCCCCCTCGACCATCCGATTCGCATTGAATCATCGTGAGCCAATGCAAGGCGCTTTTCAGTCGGCGGCGGCGGATTGTGAAGTCAGGAAATGCTGGTTAAAGGTTCAGGATTCCCCTAAAGGCGTCTGTCACTCCGCAACCAGGCCATGCCGGATCGCATAGCGGATCAACTCGGCGTTGTTGGTGAGGCCGAGTTTCTGCATGAGACGCATCTTGTGGGTGCTGATCGTCTTGGCACTGAGCGAGCACGATTCGGCGATGTCGTTGATGCTTTGGCCCGCCGACAGCATCCGCAAGACCTGGAATTCGCGGTCCGACAGGATCTCGTGCGGCGGCGCATCGCCCGAATGCGTCTCGAACACCATTGCGTCCACCAGCTTGGGATCGATGAAGCGGCCGCCGGCGGCCAGCTTGCGGATCGCGGTGAGCAGCACCTCCGGGTCGCTGTCCTTCGTCACGTAGCCGGTCGCGCCGGCCCGCAGCGCGCGCGACACTACTTGCGCCTCGTTGTGGATGCTCAGCACCAGCACCGGCAGGCGCGGCTCCTCGGCGCGCACCCGGCGGATCAGATCGACCCCGCTGATGCCCGGCATCGTCATGTCGAGCAGCATGAGATCGAACTGCCCCGTGCGCAGGCGTTCGAGCACTTCGGAGCCTTGCGCGGCCTCGGCGGCGACGACGATATCGGTGGTCGTCGCGATGATCTGTTTCAGGCCGCCGCGCACAATCGCGTGGTCGTCAGCAATCAGGATGTGGATCATTTTGGGTCCCGCCTGCGAGCGGAATGTGGATGGAAATGGCCGTGCCCATGCCGGGTGCGCTGTCGATCGTCATCTCGCCGCCGATCAGCCGGGCGCGTTCCTGCATGCCGAGCAGGCCGTATGAATAACCCATGTGCGCCTTCTCCGGCTCGAAACCGCAGCCGTCGTCGCTTACGTGAAGGTCGAGCGTCGCCTCGGTGCTGGTCAGCGTCACGTCGGCCCGGGTGGCGTCCGCATGGCGCCCGATGTTGGTGAGCGAAGCCTGAACGATGCGGAATACCGCCGTGGCGTACGCATCCGGCAGCACCGGCTCGCCGCCGTTGATGTGCAACTGGCACGGAATGCTGTTGCGCCGGCCGAAGTCCTCGATCAACCACTCGAGCGCGGAAACGATGCCGAAGTTTAACGCCGCGGGCCGCAGATGGTTAGCGACATTGCGGACCATCCAGATCGTTTTCTCGACCAGCTCGCGCATGTCGTCCGCCTTGCGGATCGCGTCCGGGTCGGCGCCGAGACGCATCTTCAGCAACGAGACGTCCATCTTCAGCGCGGTCAGCAACTGCCCGAGTTCGTCGTGAATCTCCAGCGCGATGCGCTTGCGCTCCTCCTCGCGAATCGCTTCCATGTAGGCGGACAATTCGCGCAATTGCTCGCGCGATTCGAGCAGTTCCTGCTCGATGCGCTTGCGCGCCGTGATGTCGTTCAGCCCCACGTAGATCGCGGGCGAGTCGCCGAACGTCCCCACGCGCGCGGTCGCCATCGCCCAGAACTCGGTGCCGTCCGAGCGCCGCAAATGGACCTCGGAGTTGCGAAAGCTGCCCTCGCGGCGCAAATGCGTCACCAGCCGGTCGCGGTCGCTCGCATTCACATAGAAATCGACGATATTGACGAGCGTGCCGGCGCGCACCTCGAGCCCGAACAGTTCGCGCAGCGGCTCGTTCGCATAGAGGATGACGCCTTCCGGCATCGACGTGATGCACAGCGGGATAGGGCTCGTCTCGACAATCGTTCGAAAGCGCGCCTCGCTGGACAGCAGTTTCGCTTCGGCGCGGCGGCGCTCGTCGACCTGGGCGGACAGCCTTGCATTCGACTGCGCGAGCTGCTGCGTGCGCTGCTCGACCCGCTGTTCGAGTTCATCGCGCGCGCGCGACAGGGCCGCCTCCGCCCGCATACGCACCGCCACTTCGCTCAGCAGTTGGCGGTTCTGCTCGACCAGTTGCCGGTGCATGCCGCGCAGCGCCAGATGCGTCTCGATGCGCGCCATCATTTCGTCGACCTGCACCGGCTTGGTCACATAATCGACGCCGCCGGCTGAAAAGCCCTCGATCATGTCCTCGCTGCCCGTCAACGAGGTCATGAAAATCACCGCGATGTCGCGCGTGCGCTCATCCGCCTTGAGCCGCCTGCAAGTCTCGAAACCGTTGATGCCGGGCATCGTCACGTCGAGCAGGATCAGGTCAGGCTGCGAAAACAATGCGCGCTCCAGCGCCTCCTCGCCGTCGAGCGCGACCAGCACGCGATAGCCGCGGTTCACCAGGCTGTCGACCACCACGCCGAAGTTCGCGGGCGTGTCGTCGGCGATGAGAATCGTCGGCCGCTCGCCGGTATCCGCGCCTTGCTCGCTCATGGCTGTAGCTCGCCGCTCATATGCCGCTCCACCAGTTGCAGGATCGCCCTCGACTGATACCCCCTCGCGAGCGCGCTGAGTTGCGCCGCGAACGGTCGATGGCGCCCATCGAGCGCCGCGATGCCCTCGGACCACGCGACGATGGCCTGCATGTCGCCGAGGCGCGCGAGTCGATGGAGTTCGCTCATCTGCTCGGGCGGCACAGGCAATGACGACGACGAATGAGCGAACGCCTCCTCGCACGCGGACGGGGACGGCGGCGCATAAATCCAGTGTAGGCGCAGCAGCGTGGCGATCTGCGTCAACAAGGCGTCGAACTCGACCGGCTTGGAGACGAACCCGCTCACGCCGGCGGCGACGCTCATCGCCTTGTCGCTGCCCGACGAACTGGCGGACATCGCAATGATCGGAACGCTCGCGAAGTCGTCCAGCCGACGCAGGCTGCGCGCCAATTCGAGCCCGTTCATGCCGGGCATCACGATGTCGGTGAGGATCAGTTCGGGCCGTTCGCGTTGCGCCTTCTCGAACCCGTCGCGACCGCTGTGCGCCTCGACGGTGTCGAAACCGAGGCGGCCCAGCAGATCGACCACCACCGCGCGATTGACCTCCACGTCGTCGACGATCAGCACTTTCCTGCGCGGACCGTCGTAACCGGTGAGCCGATGCGGAAGCGGCGCGGGCGCTATCGTCGGGAACGTGATTGCCGCAATGCCCGCCGGCTCCAGTTCGAACCAGAAGGCGCTGCCCCGCCCTGGCTCGCTTTCGACCGCGATCTCGCCGCCCATCGCGCGCACGAACTGCCGGCTGATCGCGAGGCCGAGGCCGGTCCCGCCGGCGCGCCGCTCAGGCGCGCCCAGTTGCTCGAACGGCTCGAAGATGCTCGCCAACTGGTCGGGACCGATTCCAATGCCGGTATCGCGAATGTCGAAACGAACGCGACCCGACGCGGCTTGGGAGATATGCAGGCTGACGCCGCCGCGATCCGTGAACTTCACCGCGTTCGCCAGCAGGTTGAGCAACACCTGCCGCAAGCGCCGCTCGTCGGCACGCACGCCGGCGGGCGCGTCGGCGTCGATTTCGCAGACGAAAGCGAGCCCCTTCTGCTCCGCCTTCACGCCGATGATGTCCCGAATCACGTCGACGAGCGCCGCCAGCGGCACGTCGCAAATCTCCACGCGCAGCTTGCCCGCTTCGATCCGCGCGAAATCCAGCGCGTCCTCGATCAACGTCAGCAGATGTTCGCCGCTGCGGCGGATCACCGCGACACGCTGCTGCTGCAACTCGTTGAGCGTCGTGTCGCGTCCGAGTATCTGTGCATAGCCGAGAATGCCGTTCAGCGGCGTGCGGAGTTCATGGCTCATATTCGCGAGGAATTCGCCCTTGGCGCGGTTGGCCGCCTCGGCCAGGTGGCGCGCTTCGCGCTCGGCCGCCGCGTCGCGTTCGTCGAGATACGCGTGATGCAGACGCTCGCCCATCGCATTGAACGCGGCCACCATGCGGTCGAGTTCGTCGGGCTCACGCGGCCCGCGCCGCGGCAAGGTGAACGGCCGATGCGGCTCGCGGAAATCGTAGCGTCCCACCGTTCGCGCGATCGCCGCGACATGCCGCATGACGAGGCGCGACAGAATGTAGATCGTGAAGAGCGAAACGAGGAACGTGTTGGCGGCCTGGGTCAGCAGAATCGTCACGGCGGCGTGGGTCAGCTCGTGATAAAGATCGGCAAGCGTCGCTTCGACGTAAAGCCGGCCGATCTCGCGCTCCTTGCCCTGCACGCTGTAGACGAGCGGAAACTCGCGCACGATCACCGGACCGGCGGTGCGCCGCCCGGCGCTCAGGAAAGCGGGCCCGTGCGGCTTGCCCGTCTCGCGAATCTCCACCGCGCGCACATCGGCCATGCGCAAGATGCCGTTCAGTTCCAGTTGGAGTTGCGCATTGTCGAGCCGCCATAGCGCTTCGGCGAGGCTGTCGCGATTGCTGCGCTCGATGTCCGCGAGGCGGTTTTCGATCTGCTCCACGCCGCGGTGGTAGTCGCGGTAAAGCTGCAATCCGGTCAGCAATAGCGTGACCGCGCAACTGAAGAGCAGCACGGTTGCGAAGAGCCGCAACACGACGCTGCTTCGGAAGCGGCCAACCGAATTCCACCATGCGTCGAACATGCTGTCTGCCATACGTCCCCGCGAGTGCTACGGTTCTTGTCTCGTCTATTCTGCACTCGTTGCCAAAGCGGAGTCCATGCACGCCGCTCGTCGCGCCAGCAAAGACGCGGGGTGACGGTTATCGCCTAGTGCAGCATGTTCGGCATGCGCAGCGAGGGATTCGGCAGAATCTCGTCGATACATAAAGCCAGTTCGCAGAATATCGGCCAGATGCGGCCGTCCAATGCCCCCGGGTGCGCCCTGCTCAGTTCGCGCAAGCCGTCGGCCAGCCGCCGCAAGGAGGCGGGTTGATTGTCCGGCAAGGGCCAGCAGTGCAACAGATAGCCAAGCGGTATGACGCTTCTGCTTTCGCACCACGTGTCGAAGAGCCGCAGGCATGCGCTGTTGACCTGCGCGACTGCATCGTCGTGGTCTGCCGGGTGACCGGTCATAACGGGACCGCCGAAAAGAAAATTCGATAGCCCATCCTAGATGGGCCAAGAGCCGCTCACAGTAAGGAACGCCGGAAAAATGCGCAGGCGGTCTCCTGAATCTGGTGTCAGGAAATCCCGAATGTGAATGCCCGTGCTGGAAGCGATACCGGCCAGCGCCAGGCGCCGCGAATCGGCGCGCCGGCAGGCACCAGGACTCAAGCGATCTCAGACCGCCGGCGCGGCGCAAACCGCCTGGCGTTCGTTTGCCTCATGCACGGCCGCATCGGCTGAGGTTGTCATGCTCGCCAACGGCAAGCGCACCACGAACTCCGAGCCGCAACCGGGACCGTCCGAGAACGCCTCGACGGCGCCGCCATGATTCGCGACGATGTCGCGCACCACCGACAACCCCAGCCCAAGACCGTTGGCGCCCGACGCACAAGCGCCGAGTCCGCGCTCGTATGGCTCGAAGATGCTCGCCAGTTCGCCGGGCGCGATGCCGATGCCGTGATCGCGCACGCGGACATAGCAGTAACGTCCGGCGCGAGACACCGCGACGTCGACGGCATGCTCCGCCGCCGAATACTTGAGCGCATTCACCATCAGGTTGCCGAACACCTGCGTGAGCTTGCCGAAGTGGCCCTGCACGATGAGCGGCGCGTGGCCTTTCACCAGACGGATCGGCGCATGGTCGGGAAACCCCGCTTCGGCGACCTGAATGCAATGCGCGATCAGATCGTCGATATCCACGGGCTCGGGCTGAGCGCTTCCGCTTCCTGTCTCCGGCGACGCGCGCGGCGGCTCCGCCAGCGCGGGCGCGTGCACATTGGCGAATTCGGCTTGAGCGGGCTCCATCAATTGCTGCGCCAGTTCGCCAAGCAGGCTGGCTTGCCGCGATAGCAGCAGCGCATAGCGCTTGAGTTGGTCGTCGTGGCCGTACTGCGTGTTCAGCAAATGGGCGAGCAAGCCAAGCGGCGTGATTGCATTGCGAATCTCATGACCGATCATCGGACCCATGGAGCGGTCTTTCGCTTCATCGCGCGCCGCGCCGAGAGACGCGATTCGCGGCTGCCGCACGCCTTGCCTCGCGGCCTGCGTGCGTGAACGCTCCAGGGGTTCGGCGCGCGGCTCGATGGTCGCATCGTGAAGGCGCGCGATTTCATGGCTCTGCGCGCTGCGCAGCCGTTGCACGCAGTAAGTGCACAAACCGATGATCGGCCGCGACGCGAGCCTGTCTTTCAATGACGCTTCGTAGTCGAGCAGCGCGATCCAATCGGTGCTTTCGTCGCAGACGGCGTCGCCGGCCACCCGCAGCCCTTCGAAGCCGCGCCCCAACGCCTCGTTGATCGCGGCTGACCACAAGCCGACGGTGGCACCGCCATTGAAGCCGCTTTTAGGCCGCGCGTAGAGTTGCGCGCCGTCGAGAATTTGCAGTTGACCCGCATCGATATAGTCCGCGAGCGCGGGCTCGGTTCGCGTGAGCATGTAACGGGCTTTGTCGGGTCCGAGCAAAGCGGGCGCGACCCACACGCCGACTTCGTGATTGGCGAGTCCCGCGTGCAGGAAATCCGCCGTGACGCTGAGTAATTCGCTACGCGATTCGTAGAAGTGACACAGATGGGTGCCCCAGGAAATGGGCCCAAGCGCGGAAAAACCGCTTTGACGAGTTCCGGTGGTCATCGCTTCCCTGAAAGTACGTGGGCCAAGAACCACAGGCGCGCTAAGCCGAAACCAATTGCCCGCGCGCTCGAAAATAAAACAAGGTGGCGGCACCTCGCGCGCGCGTTCACCGCATCCTGAAGAAGAGGATGCGGAAACAGCCGCGTTCGGGCTCCGCTATATGGGATTTACCAGCAGTCTCAAAGTACGTGACGGCGATTGTAGAAAGAATAGTTGTTTTCCCTAGTCACGTTTTTTCATACGAAAAGAATGGGTTTATTCATACGCATGTCAATCTGCGCCGCTAGTGCCGGGCAGGGATTGCCGAGGCGTTTCGCGATTCGCGGCGGTGACGAGTTGCAGCGGTGTTTCGATCATCCTCGACAACTCGTTCTGCTTCTTCAGTTCGGTCACCGCCTTCAACGCCACGTCGATGCCGAACACCGCCTGCCTGTCGGCGAACTGATTGACCGTCGCGAGTACGCGGCCATCGGCGATCAGCGGCTTGATCGCCGCGATGTCGTTATAGCCGGTGACATAAACGCTGCCGGTTCTGCCGGCGTCGCGGACGGCGTCGGCCGCGCCCATCGCCATGTTGTCGTTGCCGCACAAGAGGCCGCGCATGCGCGGATAGGCGCCGAGCATTTTCGACGCGGCGTCCCGTCCCTTGCCGTATTCCCACTCGCCGGTCTCGACGGCGACGACGTTCACGCCTGCCGCTCGCATCGCATCGTTGTAGCCGGCCGTGCGTTGCTGCGCATTGCGATCCGCCGAACTGCCCTCGATGATGCCGACCTGATCACCCGCCGCGAGCCGCCTCGCCAGATAGTTTCCCACCAGCATCGCGCCCTTGCGATTGTTCGGGCCGACGAACGGCACGGAAATCCCGGCTGCCTGCTGCGACGCGTCGTCGAGCGGATTGTCGATCGTGACCATGATGATGCCCGCCCTGATTCCCCGCGCGACGACCGACGTCAACGCCTTCGAGTGGGTCGGCGCGATGACGATCGCGCTCATCCTGGCCTTGATCATCTCCTCCACCATTTGAACCTGCGCGGACGTGTCGGTCTCGGTTGCCGTGCCCCGCACGGTCAAGCTGAACTGCGAAGCGAAATGCTGCTGGTAGTTACGCGCGGCATGCTCCATTGCCACGGTGAACGGATCGGCGAGCGACTTCAGCACGAGCGCGAGGTTGGCCTTGCCGCCCGGAACCGCCCTGACACGCGCCGCGCCAGTCACGCCGGCGGCAGCCAGCGCGCCGGCAAACACCACGCGGCGGCGCATTCTCTGCATCATGGCTTCTCTCCTCGTCGGCACGGCCGGTGAACGGCCGTTTTGCATAGGGGCGAAAGCGGCTTTAACTGTCCGCCACGCCACTGCGTTCCGCTCATCATTGAACTTGCAGCGCCAGCAAGGCGGAAGCGATTTCATCGAACAACGGGCGGCTGTCGATATCTTCGCTCAGGCAATTGTCCTTCAGTTCGATCAGCTTCGTGGCGGCGTGCGCCTGCGCATCTCGCCAGTCGCAGCGGTCGATCAGTTCTTCGAGCAGGCAACCATACGCCCGCACTTCCAGGCGCTGAAGCGCGACGCCGCCGGCGCGATCGTCGGCGGCATAAAACGATGCCGCGCCGAAATCGCCCAGCAGCGCGCGCCCCTGCCCGCCGTGCAGAATATTGTGCGCGTACAGATCGCCGTGCATCACGCCGCGCGCATGCAAATGACTCGCCGCCGACGCGATGCCGTATGCGATGCCCCATGCGCAGGCGAGGTCGAAGCGTGTGTGCGCGCCATAAATGTCGCGTGTGCATGAATCAAGGCTCGGAGGACCGGCGAGATTGCCGAAGCGCGGATCGATCAATTCCATCACCAGACCATGCGAGCCGGCCGGATGGTCTTGCACTTTTCCCGCGACCGGAATCAGGTTCGGGTGATCGCCCGCGCGAATGCAGGCGGCCATCTCGCAGTCGGGCAAACCATCGCTCGTCACCGCGCCCTTGAAGAGTTTGACCGCGACCGGCCGCGGCGCGCCGCTTTCCTGATCGAGAAGCGCCGCACGATAGATCACGCCCGACGCACCCTCGCCCAATTGCTGTTCGAGTTTCAACGCGTCCCATTGAATATCGGCGATCGGCGTGTCGCTCAACGCCGCCGTTTCCAGCGCTTCGCTGAACGGATTGCCGGCATACGCCAGCCACGAAAGCCGCGGCAGACGCAATAGCCACGCCGGCAGTCCGTCGAGTCGATTCGCCGCGAGACGCAGCAGTTCGAGCCGCGTGCAGGCGGCCAGTTCATCGGGAAGCGCGCGCAGCCGGTTGCCGGCCAGCATCAGCTTCTGCAACCGCGTACAGCCGCCGATTTCGGGCGGCAGCGCATCGATCTCGTTGTCGGTGAGAATCAGCCAACGCAGTTGCGGCGCAAGCGCCTTGCCCGACACCTGGCGGATGCGGTTCGCCTTGAAGCCGACCATGCTCAATTGCGAGCACTGGCCCAGCACTTCGGGCAACTCGGTGAACGGGTTGTCGGAGGCGAAGAGAATGCGCAACCTGGCGAGTCGCGGCAAATCGTCGGGCAGCGTGGTGAGCGCATTGCCCGACAAGTCGAGAACTTCCAGCGTGTCGGCCAGATCGAAAATCTCGCGTGGAAATTCGCTGAGTCCGCAGGCCAGTTTGAGGTGACGCGTGCCCGCCAGTTGTCCGGCCCGCAGTTGTTCGAGTGTCGTGTTCAAAGTCGTGGAAGAGATGTCCGGTTGCCGCTGCGTGTCGTAGCGAAGCTGTCAATTCTACTGAGTCGCGGCCGGCGCAAGAACCGACGTGCGGAATCGACAAGGCTTTTCGCGCATAATCGGCCAATGAACGGACAAATGCGCCGCGCGTGGAGCAGATGCGCGGCGGTCGCAAGAATTGAACGGCAATATTCGGAGCACGCAGTGACCTACGCATTCAAGTTGATGGACTCGCCCGTCGGCCAGTTGAAACTCGTCGCCAGCGGCGAGCGGTTGACCGCCATTTTGTGGGAGAACGACAAGCCGAACCGCGTGCGTCTCGGCGCGATGATCGAAGCGAACGACCGCCCGATCCTGATCGACACCGAGCGTCAATTGAACGAGTACTTTGCCGGCACGCGGCGGAAGTTCGACCTCGCGCTCGACTTTCAGGGAACCGACTTCCAGAAGAAAGTATGGGAGGCGCTGTTGACCATCCCGTTCGGCCAGACGCGCAGCTACACCGAAATCGCGTTGCAGGTCGGCAACCTCAACGCGGTGCGCGCCGTCGGCGCGGCGAACGGCAGGAATCCGATTTCCATCATCGCGCCGTGCCATCGCGTGATCGGCGCGTCCGGCGAGTTGACCGGCTTCGCCGGCGGATTGTCGAACAAGATGCTGCTGCTGTCGCTCGAAGCCGGGCAGACTTCGCTGGAAGCGGCGGCTAACGCGGAGGCCGTGGAAGGCAATCGCCAAGCACCGCAAACACCGCAAGCGGAACACGCGCCGAAGAAACCCGCGCGCCCGGCACCGGGTCGCGGAACCCAGGCCTCGTTGTTCGGAAACTGACCTCGCGCGGCGGGGCCGTTGCGATGAATCATCGAGCACCCGACAACACAAAGACAGCCTCGGCCATCGCCGCCGCCAGCAGCGTATAAAGCCTCTATCCTTAAGAAGCCCTTTTGGGCATCCACAAGGAGGATGACATGCGCATGCTTCTGAACATACGAATTCCGCACGAACCGTTCAACACGATGGTGCGCGACGGCACCGCCGGCGAGGTGCTGGCGAGAATACTCGAGGACGCAAAACCGGAGGCCGCCTATTTCACCGAACAGAACGGCGCACGCGGCGCGGTGCTCGTGGTGAACGTCGACGACGCATCGCAGATTCCGGCATTCGCGGAACCGTGGTTTCTGAAATTCAACGCCGACTGCGAGTTGCGGATCGCGATGCTGTCAGCCGATCTCATGAAATCCGGGCTGGAGAATCTCGGCACGAAATGGCAATAGCGTGGATCGCGGCGTAGAACCGCGCACAGCGTCATGCGCTTGCCGTCCGCGGTTCGTTTGAGACCATGTGATAGGCCGCCGACGGCAACGCAAATCCAAACGAACCGCCGCGCGCCGATCATCCGAGTTCGAACGAAGTCACGCCGAATACGCGTTCAATGGATAGCGCCGGAGCTTGCCGCGTATACATCCGCGCGGTTTCGAACACGCTCGTCATGCCGCGCCGTTCGGCCAGCGCGAGCGCCGCCGGGTTGGTCTCGGGTACGTCGAGAAAAATCGCCTCACCCGGCATGCGCGCCGCCAGCGCGTCGAACAGATCGCCTGCTATGTCGTCGCTATCGGCGAAGAGCGGGCCGATCTTGCAGCCTGTCCGGCAACGGCGCATGACACCGTAGCCCGCAATCTCGCCTGCTTGCATTGCAACCCATGCAGTCGCATCGGGTTGCGCAAGCCATGCCGCGAGAAAACGCTCACGCGTGGCGGGAAAGCACTGTCGATCGTAATCGAGCAGCCGCTCGAAGGGCAGCGCCGAAGCATTCAGCAGAGTCGAACGCGTCGCCGCGCGCTGGTCGATCTTTTGCGCGACGCCCTGAAAGCGGATGTTCCGATACGCCAGCCGAAAACCGGACTTGCCGTAATTCGCCTGCTGAGCGACAACGCCGTCGAGACCGACGTTGCGATTGCGCAAGTAGTCCATGCCGTGGCGCCAGATGCGCATGCCGAAGCCCTTGCCGCGACACTCCGGCTTCACGATATAGAGCCCGATGAACCCGAAGTCCTCGCCGTAGGCGACCGCGGAGATGCACGCGACCGGCTCCCGACGCCACTCGCCGATGAAAAAACCCTGCGGATCGGCCGCGCGAAAGCATTCGGCATCGTGCAGGCCGGGGTTCCATCCTTCGAGCGCCGCCCATTCGACCGCTAATGCAACCTCGTGCGCCGACATCGTGCGCACGATGAAATCATTCTGCTCGTTCATGCTGGTCATGATCGCCTCGTTCTTGAAACACAGGGTTTTCCGCTGCATGTTCTATCGCGTGAGATGCCGGAAATCGCTCGGCGACATGTCATAGGCCCGGCGAAACGCGCGGCTGAAATCCGATGCGCTGTTGAAGCACCGCGCCCGTTCAAAACTTCGCGAAGAACGCCCGCGCGGCAATCATGCAAAACGACGCGACCAGTCCACCATGATACGAGCGCAGCACCGCGGATGCGCCGCCGTCCGTCGCGCCCCCGGCGACAGCCTCGCTCGCGAGCGCCGCCTTTGCATTCGCGAAACCCTGCTTGACGGGCGCGTAGGGATCGTCGGCTCCGGTGGCGGCCGAGTCCACGTCCAGTACGGAAGTGAGCCCGGCCGGCACGTTCGCGTTCAGCCAGTACGCCTGTTCGATGCGTGCGTTGAAGAAAAACACCGTGGGGTCCGCCTCGCCCCCGCACAGCAGAACCGGCGCACGCGGCGACCAGTTGCGCAGGTCGTTGCGCTTGAATGCCCGACGCAGCGGATGCGCCGGATTCGCTGCCGGCGTCATGGCCGCTGTCGCATTGGGGAACGCGCCATCGGGATTGGCGGCGGCGTCTTGCAACAGGCCTAGACGGTACGCGTTGCGCACGAGGTTCGCGTCGCCGAATCCGCCGGCGAACACGGGCGTCAACGCGGACGGCGTGAGCGGCGGTGAAGCAGGCGGCGTCATCGAGGCGAACTGCGGCGCGGGAGGAACACGGCTGAAGAGCTGCGCGGACGGCAGTTTTCGCTGGGCGAATAAGGTATCGAGCGGTTGCGTGGTGGGCAGAAGATTGTCGATGTCCGGCGCGTAAGCCGCTTCGAAGAAATCGCCGGGCGTGCGGTAGATATTCTCGTAAGCGCGCTGGTAGCCCGTTACGGTCAGTGTCGTGAACAGCGTCGAACCCAGGTTCACGTCGCCTTCGATCAGCGCGTCGGCCATCGCGGCGAGCGCATACGGCCCCGATCCCGGCGCGGACGCCGTCACCTCGACGCCGGCCGCTTGCAGCGCGCGGTGCGTCGCGAGCGCGACGAAACCGCCTTGCGAATAACCGGTGATGAACAGCTTGCCGTTCTGACGCACGCCGCTTGCCGGTTTCGCATCGCTCATCGCGAGGCGTGCCGCGCGAAGCGAGTCGATCACATCGGCGGATTGCTGATCGGCGTTCAGATAAGGGTGATACGGCAGATCGGAGCCGGCGTAGCCCGCATAATTCGTCGCCACCACGATATAGCCGTGCGCCGCGTAGGTGGCGGCAATGGCGAGGCCCTCGCCCGCGCCGCCTCGATTGCCCGGATCGGTTTGCGTAATGTCGGCGAGGTTGTAGTTTCGGTAGGCGGTGGTGCCGTGCGCATAGAGCATCAGCGGACGCGGCCCGCCACACGCAGCGGAAGACCCCTCCGGCATCATCAACGCACCGCTTGCCGTGGTGGGCTCGCCCGCGCCGCCGATGGTCCGGTAGCGGAAGTACACGACCTCGACGCCGCAAACGGGCGCGCCGGCGATCTGCGCGAGTTGCCGGCCGGACGGATTCGCTTCGAGCAATTTTGCAAACGCCGCCGCGCTGAGCTTCGCGGTGACGTGGTGATCGAGCAATTGACCCCGGGTCTTGTCGCTGCATCCCTTACCGCACCCGGCGCCGGCCTGCACGTGAACACAGGCGCCCAGCATGAAGCACGTCAGCAGCCCGAGAGCGGCGTTTCGCATTGCTACAGCCATGTGAGGCTCCGTCTTGTTCGTATTTGCTGCGACGAGGCGGCCTTACAAAAGGGACGAAGGGACCAACGGGACCAACGGACAAAAGCGACGCGGCCAGCGGCGCACCGGCTCGCGCGCCGCTTTACTTCCAGAGCGTGCGGCCGAAGAAAGTCAGCGTGCGATCCCAGGCCTGCTGCGACCAGACCGGATCGAATTGCGTAACGGCGATACGGCCCGGCCCGACCGCCGTTTCGTTCGCGAACGCATGACGCGCGAGATAGCGATGAAACTCGACGTCGACCTTGGCCTCGATCAGCTTTTTCTCCAACGCGTCGACCGTTTCAATGGAGAAAGCCTCGTCTTGCGTGGCCCAATGACCCATGACCGGTGCCTTGATCTTCGACGCGTCGATGTATTCGAGCGGCGGAAAGCCGTACCACACCACGCCGGCCGAAACATCCGGCACATTGCATAGCGCGAGCAACGTGAGCGCACCGCCCATGCAATAGCCGGTCACGCCGACGTTCGCCGCGTGCTGCTTCAGATACTGCACGGCGCCGTACACGTCCTGACTGGCGGCGTCGCCGAAATCGAGGCCGCTCATCAGATGGTGAGCCTCTTCTTCTTCCACCGTCGTTTTGCCGCGAAAGAGATCGGGCACCAGCGCGAGGTAGCCGGCCTGCGCGAGCCGGTCGGCCACGCCGCGAATCTGGTCGTTCAAGCCCCACCACTCCTGAATCACGACGATGGCGGGCGCGCCCTCCAGCTTCGTCGGCTTGGCGAGATAGCCCTGCACCTGCTTGCCGTCGGGGCGGCTGAAGGTGATCATCGAACCGTGTGCCTGTGTCATCACTTGCTCCTTGAGGTAGACCGAATCGCTAGCATAGCGGATGCGTCCAGGCGCTTCAGCCTCGCTGCCATATCCGGCCGGTTCGCCCCGATCCGGCCTCGTTCCGCTCTCGTTCCGCTCTCGTTCCGCTCTCGTCCCGCCAGTCAGATCGCGCCTTTCGGCCGATGCTCGTCCGTATCGACGCAGCACACCAGCACCTCCGCATCCTCCTTGCCGAGGCTCAGGTAGATGTGCCCGACCGAGCTGTCGAAGTACAGGCTGTCGCCGGGCGTCAGCTTGAACGCCTTGCCGTTTTCGAAGCGCAATTCCAGCTTGCCGCTCAGCAGAAACACGAACTCCTCGCCCGAATGCCGGATGTACTCCGGAAAGTCCGACACGGCGCGCGCGTGAATATGCGCGCGCATCGGCACCATTCGCTTGCCGGTGAGGTTGTTGGCGAGCATGCCGTACTCGTAGTTCGGCGTGTCGTAGATTTCCTGCTTGCCGGCGGGCGTGAACGACGGCTTCATCGCGCCGCCCGCCTGCTTGCGGCGCCGCCCGAAAATCGCGTCGAACTCCAGTTCCAGCGAGTGCGCGAGCGCCGCGAATTTGTCGTAGGTCAGCGCGATGTCGCCGCGCTCGGCCTTCGAGATCGTCGACACCGCAATGCCCGAGCGCTCCGACAATTCGCTCAGCGTCATGCCGCGCGCCTTGCGCGCCTGGCGCAAGTGCCCGCCCACCAGCTTGTGGTCGAGCGCGGGCGGCGCTTCGTGCGCGTTCGCGTCCGGTTGTTTCATCACTGCCTTGGCCATCTTGCTGGATTCCACGCGGAAATTTTCTCGCATACGAGAATTTATTTTTTTCTCGTATATGATAACTCACGTCGATTCCACCCTTTTCCTGTGGGAAGCTCATTGTGTCCACGCTCGCACTCAGCAAGTCCGACCTGACGAAAACTCACGTCATCACCGCCACGACGATCGGCACCGCGCTGGAGTTTTACGACTTCACGATCTACAGCTACTTTGCGATCCAGATCGGCCAGTTGTTCTTTCCGGGCGCATCGCCGGTCAATCAGTTCCTGCTGTCGATCGGCGTGTTCGGCGTCGGTTTCGTGGTGCGGCCGCTCGGCGGCATCGTGATCGGCGCCTATGCGGACCGCGCCGGCCGCAAGAAGGCGATGGTGCTCACCATCATGCTGATGGCGCTCAGTTGCGCGATGATCGCCTTCGCGCCGACTTACGCGGTGGCGGGCTTCGTCGCGCCGTTCATCGTGCTCGCGGCGCGTCTGATCCAAGGCTTCGCGGCGGGCGGCGAGTTCGGCCCCGGCACCACGCTGCTGGTGGAATACGCAACCGACAGCACGCGCGCCTTCTTCGCCAGTTGGAACTTCGCGGCCACGGCGGCGGGGCTCGTGCTCGGCGCGGTGGTCGCGACGCTGGTCAACGGTTTGCTGCCGAAGCAGGCGGTACTCGACTGGGGCTGGCGCATTCCGTTTCTGCTCGGCATCGTCGCCGCGCCCGCGGGCATGCTGATCCGCAAGCGGCTCGAGGAAACGCTGGCCGAGCGCAAGCCCGGCGAGGCCGCGCCGCGCGGCGCGTTGAAAGCGGCGCTGACCACGCATCTGAAGCTGACGATCCTCGGCACCTTCGCGGAACTGGGCGGCTCGGTGTCCGTCTACATCACCGCATTTTTTCTGCCGAGCCATGCGGTGCGCTCGCTGCATCTTTCGCCCACGGCTTCGGTCACGTCGGGCATCGTCAGCTCGCTCGTGCTATTCGCCGCCGCGCCGTTCGCCGGCATGCTCGCGGACCGCTTCAGCCGCAAGCGCGTGCTGGTGACATCGCGTGTCATCATGCTGCTGCTCGTCTATCCCGCGTTCGCGTTTCTCAGCGCGCATCCGTCGATCACGGCGCTGTGCGTCGTCTCGGGGCTGCTCGCGGTGTTCGTCGCGGGGCAGATCGTGCCGGTGCTGGTGATGATCCCCGAACTGTTTCCCAAGCATGTGCGAGCGACCGGCATTGCGTTGACGTATGTCGTGAGCGCATCGTTCTTCGGCGGCTTCTCGCCTTTTATTGCAAGCTGGCTGGTCGCACGGACCGGCAATCCGCTCGCGCCGGCCTGGTACGTCGCCGCCGCGTGCGTCATTTCGCTGGTGCCGGTGATCTGGCTGCGGGACCGTACCGGCGAAGCGCTCGCCGAATGAATCGAATGTGATGAACGAGGATGCAATGAGTCACAACCATGAGTTGGTGGGCCGCAGCGCGGTCGAACTGCGCCGGATGATCGGCGCGAAAGAGATTTCGCCGGTGGAGTTGCTCGAAGCCTGCATCGAGCGCATCGAGGCGGTCAATCCCGCGGTGAACGCGGTCACCGCGACGGACTTTCCCGCTGCCCGACAAGCCGCGAAGCGCGCCGAAAAGCAGGTGCTCGACGGCGAGCCGCTCGGGCTGCTGCACGGCTTGCCGGTCGGCGTGAAAGACCTTGAGAACACAGCCGGCCTGCTCACGACTTACGGCTCGCCGATGTCGCGCGGCAACGTACCGACACAGGACGCCGTGCTCGTGCAACGGCTGCGCGCCGCCGGCGCGATCGTCACCGCCAAAACCAACGTGCCGGAACTCGGCGCGGGCGCGAACACGCGCAACCCGGTGTGGGGCGCGACCGGCAATCCGTTCAATACCGCGTTGAATGCGGGCGGCTCGTCGGGCGGCTCCGCGGCGGCGCTCGCTTGCGACATGCTGCCGGTCTGCACCGGCTCGGACACCGGCGGCTCGCTGCGCATTCCCGCGTCGAAATGCGGCGTGGTGGGTTTTCGTCCGACGCCCGGACTCGTGCCGAACTCGCGCAAGCTGGTGGGCTGGACGCCGATTTCGGTGGTCGGGCCGATGGGCCGAAGCGTCGCCGAAGCGTGCCTGCAACTCGCGGCAACGGCCGGCATGTCCGCGGGCGACCCGTTGAGCTTTCCGGTCGATCCGCTTGGCTTCGCGATGCCGGAGAACATCGACCTCGGCGCGCTGCGGGTCGGCTGGACGGAAGACTTCGGCAGTTGCGACGTGGACGACGAGATCCGCCAACTGTTCCGCGAACGCATCGCGCTGATCGCGCCGTCGTTCCGTTCCTGCGACGAAGTGCGCTTCGATCTCGGCGACGTGCACCGCTGCTTCGACGTGATCCGCGCCGAGAGTTTCGTCGCCGGTCTGCACGAGGCCTACACGCGCGACCCGAACCAGCTCGGCCCGAACACGCGCTCGAACTACGAACTGGGCGCGGCCATGAGTCTCGCGGACAGCGCATGGGCGCAAGCCGAGCAGACGCGCATCTTCAAGCGCTTCCAGAGCGCGTTCGATCAATACGACGTGATCCTCTCGCCGACCACGCCGGTGTCGCCGTTTCCGTGGCAGCAACTGTACGCGGCGCAGGTCGGCGGGCGCGAGCAGGACAACTATTACCGCTGGCTCGCGCTGACCTACGTCGTCACGCTGACCACGCACCCGGCGCTGTCGCTGCCGTGCGGCGTCGATCAGGCGGGCATGCCGTTCAGCATGCAGATCGTCGGACCGTTTCATGGCGACCGCAAGACGCTCGCCGTCGCGCACGCCATGGAGCAGGTCTTCGACCAGTCGCCGGTGCTGCGCCGCCCGCGCCCGGATCTGTCGACGCTCGCGCAGCCGAATCCGTCGCTGAAGTCGATCGTGACTTCGCCGCCTCTTTTCAACGAGTCCGGCGCGCAAGGCGCCGGCGTTTCAACGGTATAAAACCATGTCGAACGAAATCAAACGTCTGCAAACGAATGCGCGCATGAGCCAGGTGGTGATCGCCAACGGCGTCGTTCATCTGGCCGGCCAGGTGCCCGACACGGCGAACGTGTCCATCACCGAACAGGCAAACGAAGTTCTCGCGCGGATCGACCTGTTGCTCGAAGCGGCGGGCGTGGATCGCACGCGGCTCGTGTCCGCGAACATCTGGTTGAGCGATCCGAAGCACTTCGCCGAATTCAACGCGGTGTGGGATGCGTGGGTGCCGCAAGGTCATGCGCCGACCCGCGCCTGCGTGCAGGCCTTGCTGATGAAGCCCGGTTGCGATGTCGAAGTCGCGGTGACGGCGCTCGCGGCATGACCGGCAACGTGTGAGTTCGCTGATGAGGAGAATGAAATTCGACACCGTCGTGCTCGGCGCGGGCATCGTGGGCGTGTGCGTCGCCGTGCATCTACAGAAGCGCGGACGCCAGGTCGCGCTGGTCGATCGCAAGCTGCCCGGCAACGAGACTTCGTTCGGCAACGCCGGGTTGATCCAGCGCGAAGGCGTCTATCCGTATGCGTTTCCTCGCGGACTCGGCAGCTTGCTTCGCTATGCGCGCAATCGGTCGCCGGATGTTCGCTACCATGCCGACGCGATGCTGCAAGCCGCGCCGTTCCTGTGGCAATACTGGCGCAATTCGCATCCGGCGCGGCACGCCGCGATCGCGAAGTCGTACTCGACGCTGATCGAACACTGCGTCAGCGAGCACCGCGCGCTGGCGGCCGATGCCGGGGCAAGCGCGTTATTGCGGCCAAGCGGCTGGATCAAGGTGTTTCGCAGCGAAGCCGTGCGGGACGCGGAAACGCGGCTCGCTGAACAGTGGCATCGGGAATACGGCGTCGATTTCGAATCGCTCGACGCCGCCCGCCTGCAACAGATGGAACCCGATCTCGACACGACCTTGCTCGGCGGCTTGCGCTATACGGCCTCCGATTCGGTGAGCGATCCGCATGCGCTCGTCACCGCTTACGCCAGGCATTTCGAGTCGCTGGGCGGGCGGTTTTTGATTGGCGATGCGAGTTCGTTGCGCGACGGTTGGGAAGTCGACACGAACGACGGCACGATCGCCGCTTCGTCGGCGGTGGTTGCGCTGGGTCCGTGGTCGGATCGCGTGAGTTCGCGGCTCGGCTACCGGCTGCCCCTTGGCGTCAAGCGCGGCTATCACATGCACTATGCGCCGCGTGGGCAGGCTCGTTTGAATCACCCGGTGCTGGATGCCGAGAAGGGCTACCTGCTCGCGCCGATGGCAAAAGGCATTCGCCTGACCACAGGCGCGGAAATCGCGCGCTGCGATGCGCCCAGGACCCCGACGCAACTCGCCGCGGTCGAGCCGGTCGCGCGCACGCTGTTCCCATTGGACAAGCGTCTCGACGACGAAGCCTGGATGGGGCGCCGTCCTTGCACGCCCGACATGATGCCGATCATCGGACCCGCGCGAAAACATAAGGACTTGTGGTTCGCGTTCGGCCATGCACACCACGGGCTGACGTTGGGTCCGGTCACGGGCCGGTTGATCGCGGAGATGATGACCGGCGAAGATACCTTGGTGGACACGCGGCCGTTCAGGGTCGAGCGGTTTTAGACGCGCGGGTTAAAAGCGCGGGTTTGGAAGCGCGCTTTATGAACTCTTCCTGTACAGCGGCAAGACCCTCGCTTCGAGCATCGCAATCGCCTGAATCGCCAGTTGCGAAAACGTGTGCTTGCCGCGCCGCGCGCCGACCGCAGATCGGAGAACGTCTCAACGCCGCTCATACTCGTCATGCCGACGCCACCACACGCCCGTCTCGTTACGCCCCAGCGGCGCGCGATCGAGCCACTGATACATGCCCCACAGCCCGTCCAGGCCGCGCGCATAAGTGGAATACGTGTGATAGACGACACCATCCTCCAGCACGAACGCGCTCATGCCGGGCCGGTCGCGCGAATACGTCGGGGCGTCGGTTCCGCAGGTGGCCGCGAACTGAACGACCGGCTCCGGGGCCGGCGTCGCATCCATCGCATGGCCGCCGCGCTGATAGTTGTATTCGACGCTGCCTTCGCGCTGCTGCGCCTCCGTGAATGACACGTTGACGTCGAAGTTGAAGTCGCTGCCGAGCGAAGACGCCCACGGAAACGTCCATCCCATTCGCTGCTTGTACGCCTGCAGCTTCGCGAGCGGCGCGCGCGACACGGCCGCAAGCGCGACATCGTGATTCGCGAGGTGAACGACGAGGCCGTCGAATCCGTCCGCGATCGCCGAACACGACGGACATCCCGCCTTGTAGTCCGGCCCGAACATGAAGTGATAGACCAGCAGTTGCGAGCGCCCTCCGAAGAGATCCGCCAGCGAGGCGCTGCCTTCATCGGTCTCGAAGCGATACGCCTTGTCGACCCGCACCCACGGCAATTGCTGACGCCGCCGCGCCAGTTCATCGCTTTGCCGCGTCAGCGCCTTTTCCGCTTCGAGCAATTCGAGCCGCGCGGCCAGCCACTCGTCTCGTGTCCCGGTGATGTGTTTCGTCGTCATGCGTCTCTCCTTGATGTCCTTCGCCGTTCGCGCGGTGTTCGCCACGAAGTGCGGGTTGGGGTCGTGCTAGATTAGTCGCCGGCTTCGGACAGGGGGAGTGACAAGTGTGGCGCGATTCGAATAAATCATGGACTCGCTAGTCACGGCCGCGGCGCGCGCGCTCGCCGCGGGCGATCCGCTCGGCGCGCTGAACCGGGTTGCCTTGCGCGACGACGCACCCGCGCTCGCGCTGCGAGGCATCGCGATGGCGCAGCTCGGCGATCTCGTTCGAGCGAAGGCGCTATTGCGAAGCGCGGCGCGCGCCTTCGGCGCGAGGGAGCCGGTATCGCGTGCGCGCTGCGTCGTCGCGCAAGCCGAAATCGCGCTCGCTTCGCGTGACCTGGCCTGGCCCGCCAAAGCGCTGGACGCGGCGCGCGTCACGCTCGAAGCGCACGGCGACCGCGTGAACGCCGCGCATGCGCGGTATCTGGACGTGCGACGCCTTCTACTGATCGGCCGTCTCGACGACGCCGAGCGTGCGCTCGCCGCGCTCGACCCCGAACCCTTCCCGCCCGCGTTGCGAGCCGCCCACGAACTGGTCGTGGCGGGGATCGCGATGCGGCGCATCCACACGCAGGCGGCGCGCGCCGCCCTCGCGCGCGCCGTGCAGGCTGCGCACCGCGCCGGTATTCCCGCGCTGACGGCGGAAGCGGAAAGCGCGTCGCGCATGCTGAACACGCCGGCCGCGCGGCTGCTCGCGCATGGCGAAGAGCGGCCGCTGCTGCTCGATGAAGTCGAAGCGTTGCTGGCGTCGAAAGCGCTCGTCGTGGACGCGTGCCGTCACGTCGTGCGCCATGAAGACGCCGTGATCTCGCTGGCAAGCCGTCCGGTGCTGTTCGTGCTTGCCCGGGCTCTCGCCGAAGCGTGGCCGGCCGACGTGTCGCGAGACACGCTCGTCGCCCGCGCATTCAGGGCGAAGCTCGCCGACGAATCACATCGCGCGCGCTTGCGGGTGGAACTCGGGCGGTTGCGCTCGTTGCTTCGACCGGTGGCCGGCGTGAGCGCGACGAAGCGAGGCTTCGCGCTGGCGCCGCGTCACGCGCGCGAGGTCGTGATGCTGGCGCGGCCCGTCGAGGACAAGCACGCGGCGACGCTGGCCTTGCTCGCCGACGGCGAATCGTGGTCGAGTTCGGCGCTCGCGTTGGCGCTCGGCGCCAGCCAGCGCAGTGCGCAGCGGGCGCTCGATTCGCTCGCGGCGGCGGGCAAGGCGCAGTCGTTCGGAAAGGGGCGCGCGCGTCGCTGGATCACGCCGCCCATGCCGGGATTCACGACCACCTTGTTACTCCCGGCTCCGTTGCCGGGCGATTAGGATGGCCACATGAACCACCCGCAACCGTCGACGAGGATGAAACCATGAACCGATCCGCAGCTGAAATCGTGAATGAATACGGGCCCTTTCCGGGCGTAGAGAGCGTGCATGGCGTCACTTACGACGGTCAGCACGTATGGTTCGCCACCGGCGACAAGCTGAACGCCCTCGACCCGGCGAGCGGCAAGACGGTGCGCTCGCTCGAGGTCGCCGCGCATGCGGGAACGGCCTTCGACGGCGAGCATCTGTTTCAGATCGCCGAGAGCCGCATCCAGAAAATCGATCCGGCGACCGGCCGCGTGCTCGCCACGATTCCGGCGCCCGGCGGCGGCGACTCCGGGCTCGCATGGGCCGAGGGAACGCTCTGGGTCGGGCAGTACCGCGAGCGCAAAATCCATCAGGTCGATCCGGAGACAGGGGCGGTGCTTCGCACGATCGAGTCGAACCGTTTCGTCACGGGCGTCACGTGGGTCGACGGAGAACTTTGGCACGGCACGTGGGAAGGCGACGAGAGCGAATTGCGGCGAATCGATCCGCGCACGGGAGAGGTCGAGGAGAAGGTTCAGATGCCGGCCGGCGTGGGCATCTCGGGGCTCGAATCCGATGGCGGCGACCGGTTCTTCTGCGGCGGCGGAAGCAGCGGGAAGCTGAGAGCCGTTCGCCGGCCGAGGCGAGGCGCGTAGGCAGGCAGCAGCTCCGTTCGTTCGACGGCCAAGCGCGGGTTGGTGGCGCGGCCGTCACCGCGTTGTTGCTTTTCACATTGGCGCAACGCGGTTGTCTGTTTCCTCAGACTGAATAGTTTCAGATAAGGGATAACCCGTATAATTGTTGTCAAGAAGTCAGACAACAAGAAGACGCGAGTCGTCGAGACCGCGGGTCGAGCCTGGCCCCGCAGCGTCTTCCCTGAAAAACTATTCTCCCGATCCGTGAACCCAACAGCGACTGCCCTGCCTTTCCGAAACGCCCTCTTCGCGATGCTCGGCATCGGTCTCGTCAATATGCTGGTCGCACTGGATCAAACAGTCGTCAGCACCGCGTTGCCCTCGATCGTCGCCGAGCTGCACGGCTTCGAGTACTACGCGTGGATCGCCAGCGCCTATCTGCTGGCGTCGGTGGTGACGGTTCCGGTCTTCGGCCGGCTCGGCGACTACTTCGGCCGCAAGCGTTTCGTGATCGCCGCGGTCATCACGTTCACGGTGGCGTCGGTGCTCTGCGGCGTCGCCAACGACATGCTGTTTCTGGTGATCGCGCGCGGCCTGCAAGGCATCGGCGGCGGCATGATGGTCGGCACGGCGTTCGCGTCGATACCGGATCTCTTTCCCGATCCGCGCGCGCGGGTTCGCTGGCAGGTGGTGATGGCGGCCGCGTATGGCATCGGCACGGCGGCGGGGCCGTCGCTCGGCGGCTGGATGAGCGAGTACTGGGGCTGGCGCTCCACCTTCCTGATCAATCTGCCGGTGGGCGCCGCGGCGCTCTATTTCATCTGGGCGCATCTGCCGAGCTTCCGGCGTCCGCACGAAGGCGAGGTCAAGATCGACTGGCTCGGCGCAGCGCTCGTCGCCGCCGTGTTGGGCGGCCTGCAGGCTTTCATCGAAGCGGTGCCGAAAGACGGCCTGACCGCCGGCAATCTCACGCTGGCGGCATGCGTGATCGTCGGCACGATTGCATTGCTGGTGTGCGAGAAGCGCGCCACGCATCCGATCATTCCGCTCGACCTGTTCAAGGACGGCCAACTGGTCACGCTCTTCACGCTCGGCATGCTGTCGGGCTTCGTGATGTTCTCGCTGATCTTCTTCGCGCCGCTGCTGCTGCAAGGCGGCTTCGGCCTCTCGCCGCAACAGGCCGGTTTGCTCGCCACGCCGATTGCCGCCTGCATCGCGCTCGGCAGTCTGCTGAATACGCGCATCGTCATTCACATGAAGAAGCCCACGCGCATTCTGTCGATCGGCTTCGCGCTGCTGCTGTTCGCGTCGGTTGCGTTGGCGTTCGCCAATCCGGACACGCCGCACCTGTGGCTCGAATTGCCGATGGCGGCGGTCGGCATCGGTCTGGGTTTCATCCTCAACAATCTGAATGTGTTCGGGCAGGAGATTGCCGGGCGCGAGCGGTTCGGCATCACGACGGCGCTGCTGCAGTCCACGCGAATGGTGGGCGGCATGTTGGGCACGAGCATTGTCGCGACGGTGGTGTCGCATCATTACCGCAACGTGGTCACACGCACGATGAGCGTGCTCGGCGAGCCGGCCACCTCGCAATGGCTACCGCGTTTTGTGGATCTGCGCATTCTGATCGATGAGGAACTGCGCCTGAAGCTGATCGCGGATATGAAGCCTTCAGGGCTCAACACGCTTGCCTTGATCGATACGGCTCGCGATGCGCTGGTGCAGTCGATTCATATCGGCGTTTGGCTCACCGCCGTCGCGGCGCTTGCCGCTGCGCTGCTCGTGCAGCGGATCTCGCACGTCGTGTTTCGACGGAGTTGAGCGTGGTGGACTGGCCGCTGCGGTTGAGCGGCTGAGCGCTTACGGTCACGTCTCGCTACGACAGGTACAGGCGACGCGACGCCATTGCGGCGGCGTGACGCGCGCCGGACGTTTCGTCGCGGCGCGTCCAGAGATAGCGACCGGCCCGCTTACTGCGCGCCGAGCTTCTTGATGAGGGCGTCGAGCTTGTCCATTTCTTCTTCGGTCAGATCGGTCAGCGGCGCGCGCACCGGACCGGCACTGCGGCCCACCAGCTTCGCGCCCGCCTTCACGATGCTCACCGCGTAGCCCGCGCGGCGGTTGCGGATCGCGAGGTACGGCAGGAAGAATTCATCCAGCAGTCGCGACGTGGTCGCATGGTCGTCCGAGGCAATCGCGCGATAGAAGTCCATCGCGGTCTTCGGAATGAAGTTGAATACCGCCGACGAATACACCGGCACGCCCAGCGCCTTATAAGCCGCCGCATAGACTTCCGCGGTCGGCAGGCCGCCGAGATAGGAAAAGCGATCGCCCAGACGGCGGCGGATCGTCACCATCGCTTCGATTTCACCGACGCCGTCCTTGAAGCCGATCAGGTTCGGGCAACGCTCCGCGAGACGTTCGAGCATGTCCGCGTTCAGTTTCGAGTTCGCGCGATTGTAGATGATCACGCCCAGGTTCGGCACGGACTTGCAGACCTCCTCCGCGTGCGCGGCGATGCCTTCCTGGGACGCTTCCGTGAGGTAGTGCGGCATCAGCAGAATGCCGTTCGCACCCAGACGCTCCGCTTCCCGCGCGTATTCGATCGCCACGCGCGTCGGGCCGCCCGCGCCAGCGAGAATCGGCACCTTGCCCTTGCAGACTTCGGTCGCGGTGCGCACCACGTTCGTGTAGTCGCTCCTGGTCAGCGAGAAGAATTCGCCCGTGCCGCCCGCGACGAACAGCGCCGAAGCGCCATAAGGCGCGAGCCATTCGAGACGCGCGGCATAGGTGTCGGCACGGAAATCGCCGTTCGTATCGAAGTCGGTCACGGGGAAAGACAACAGGCCTTCGGAAACAATCGCTTTGAGTTCTTGAGGTGAGGTCATGGTGTGATTAAGGTCAAACGTAGATAAGCGCCGCCGTTCAAATCGCCCGGCGACTCAGCGCACGAGACAGGGGCGCTTGTTGTCGAATTTCCAGTTGGGAATCAGGTACTGCATGGCGACGCCGTCGTCGCGCGCGCCCAGGCCGTGTTGCTGATACAGCGCGTGCGCCTTCTCGATCTCGTCCATGTCGATCTCGACGCCGAGTCCCGCCGCCTGCGGCACCTTCACCTTGCCGCCGACGATTTGCAGCGGATCGCGCGTCAAACGCTGGCCGTCCTGCCAGATCCAGTGCGTGTCGATCGCGGTGATCTTGCCGGGCGCCGCGGCCGCGACGTGCGTGAACATCGCGAGCGAAATGTCGAAGTGATTGTTCGAATGCGAGCCCCACGTGAGGCCCCAGTCGTTGCACATCTGCGCCACGCGCACCGAGCCCTGCATGGTCCAGAAATGCGGGTCGGCAAGCGGAATATCCACGGACTGCAACTGGATCGCGTGACCCATCTGACGCCAGTCGGTGGCGATCATGTTGGTGGCCGTCGGCAAGCCGGTCGCGCGACGGAATTCCGCCATGACCTCGCGGCCCGAGTAGCCGTTTTCCGCGCCGCATGGGTCTTCCGCATAAGCGAGCACGTCGTGCTTGTCGCGGCACAGGCGAATGGCTTCCGCCAGCGACCACGCACCGTTCGGATCGAGCGTGACGCGGGCATCGGGAAAGCGTTCGGCGAGCGCCGTCACGGCTTCGATCTCGGCGTCGCCGGGCAGCACGCCGCCTTTCAGCTTGAAGTCGTTGAAGCCGTAACGCGCCTGCGCCGCCTCGGCGAGACGCACGACCGCTTCGGGCGTCATCGCTTCCTCGGTGCGAACGCGCTCCCAGTCGTCGCGCCCTTGCGCGCCGCTCGCGTACGGCAGATCGGTCTTGTTGCGATCGCCGATATAAAACAGGTAGCCGAGCATTTCCACTTCGTCGCGTTGCTGGCCTTCGCCGAGCAGGGCCGCAACCGGCACGCCGAGATGCTGGCCGAGCAGGTCGAGCAGCGCGGCTTCGAGCGCGGTGACCGCGTGAATGGTGGTGCGCAGATCGAAGGTTTGCAGGCCGCGCCCGCCCGCGTCGCGGTCGGCGAACTGCGTGCGCGCCTTGTTCAACATTGCTTGCAGATTGCCGATCGACTGGCCGACCACGAACGGACGTGCATCGTCGATCGTCTTGCGGATGCTCTCGCCGCCGGGCACTTCGCCGACGCCGGTATGGCCGGCGCTGTCGCGCAGAATGACGATGTTGCGCGTGAAGAACGGGCCATGCGCGCCGCTCAGATTCATCAACATGCTGTCACGGCCGGCAACGGGGACGACGCGCAATTCGGTGACCGTGGGTGTGGCGTTCAATTGAGTTGTGTTCGTTGGCATAAGAATGGAAGCGGTTGAATGAGTGGGGCGGCAGGGCGAGGATCATTGCGGCGCGCGTTCGCGTTCGCCTTCGCGTTCAACACCCGTGCCGGAGGGAAAAGGAAAGCGCGCGCTTCATGATCGGCGGTTCCAAAGATCATGGTAGTCAATGCGCCTTGCTGTGGAGAACCTCCGGCAGCACGTCGCGATTGACCCGCCGATTGCGCGTCAGGAAACCGGCTGCCGCCGCGATCAGCGAAGCCACGCCCAACGCATAAAGACCGCCGGTAATCGAGCCGGTGTGCTGCTGGAGATAACCGAACGTGGCCGGCGCGAAAAACCCGCCGAGATTACCCACCGAGTTGATCAGCGCGATCACCGCGGCGGCCACGCGCGCATCGAGATAGCCCTGTGGAATCGGCCAGAAGAGCGAAGCCGCCGCCTTGAAGCCGATTGCCGAGAAGCAGATCGCGACGAACGAGAGAACCGGATTGCCCGAGGTCGACGCGAACAACCCGCATGCCGCGATGACGAGCGCCACCGCCAGCCACGCCTGCTGAAAGCGCCACTTCGCCGACAACATAGCAAAGCAGTACATCGCCACCATCGCGATCAGCCAGGGAATCGCATTGAACATCCCGACCTGGAAATCGGACAGCCCGCCCATCTTGCGAATGATCGTCGGCAACCAGAACGTGGCCGCGTAAATGGTCAATTGAATCGAGAAATAGAGGAAGCAGAACAGCAGGATCTGCGGATCCTTCAACAGTTTTATCGCGGGAAGATGCGCGCTGCCGGCGGCCTCGCGCTCGGCTTGCTCCGCCGCGATCGACGATTCGAGCGCGTGTTGTTCGTCAGCGGTCAGCCACGATGCGTCGCGAATGCGCGACTTCAGCAGCATCCAGCTCACGGCGCACAGGGCGACCGAGAAACCGCCTTCGATGAGGAACATCCATTGCCAGCCGTGCAGGCCGAGTCCGCGAATGGACAGCAGACTGCCGGTGATCGGTCCCGACAGCACCGACGCCAGCGCGGAGCCGCCAAGGAACACCGCGATGGCCTTGCCGCGCTCTTTTTGCGGAAGCCATTGCGTGAAGTAGAAAACCACGCCGGGGAAGAAGCCGGCCTCGGCGACGCCGAGCAGGAAACGCAGCACGTAGAAAGACGTGTCGTTCCATACGAAGGCCATGCCGGCCGCGACGAGCCCCCATGTCCCCATGATGCGCGTCAGCCATGCGCGCGCACCGTACTTCTGCATCAACACGTTCGACGGCACCTCGAACAGCGCATAGCCGATGAAGAACAAACCGCTTCCCAAACCATAGGCCGCCGCGCCAATGCCGAGATCGGTCTGCATGTGGGCGTTCGCGAAGCCGATGTTCACGCGGTCGATGTAGTTCGCGATGAACATGATCAGGAAAAGCGGCAGCACGTGCCGCTTGACCTTCGAGACCGCGGAGTCGAGCGGGTTCGTCGTGGTGAGAGCTGGTGTCAAGGGTGGTCTCCGATTGGGGCCGTCAAGCGGCCTGATGTCACGTCACGCGGCGGGTGTCCTGGTGGGATCGCGCCTCGCCGAATTTGTGATACGTTGTCCGACGACAGTCTACAATTTTCGATACAACGATTCCAATGCGGTGTTTACCCTGCCTTCATATGGGCTAAGGCTCCCTGTTGCGACACGCGACAATGGAAAACATCTCGAACTAAGACGTCCGATGACATTTGCGATTCTGCTACCATCCGCCCCCGGGCCTTTGCAGCCCCTCGGCTCATTTCCGGCCGAGAACCCGCGTCGCGATGCACGCGTCGTTCCCAGTTATGATGGCGACGTTGAGCCGTCCAATGAGGCCGCTCGCCCGCGCGTCCTGCGCATTTCCAGTCGATTAGCCAACAAGTCCCAGCAATGAGCAGCCTAACTGAGAAGGTGGTGGCCACCCTTTCCGATGAAATCCGCCGCGGCGCGCTGAGGCCGGGAGACCGCATCCCCACCGAAGTCGCGATGATGAAGCAGCTCTCGGTGAGCCGCTCCGTGGTCCGCGAGGCAATTTCGCGCCTCCAGGCGGCCAAGGTGGTGGAGACGCGTCACGGCATCGGCACATTCGTGCTGGCGCCGTCCGCGGAAAAAACCATGCAGTTGCCCACCGCCGATCTGTCCAACATGCTGGACGCGATGGCGATCATCGAATTCCGTATCGACGTGGAGGCCGCCTCGGCGGCGCTCGCCGCGGCACGCCGCACCGAGCAGAATCTCAAGCAGATCCGCGGCGCGCTGGAGCGGTTCGAAGCGGAACTCGAGCGCGGCAGCACCGACACGCTCGCGCACGACATCGAGTTCCATCTGCAAATCGCGCGCGCCAGCGGCAATCGCTATTTCTTCGATGTGCTCAGTCAACTCGGACGGTCCGTGAGTCCGCGCACGCGGCTCGGCTCGGCGGAGATCGCGGAGCTCGACCATATCGAGCACCTGCGCAATGTACTCAACGAGCATCAGATGATTTATCGGGCGATAGAACGTCAGGACCCGGACGACGCGCGCGCCGCCATGCGCATGCATTTGAGCAACAGCCGCGAAAGACTGCGCCGCGCGCATGAGTTGAGCAAGCCGGGCGGGCAATAAGTCGTTCCGCGCGATTATCTGGCGGCTCCAACGGCAGCGGAGACAACAGCGATGGAACCCACCACGGAATCCCACGACGACAACCTCGAACAGTTCGAAGCACACGGCGCGCCGCCGCTGCCCGTCTCGAACGATCATGGCTACGTCGAGCATGAAGGGGCGCGCATCTGGTACGCGTCATATGGCGTCGGCGCGCCGGTGATTCTGCTGCACGGCGGCCTCGGGCACAGCGGCAACTGGGGCTACCAGGTGCCGGCGCTGCTTGGCGCGGGACATCGCGTGGTGGTCGTCGACAGCCGCGGCCACGGCCGCAGCACGCGCGACGCGCGGCCTTACAAGTACGAGTTGATGGCATCCGACGTACTCGCCGTCATGGATGCGCTGCAAATCGCGCGCGCCGCCATGGTGGGCTGGAGCGACGGCGCCTGCATCGCGATGGTGTTGGGCATCACGGCTCCCGAACGCGTTGCGGGGGTGTTCTTCTTCGGCTGCAACATGGACCCGAGCGGCACGAAGGAATTCGTGCCGACACCGGTGATCGATCGCTGCTTCAGTCGGCACGCCAGAGACTATGCGCAACTCTCCGCGACGCCTCGCGACTTCGACGCATTCGTCGGCGCGGTCAGCGAGATGATGAAGACCGAACCTAACTACGGCGCTCACGATCTGGCTCGGATCGAGGTGCCCGTCGCGATCGTGCTGAGCGAGCACGACGAGTTCATCAAGCGGGAACACGCCGACTATCTCGCGCAGAGCATTCCAGATGCGGAGTTCGTTCTGCTGCCGGGCGTGAGCCATTTCGCGCCGCTACAGAGGCCGGCTCAATTCAATCGAGTGATGCTCGGCTTTCTGCGCCGTTTGCTTTTCTGATCGCGGACGGCGAGGGCAAGCCGCATGACTTTGCTTTCGCGCTGCAACGCTTCCCCGCAAGACGCCAATATTTCACGATGCGGCATGAGCCATTGCTTCGTAAAAAGTCGTGGTGCGTGGCACAAACCGGCCATTTCGCAATGCCGCCCCACGTTGCACATCGCGGAACAAAGCCTGCAAGCCATTATTTTTAAACAAAATTTTTAGATGGAATTAGCCGTCGAACACCGGCTTGCGCCGCTGCCCGCTGACGTAGACTCCTTTACATGAGTCGGCGGTTCAGGTGGTCAAGCCGGGTTGACGAGACAAAAGCGCAGTCACGCCGTCTCCGGCCGAACGCAGGAAGCCGTCCCGACCTCGCGGTTTTTAATTGGCAATTGGGAGACTAAAAATGAAAGGCTTTCGCTTTGGCTCGACCCAGGGAGCGTTCTACATTTTGCCGGGGCACGGAGGTTGGGAAGCAACCTACGGCAACGAGACGCTCGGAGAGTTTTCCAGCCCGCAACAGGCTGCCGATGAAGTCGCACGCGGCTTGACCTGCCCGCATCTGTCCGAGGTGGATACGTCGACGCTGGAAATTCCGGAAAAACTCAGCGACTGGGAAATCGTTCACGTGTGATGCCCGGCATGACTGGCCATCACCTGAAGGCGGAAACGACGATGGCGCTCGAGAGCGCCATCGTCATATCTACTGCCTGCTTCAATGCGTTACTTCACGGCTTAGGCAACCGCATCCACGATCTTGTTCAGCGTGGCGCTCGGGCGCATGGCCTTGCTCGTGAGCTCGACATTCGGACGGTAGTAACCGCCGATATCCACCGGCTTTCCTTGCGCCGCAGCCAACTCCGCGAGAATCTTCGCTTCGTTGTCGGCCATGGCCTTTGCCACGCCGGCGAACTGCGCCTGCAGCGCGGCGTCCTCGGTTTGCGCGGCCAGCGCTTCAGCCCAGTACATCGCGAGGTAGAAGTGGCTGCCGCGGTTGTCGAGACCGCCCACCTTGCGTGCCGGCGACTTGTCGTTGTCGAGGAACTTGCCGGTTGCCTGATCCAGCGTTTTCGCCAGAATCTGCGCCTTCGGGTTGTGGTACGCGTTGCTCAAATGTTCGAGCGACGCAGCCAACGCCAGGAATTCGCCGAGCGAATCCCAACGGAGGAAGCCTTCCTCGACCAGTTGCTGAACGTGCTTCGGCGCCGAACCGCCTGCGCCCGTTTCGAACATGCCGCCACCGGCCATGAGCGGGACGATCGACAGCATCTTCGCGCTGGTGCCGAGTTCCATGATCGGGAACAGGTCGGTCAGGTAGTCGCGCAGCACGTTGCCGGTGACCGAGATCGTGTCTTTGCCGGCGCGGATACGCTCCAGCGAGAACTTCGTGGCTTCGACCGGCGTCATGATGCGGATGTCCAGACCGCTGATGTCGTGGTCCTTCAGGTACTGCTCGACCTTCTTGATGATCTGCGCATCATGGGCGCGAGCGGAGTCGAGCCAGAACACGGCCGGCGTATTGGTGGCGCGCGCGCGGTTCACCGCGAGCTTGACCCAATCCTGGACCGGTGCGTCCTTGACCTGGCACATGCGCCAGATGTCGCCGGCTTCCACCGCTTGTTCGAGCAGCACCGTGCCGGCTGCGTCGATCACGCGGACCACGCCGTTCGCCGGAATCTGGAACGTCTTGTCGTGTGAACCGTATTCTTCGGCGGCTTGCGCCATCAGGCCGACGTTCGGCACCGTGCCCATCGTGACCGGGTCAAAAGCGCCGTTCTTCTTGCAGTCTTCGATCACAGCCTGGTAGACGCCGGCGTAGCAACGGTCTGGAATCACCGCCTTGGCGTCGTGCAGCGCGCCGTCCGCGCCCCACATCTTGCCCGACTCGCGAATCATGGCCGGCATGGAGGCGTCGACGATCACGTCGCTCGGCACGTGCAGGCTGGTGATGCCCTTGTCAGAGTTGACCATGGCGAGCGGCGGGCGCTGTTCGTACTGCGCCTTGATGTCCGCCTCGATCGCTTCGCGCGTTTCGGCCGGCAGGTCTTTCAGGCGCGCGTACAGATCGCCGATACCGTTGTTCGGGTTGAAGCCGGCTTGCGCGAGCGCGTCGGCATGCTTGGTGAGCACGTCTTTGTAGAACACCGAGACCACGTGACCGAAGATGATCGGATCCGACACCTTCATCATGGTGGCTTTCAGGTGCACCGAGAACAGCACGCCCTTGCTCTTCGCATCGGCGATTTCCGCTTCGATGAAGCTGCGCAGCGCATTCCTGGAGAGCACCGAAGCGTCGATGATCTCGCCCGCCTGCACCGCCGTCTTTTCTTTCAGGACCGTCTTGCTGCCGTCCGCGGCCGCCAGTTCGATCTTCACGCTGCCCGCTGCCGCGATGAGCGCGGACTTTTCGCTGCCGTAGAAATCGCCGCCGCTCATGTGCGAGACATGCGACTTCGAATTAGCCGACCATGCGCCCATCTTGTGCGGATGCTTGCGCGCGTAGTTCTTCACCGACAACGGCGCGCGGCGGTCCGAATTGCCTTCGCGCAGCACCGGGTTGACGGCGCTGCCCTTGATCTTGTCGTAGCGCGCCTTGACGTCTTTTTCCGCGTCGGTTTTGGCTTCGTCAGGATAGGACGGCAGCTTGTAGCCCTGATCGCGCAGTTCGGTGATCGCCGCCTTCAGTTGCGGCACCGACGCGCTGATGTTCGGCAGCTTGATGATGTTCGCTTCGGGACGCGTGGTGAGTCCGCCCAGTTCCGCCAGATCGTCGGAGCCCTTCTGTTCCGCGGTCAGGTAGTCCGGAAATGCAGCGATGATCCGGCCGGCAAGCGAGATATCGCGCGTTTCAACGATCACGTCGGACGAGCGCGTGAACGCCTTGACGATCGGCAGCAGCGAGTAAGTCGCCAGCGCGGGGGCTTCGTCGGTCAGGGTGTAGATGATCTTCGGCGGTGTGGACATGTTCAATGCTTTGCTAGGTGAAGTGAGGGACAGAGCGTGGGTAGCGCTGAGCCAGCGAATTCGCGACGAAGCAGCAAAAACGCAGCGCAACCCGCAGCACTACTTTTTACGGCCCGACCGAGAGTATATGCGCGTTTTCCTCGACTCGCTGCTAAACAAACATATCCCGGAAACATGCCCGACAGGTCAAAGCCCCGCCAGATAAGGCTTTCAGGCGAATGCCCTATGCCGAAATTCAGATGTCTTATAGAGGACTTGGGCGGTGAAACCGATGCCCGGCTGCGAATTGTTCGCATATTGGCCGCCTGGGCCATTGGTCGCGCCGGGGGCGTTCCGAGCCGCGCCGGGACCAGCGGAGCAAGTCCCGCGAAGTCCCGCGACGAGCGCTTCGAGCCGCTGGCGCGGCCGTCCGCGTGACCGCTTATCCCCGGTCCTGGCCTTCGCTGTGGCTCTGCGCCATCGCCACGACGACCTTGCGCGGTCCTTCGAACGGATCGCGCGCGTGCGCGGTCAGCATGTTGTCGAGCATCAGCACGTCGCCCGTCCGCCACGGAAACACGATCCGCTGCTGATCGAGCACGCCGCGGATTTCGGCAAGCGCCTCGGCCTCCAGCGGCTCGCCGTCGCCGTAATACACATTGCGCGGCACGTTTTCGAGCCCGACCGAATCAATCAGCGCCTCCTGCATGTCCTCGTCGAGCGATGACAGGTGGAACAGATTTGCCTGGTTGAACCAGACAAGCTCGCCCGTGCGCGGATGACGCGCCACCGCCTGGCAGCGTTCGCGCGTGCGCAACAGCAGTTCGCCGTCGTCGCTGTCGCGCCATTCGCATTCGATGCCGCGAGTCCGGCAAATGCGCTCGACCACGCGCGGATCATCCGAGCCGAAAGCCTGCTCCCACGGCAGATCGAGCCCTTGCCCGAAGTTGCGCACGTAAAGCAGCTCACGTTTGGCAAAGCGCGCGACGAGCGCCGGATCGAGCGCTCCGTGGATCGCGCGGCTGTCCGCAATCGGCGTCGCGCCGCCCGAACGCGCGGCGAGCGCGCAGTGAAACCAGATGCGCAGCGGCCATTCGCGCGTGTACGACTGCTCGTTATGCAACGGAATCGAGCGATGCGGCGGATATTCGGTCGACGTGTAGACCGCCCCCTCCACCTGACTGCGCGGCGTCGACGCGAATTCATAGCCGATCAGCGGATGCCCGAACGAGCCCGCGAAGCTTTGAAAGGCCTCGATCGAGTGCACGCGAAAGCCGGTGAACAGCACGCCGCCCGCGTGCTCCAGCGTGTCGTCGACGATCGCATGCAGCAGCGGCGCAACCGCTTGCAGAGAAATCTCCGCGCCGGCGCGCGGCGAGACGACTGTCGGCAGTCCCGGCTCGATCGAGAGATCGGCAAGGGTGATCTGCGGCATCGAAAGCGTGGTCATAGGGGATCCTTTTGCGTGAGCGATGGGGTCGGCGGCGCGCCGAAATAAGCGAGGCGTCCGGCTTTCGGACCGCTCGTGCCGGCTTCGTCACGCCAGCCGGCTTGAAACGCGGGCGGATATGCGGTTCCGGCATCGAGAACCGGCGTGGGTGTCGTTGCCCAAGGCTCCCGTCGAATCAGCACTTCGGCCATGAATTCGCTCCGCGTTCTCAAAGGACAGGGCATCAATCTAGCCCAAATGCGAACCGTTCTCAACAAAGACCTCGAATGTCCTGCTGAATCGCATGGTTTTGGCGCTCGACCGTCGGCTTTATGTGGCCGCGTTCGTGGTGTTTGGGCGCTTCACCGCCGTAGTTGGCCGCTTCGTTCGCCCGCCTCATTTGCCCGCTTAATCCAACCGCGCAACATCAAAGGCACGCGAGCAGCCGATCCGAATCTGGTACAACTAACGCCTGCGCTCCAGCTCTCGCTTCCCGCATTTTTCCCGCGAGGCCGCGAGCCTTTACCGCCGCAAAAACACCATTCCGCAGCCCGATCGGCGCAACGCCGCGAGCCATGCGATGCAAGGAGACGCTAAATGACGAACGCATTCCGCTTCCAGACCGTGCCGGCCATGCTGGTCGAGTTCGGCGCCGCGCGCCGCCTCGGCGCTCTATTGCGCGCGCAATTTCCATCGCTTACGCGCCTGTGCGTCGTCACCGACGCTTTCCTTCACAAGAGCGGGCTGCTGAATCCCGCGCTCGCCGACCTCGCCGCGCACGGCTGGAACGCCACCGTAATCGACGACGTGATCGCCGATCCGCCCGAACACATTGTGCTCGAAGCAACTTCGCGCGCGCGGACGGCGGGTGCGCAGATCGTGCTGGGCCTGGGCGGCGGCTCGTCGATGGACGTGGCGAAGCTGATCGCCGTGCTGGCTCCGCAGGAACAGCAAACACTCGCCGACATGTACGGCGTGAACAAGATCGTGGTCTCCCGCCTGCCGCTCGTGCAGATGCCGACCACCGCGGGCACCGGTTCGGAAGTGACGGCCGTGTCGATCGTGACGGTTGGCGAGGCGAAGAAAATGGGCGTGGTCGCCCCGCAGTTGATCGCCGATCTGGCGATTCTCGACGCCGAACTCACGCTCGGTTTGCCCAAGGCCGCGACCGCCGCAACCGGCATCGACGCGATGGTGCATGCGATCGAGGCGTACACGTCCGCGCATCTGAAGAACCCGATCTCCGACATGCTCGCGATTAAAGCGCTCGAACTGTTGTCGCGCAATCTGCTGCCTGCGTGCGAGAGCGGCCGAAACCGCGAGGCACGCGAAGCCATGCTGCTCGGCGCGACCTTCGCGGGCCAGGCGTTTGCCAATTCGCCGGTGGCCGCGGTGCATGCGCTCGCGTATCCGATCGGCGGCATTTACCACGTGCCGCACGGTCTTTCGAATGCGCTCGTGCTGCCACACGTGCTGCGGTTCAACGCCGAGGCGGCGGCGCATCTGTATGCAGAACTCGCGGACGTGATCATGCCGGGCGCGACCGGCAGCGCCGCCAGCAAGACGCAGGCGCTGATCGAACGGCTCGAACAGATGATCGCCGCCACGGCGATTCCGGCGCGGCTGCGCGATGTCGGCATCGAACGCAGCGGACTCGAACGGATGGCGAGCGACGCCATGTTGCAAACGCGGCTGCTGGTCAACAATCCCAGGCCGCTCACCGAGGACGATGCATTGGCGATTTACAGCGCCGCGTTTTGAACTTGCGTTGGGCGTTATTAAAAGGCGCGGGCGTTGCCGCGGTCTCGCGATACGCACACATCCAGCTTAGGGTTTTACTTCGTCGACGAACTGATTGGTGAACGTTCTCGACAGATCGACGTGGCGTCCCTTCACCGAGGGATTGAAACCCGACAGCACCTTGAGTACGGTGCGCGGACCGTCGGCCGGCATCCTGCCGTCGACCGTGAACATCGGCAACGATGCCTTCAATGCGCTGACATAAAGCGCCTTGTCGTTGCCGATGAAGTTTTTCGGCATCCGCGCGGCGATTTCCTCGGCGCTGTGCGTATGCAGGTATTGCAGTGTCCTCACGAAAGCACGCGCGAGTTTGGCCGCTTCCCGCGGGTGCGTATCGAGCCATGCGCTCTGCACGTACAGGCTGGAAGCCGGATACGTGCCGCCGAGCGCGGCACGCGTGCCCTCGACGTTGCGCATGTCCACGAGAATCCTCGCATCGCCGGATTTGAGCAGTTGCGAGACCGTGGGCTCGGTCGTCATGCCCGCGTCGATGCGGCCTTGCCTGATCGCCGCGATAAAGCTTCTGTCCGCGCCCACCGGCAGCAGCGTGTATTGCGAGTTCGGCACGCCCTCGAGTCTCGCCAGATACTGCGTCAGAAAATTGGTCGACGAACCGAGCCCGGTCACGCCGAGCGTCTTGCCCCTGACGTCGGCCATGCTTTTAATCGAATCGGCAGCTCTCGCCGACACCATTTCCACTTCGCCGGGCACCTGGCCGAGCACGACGATGCTCTTTACCTCCTTGCCCTTGCTCTGCAAAACGATGGTGTGGTCGTAAAAACCCACCACCCCTTGCACCGCGCCCGCCAGCAATTCGTTCTCCGCGTCGACGCCCGCCGTTTGCGACAGCAGTTCCACGTCGAGGCCTTCGGCCTTGAAGTAGCCAAGCTGCTCCGTCAGGAACACCGGAAGATAGATGAGCTTGGTGATGCCACCCACCATGATCGCGACTTTCCCGGGCGCATCGTCCTGCGCGGACGCCGCCGCCGGAGCCAGCAGAAAGAGTGTGAAAAACGCCGCGACTGCCGCATGGAACGCGCGCGAAAAGCTCAGTGAGGCGTTGCGCATTGTGTGAGTGTCTCCTTCCTATCGCGCATCCGCGAGAAGCGCTCGATGGGCGATTCAAACTTTTAAACCTTCTCCGCCCGCTGCGCCTTGGCGCGCGGAAACGACACCGTCACGTGCACGCCCTTGCCGCCTTCGCCCGGCTTGAGCGTGATCTCGCCATGATGCGCGTCCGCGATCTCGCGCACGATCGCGAGACCGAGCCCCGTGCCTTCGGTATCCGTCGACGCGCGGAAGAACGGTTCGAACACGCGGCCGCGCGACTCGGCCGGAATGCCGGGGCCGTCGTCCAGCACGCTCACGCTGACCGTATCGACGCCGGCATGCACCGCAACCGTGACATGGCCGCCGCTGCCCGTATAGCGGATCGCGTTCTCGGCCAGGTTGGCGATCAGCGCCTGAAGCATGCCGCGATGCCCGGCCACCGGCGCAACGCCGCTCAATTCCGCACCGAGGTCGATGTCCCGAGCCTGCGCGAGCAGCGCCAGGTCCTCCACCACTTCCATGGCCAGCGCGACGAGATCCACCGTTTCAACGGCCAGTTGCGTGTTGTCGGCGGCTTCGGCCTGCGCCAGCAACAGCAGCTTGTTGGTCAGCCCGACCATCGAACGATTGCTGCGATGCATGGCCGCGAGCGCTTCGTCGAGTGCGGGATTCAAGCCGTCCTGCTGACGCGCGAACTGCAATTGCGTGCCGAGCAGCGTAAGCGGCGTGCGCAACTGGTGGGCGGCGTCGGCAATGAAGCGCCGTTGCGCGGCGACTTGCACGCCGAGCCGCGCAATGCACTGATTGATCGCCTCGACGATCGGCCGCAACTCCGTATGCAGGCGCTCGACGCGAATCGGCTCCAGTTGCATCGGATCGCGGTCGGCGACCTCGTCCTTCACTTTCATCAAGGGCCGCAATTCGAACGTGAGGCCGATGCAAACCAGCGCCACCGCCAGCGCGATCATTTCGATCTGCCGCACGAGTTGCGGCTGCCACAATTCCTGCGCCATCGCATCGCGCGAGTGCACGGTCTTGCCGACCGTCACGCGCACGCGGCGCGTCACGCCATTGTCGTACATCAGACGAACGAGGCCGACCGCGCGCACGGCACGGCCTTGCAAAGCGGCGTCGTAATGATCGGGGGTATCGGGGCGCTGCGCCGGGCGCGGCGGGAAGTCGGGCGTGCCCGCGAGCAGGCGGCCATCGTCGACGCTCACGCTGTAGAACACCTGGTCGCGATAAGGCGACGCGAATATTTCGAGCGCGGCGGGCGGCACGTCCACGCGCAGGAAGCCGTCCACCCATTGCACTTCGCCCGCGATCATGCGCGCCGACGAAATCAACTGGTTATCCTGCACCAGATCCGCGGTGCGCCGCGCGTTGTCGTATTCGGCCTTGCCGGTGACGAACACGTATAGCGCGAGCGGCACGAGCAGCCACCACAACAAACGCACGCGCAAGCTATTGGTCATCTTCTTTCTTGCGCAACAGGTAGCCGAGCCCGCGCAACGTGACGATCGCCGCCGAACTGCCGTCGAGTTTCTTGCGCAGCCGCGAGATGTAGATTTCCACCGCGTCCTCGCTCGGTTCGTCCGCGAGCGTGAAGATCGCGTCGACCAGCGCGGGCTTCGTCACCGTTTTGCCCAGACGCAGGATCAGCGTTTCGAGCACCGAACGCTCGCGCGGCGTGACGTTCAGCGGCGCGCCCTTCAGCGTGAACTGGCGCGTGTCGATGTCGAACGCGAGATCGCCGCACACCACCTCGCTCGCCTTCGACGGTGACTGGCGGCGGATCGCCACCTTGATGCGCGCAACCAGCTCGCGCACTTCGAACGGCTTGACGAGGTAGTCGTCCGCGCCGGCGCCGAGCAGTTCCACCTTTTCGTCGATGGAGCCGCTCGCCGTCAGAATCAGCACCGGCGTCGAGTCGCCGCGCTGACGCAGACGGCGCAGCACGTTCTTGCCGGACAGTTGCGGCAGATTGAGGTCGAGCAGAATCACGTCGTAATGATTCGTGCGCAATAGACGGTCGGCGGAGTCGCCGTCCTGCACCGCGTCGAGCGCGAACGCCTCCTGTTCCAGCATCCTGGCGAGCCAGTGCGCGAGCGTGGGATTGTCTTCGATGAGCAGCAGCTTCATGGCGGGAACGCGAAAGTCAGATCGTCGATTGTGCCGTAAAACAAGGGCTTTGCGCGCACCGCATGGGGTTCGCGGCAGGCCTTCGAGTATTCGCGGCAAGTCTCTCGGCGGGTGTCTCGGCGGGTTTTCGGCGGGTTTTCGGGTTAACACCCATGATTTAGCCACGTCCCCGAAAGCTGGCAGAAGGTTTGCGATTTCTATACTCGCCTCCATTCACCCAGAAAGCGCCGCATTTTCCACCCAGCGGCGACAAACCTACGGAGACTGCTTCATGCGTACCTTGCGCCAGATTGCCGCTGTGTCAGGTGTTGCGTTCACCCTTGCCGCCGCCTCGGCTGCCGCTCATGCCGAGAAGCTGACGATCATGGTCGGCGGCGCCACCAAGATCATCTATCTGCCGGCCAAGCTCACCGAGCAGCTCGGCTACTTCAAGGACGAAGGCCTCGACGTCGAAATCCTCTCGCAACCGGCGGGCGTCGACGCGGAAAACGAACTGCTCGCGGGCGCGGTGCAAGGCGTGGTGGGTTTCTACGACCACACCATCGATCTGCAGAGCAAGGGCAAGGAAGTGGAGGCGCTGGTGATTTTCGGCCAGGTGCCGGGCGAGGTGGAGATGGTCTCCACCAAGGCCGCGGGCACGCTCAAGAGCATGGCCGACGTCAAGGGCAAGACGCTCGGCGTGACCGGCCTCGGTTCATCGACGAGCTTCCTCACACAATATCTCGCGCAACGCGGCGGCGTGCCGAGCTCGCAGTACACGTTGCTGCCGGTGGGCGCGGACAACAGCTTTATCGCGGCCATCAAGCAAAGCCGCATCGACGCGGGCATGACGACCGAGCCGACCGTCTCGCAACTGCTGAAGACCGGCGACGCCAGGGTGCTGGTCGATATGCGCACGCTGGAAGGCACGCGCGCCGCGCTCGGCGGAACCTATCCGGCTTCGAGCTTCTACGTGCAGCGCGCGTGGGCCGAGTCGCACAAGGACGACGCCGCGAAACTCTCGCATGCGTTCGCGAAGACGCTGAACTTCATCGCGACGCATAGCGCCGAGGAGATCGCCGCGAAGATGCCGAAGGACTACTACGGCAACAACAAAGACCTCTATGTCGGCGCGCTGAAGGCGTCGCTGCCGATGTTCACGAAGGACGGCAAGATGCCCGCCGACGGCCCCGACACGGTGCTGAAAGTATTGTCGGCATTCAACCCGTCGGTGAAGGGCAAGCATATCGACCTCGCCAAGACGTACACCAACGACTACGTGTCGGCGCCGGTCAAAACCGCGGCGAAGTAACACCCCTTCGACATCACGAGACACATCACGAGAACAGCGAGGCCCCAGCCGATGAATCCATCCATGTCACGCGATACGCCAGCTATCGAGATGCGCAACGTATCGTGCCGTTTCATTTCTCCCGACGGCAAGGCGACGATCGCGTTGCGCGACTTCAGCATGTCGGTGGCGCGCGGCGAATTCGTCGCGATTGTCGGCCCGACGGGTTGCGGCAAGTCGACCACGCTCAGCATGATCACCGGCTTGCTGAAGCCCACCACCGGCGAAGTGCGCGTGATGGGCGCGCCGGTCGACGGCATCGATCCGCGCATCGGCTTCGTGTTTCAGGCGGACGCCGTGTTCCCGTGGCGCTCGGTGCTCGACAACGTGGCGGCCGGTCCGCTGTATCGCGGTCGCTCGAAATCCGCCGCGTACGACGAAGCCAATGAATGGCTGCGCCGCGTGGGCCTCGACAAGTTCGGCAAGCACTACCCGCATCAACTCTCCGGCGGCATGAGAAAGCGCGTGGCGCTCGCGCAAACCTTCATCAACAGGCCGGAAATCCTGCTGATGGACGAGCCCTTCTCGGCGCTCGACATGCAAACGCGCACGTTGATGCAGGACGAGTTGCTGCAACTGTGGGCGGGCGCCGGCTCGGTGGTGTTCGTCACGCACGATCTGGAAGAAGCGATTGCGCTTGCCGACCGCGTGTTCGTGCTGACCGCGCGCCCCGCCACGCTGAAGAAAGTGTACGAAATCGATCTGCCGCGTCCGCGCGTCACGTCGGAGGTCCGCTACGACCCACGCTTTATCGAAATCTCGCGCGACATCTGGCATGACCTGCGCGAAGAAGTGCAGATCGGTTAATCAAGGAACGGCAAACATGTCTACGACTACCTCTGAACAGATGATGCCTTCGGGCATCGACGCCGCGTCGCTCGCTCATGTCGAACGCGTCGCGCAAAAACGCATCCGGCAGCGCCATGCGCTGGTGATTTCGCTGCGCATCGTCGTGCTGGTGGTGGTGCTCGGCGGCTGGGAGTTGTCCGCGCGCCTGAAGTGGATCGACCCGTTCTTCTTCTCGATGCCGAGCGCGATCTTCGATCAGATCGTCGACTGGTTCGTGAACGGCACCTCGCAAGGGCCGCTGCTGACGCAGGTATGGGTGACGCTCGAGGAAACCGCGCTCGGTTTCCTTATCGGCTCGGTGGCGGGCGTGTTCTGCGGCATCGTGCTTGGCCGCAACAAGCTGCTCTCCGACGTGTTCAGCCTCTACATCAAGATCGCCAACTCGATTCCGCGCGTGGTGCTCGGCTCGGTGTTCGTGATCGCGCTGGGTCTCGGGATGGCTTCGAAAGTGGCGCTTGCCGTGGTGATGGTGTTCTTCGTCGTGTTCGCCAACGCGTTCCAGGGCGTGCGTGAAGCGGACCGGTTCATGATCGCCAATGCGCAGATTCTCGGTGCGTCGCGCCGCCAGGTGACGACGTCGGTGGTGATTCCGTCGGCACTGAGCTGGATTCTTGCGAGCTTGCATGTGAGCTTCGGCTTCGCTCTCGTCGGCGCGGTGGTGGGCGAATTTCTCGGCTCCAAGCAGGGCATCGGCCTGTTGATCTCCACCGCGCAAGGCGCGTTCAACGCAAGCGGCGTGTTCGCGGCGATGATCGTGCTGGCGGTGGTCGCACTCGCCGCGGATTATCTGTTGACCGCCGTCGAACATCGCTTGTTGAAGTGGCGGCCGGCCGCGGTTTGAGCGATCGGTTTCAGGTTTGAGCCCGCGTGGTACGCGGGTGTCGTGAACGAATGCCGTTCGGTCTTTGACTGAACGGCATTTTTGTTTTTGCAGCGTGGAAGGCGGCGATTGAAAACAGCACGCGAGGACGCAGCAGCTTGTCGCGTGCCTCTGCCCTGCCATCACAAGATGCCGCTCGTTTGTCTCAAATCCAGCAACAAAGATTACCTAAGTCGGTGGTTACTCCGTCGAAGTCGCAAACCTACAATGCACTCACTGGTTACGAACAACACCGTTCGTAATGCGACAAAGACCCGAACTGGAGGTAGTTCATCATGAAATCGCTCATTCAAGCTGTTGTTATCGCCGCTGCACTGGCCGCTCCTGTTGCCTCGTTTGCACAGTCCAACCAGCCCGTGACCCGCGCGCAAGTGCGCGCCGAACTGATTCAACTCGAAAAGGCCGGTTATCAACCGGGCCGCGACGACCCGCACTACCCGGCTGACATTCAGGCCGCGCAAGCTCGCGTCGATGCGCAAAACGGCACCGCACAGCCGGCGCAAAGCGGTTACGGTGGTGTGGCAGGCGGCTCGTCGCAAGTGGGCCGCGCGGCTGCCGCCAACGGACAGAAGTCGATTTACTTCGGGCAATAAGCGCTAGCTTTCGCGCCAGGCGAGCGCTAATGAAACGCGCGCTTTGACTCAAACGAACTGGCCCGCGACCGAGCATGGCGATCGCGGGCCGGCGGTTTATTCGATACCTCCGTCATCGGGCTCCCGGTGACTTCGCCTGGATCTCCACGGTCCAGGCGCTTTTTCGCGGCGCATCTTTGGCGATGCCCGCCTGCGTGTCTCCGTGATGCACTGTGTAATGAACCGCTCAGTCGCGTGCGACCAGACCGCCCACTTCGCCACGGCCGGTGACAAGACAGCTCGACAGGAAATTGTCCCCCTGACTGCTGGCGCCGACGTCACCGAAGCCTTTTTTCAACGCGTTAGCCTTGACCATCTCCGCGCCCTGGTGACAGGTTATCGTTCCCGTCTCGCCCGCTTGCGCGCGCATCAATGCCCTATCCGCTAGCAGATAGCCCAGCAGCAATACCACGGCAATATTGAAAGCCTGTCTCATGTCCGCCTCCTCTGTCGAAGAGACTAACGCGAACCACCGATGCACGGTGTTAGGGGTTTCCCGATCGATCGCCTTTCAATGATGCAGATTAAATCAAGTGATATTGCGGCGCGATTGGCTTGGTGTTGTCGGCGGCTTAGGCGACCATCCAGCCAAGATTCATTTTTCAACGAGTAGCCGGGCGCACATCTTATCGGTGCTTCCGCACCGGGCTAGCTACATCTTCATATCGCCACGTTCAGAGCCGCGCTTCGATCCGCCTGATGCGCTGCTCGATCGAGTTCCGCACCAGCGCGTTCGAAGGCACCATGAACAGCGACGACGCGATGATCTGATACACCTGATTGCGTCGCACTTTCGAGACCTTCTGAGGATCGAGCCAGGCGTCGTTATCCACCAGCAACAGCAGCGTCTCCAGACCGATCAGAATCGGCCACAAGCAGGCGAGCCGCAAACGCACGGAGAACGCGGGAATCGCCAGCGTGTAGTCCAGCGCGTCACGAAAATGATCGAGCGTCTTGCGCAGCAGCTCGACCAACAGCGGACGCGCGCGCATGGAGTTGCCCGGCAGCAGCAGATCTTGCGCGCTCAGCCCGTGGCGAACCAGCAGCGTCCCGGGAAGATAACAGCGGCCGATCCGCAAATCCTTCCCGCAATCGCGCAGCACGTTGGTCATCTGCAACGCCTTGCCGAAACGCACGCCGCGGCGCGCCATCGTCTCGGGGCGTTCCTTCAGCGTACCGGGCATATGCGCATAAGTCATCGTGGTCCAGAATTCGCCGACGCAACCCGCCACCAGATACGTATAGCGATCCAGTTCGTCGTATTCGCGCAGCGCGGCGATCCGGCCGGAACGTTCGTCGGGGAAGGTGCGAAGATCGAATTCCATGCCTTCGGTCAGCGTCGATACGATCTCGCGCACCGCCTTGCGATCGGGCTCGCTGAGTTGCGACAAGACTTCGAGCGCGGGTCCGAGCGATTCGAGCAGCACCTTTTCATCCGACTGCGCCTGCTGGCCCGCCACTTCCGCGGCCATGCGCCGGATCAGCGCGCCGTCGTCGGCTGCGCCGTTCACCTGGTCGCGCAACGACAGCAGCAGCGCAAGGCGCTGTTCCGGCGAAATGAGCGACGTGTCGGCGATCGTATCGGCCGCGCGCGCCAACAGATACGCGAGGCCGATGGGGTCGCGCATGCCGGCGGGCAGCACGCGCAGCGTAAGGTAGAAGGAGCGTGAAACGCCTTTCAGGAGCGGACCGAGAAGGAAGGCCCGGGTCGGATTCGGCATGAGTGGGATCAGGTCAGTAGGGGCAAAAATCAGGCGCTGCCGAATTGTATACGGCGAAGCGCTTTCGCCGCGCGGCAGTGGATTGGCGCTGACCCGCGCCAACTTTGTTGCGAGCCCTTCTGCTTAAGTGCCTTTTTTTACCCCAGTAGACCATTCTCTTTCAGAACCAGCGGCTGCCACTTCGTGTTCCTGAAACGCAAGCCGATCACCGATCACGCCGGCGCATGCATTACGCCGCGCCACCCGCGACCGCGTAAATCACCGCGGAATCGCGCCGCGCCGCGTCATACATCGCCTCGACGAGCGCGGCCCGATGCGTCAACACCGCGCGCTGATTGATCGAGCCTTTGTCGGTGATCTCGCCGAGATCGAGCGACGGCGCGACGTCCATGAGCCGCAGGCGCGCGATCGTAGTCGCGCCGCCGGTCGCGCCGCGATTGAGCGTCGCCAGTAAAGCCGCGAAATGCGCCCGCACCGCCGGCGCTTGCACCACTTCGCGCGCGCTCGCCGATTCAGGCAGTCCCGCGAGCCGCCGGCAATCGGCGAGCCGCGGAAACACCAGCAAGCCCACGTCGTCGCGATTCATGCCGGCGACCACCACGTCTTGCACATAGGGCGCGCCCTCGGAAATCACACGCGCCCGCATGGGACCGACGCTCACGAACGTGCCCGAGCTCAGCTTGAAATCCTCGGCAATGCGTCCGTCGAACAGCAAGCCGAGTTCCGGCCGCTCGACATCGACAAAGCGCAACGCGTCGCCGCTGCAAAAGTAGCCTTCCTCGTCGAATGCGTTGTCCGACTCGCCGGCGTTCGCGTGCCAGTAACCGGCCATCACGTGCGGGCCGCGATAGCGCGCTTCGAGTTTGTCGCCGACCGGCGCAAGCTTGACCTCGCAGCCAGGCGCGGGCAAGCCGACATAGCCGGCGCGCATGATCGGCCCGGTGGTGAACAGGCATGACGGCGACGTTTCGGTCATGCCGAGTCCCGCCATGATGCGAATGCGCTCGCCGCAGTATTTTTCCGTGACCCGCTCCAGCCGGTCCCACGCGGCTTGCGAGAGGCCGGCACCCGCAAAGAAATACACCTTCACGCGTGAGAAAAACGTCTCACGCAATTGCGCGTCGTGCTCCAGCGCGATCGACAGTTCTTCCCAACCCTTCGGCACATTGAAGTAGATGGTCGGTGCGATTTCGCGCAGATTGCGCAACGTTTCCTCGAACTTGCCGTTGACGGGTTTGCCGTCGTCGATATAGATCGTGCCGCCGTTGTAGAGCGCGATGCCGGCGTTATGGCTGCCGCCGAAGGTGTGGTTCCAGGGCAGCCAGTCGACCAGAACCGGCGCTTCCCGCGCGAACTCGGGAAAGGTTTCGAGCAGCATCTGCTGGTTGCTGCACAGCATGCGGTGCGTGGTCGGCACGGCCTTGGGCAGTTTGGTCGAGCCCGACGTGAAGAGAAATTTGGCGATGGTGTCGGGGCTCACCGTTGCGTGAACCGAGTCGACGGTGGTGGGCGTCGTGTTCAGCAGGTCATCGAACGACGTCACGCTATGCGCCGCACGCACCTCGCGTGGTCCGTTGACCGATACGACTTCGACGTCCGCAGGCACCACCGCTGCGATGGCCCTGGCGAACACATCGTAGTCGCTGACGAGAACGAGTCCCGGCGTGAGCAGATCGATCGTATGACGCAGTTTGCCGAAGTCGCCCGAAGCCAGCGCATAGGCCGGCGAAATCGCCGCATACGGAATGCCGGCCCACATTGCGCCCAGCGCCAGTTGCAGATGCTCGAGATCGTTGCCGGAGAGAATCGCGACCGGCCGCTCGACGGAAAGATTGCGGGCCAGCAGAGCCTGCCCGATAGCGCGAGCGCTTTGCAACGCCTTCGCGTAGCTCACGCCGATCCATTCGCCGTCGATACCGCGGCGTGCCGCCAGCCAGCGCTCGGGATGCGCTTGCGCACCGCTCGCGAGCCGGTCGGTCATGCGCCGCGGATGTTCGCCGAGCGGCTCGGCCGCGCGCAGATACCACGTGTCGCCGCGCCGTTGCGCATGCACCGACGAAGTACCGATCGCCGTGGCGCGATAGCGCGTCGGCGTGCCGGGGGCATTCGATTGTTTCGGCTCGGAATGCAAAGCCTGTCTCCTGTTACGCGCCGCCTATGACGGCATCGGGGGGCGCTCCGCTTCATGCGGCGCAGCCACCTTCTCCATGCGTTGATACGGCTCTGATTGCAGCGTACCAGCCGCACGCGAATCAGATCGGATAGTGCCGCGGTCCGGTTTGAATCGTGATCCAGCGCAGGTCCGTGAATTCGGCAATCGACGCCTTGCTGCCGAAGCGCCCATAGCCGCTCTTCTTCACGCCGCCGAACGGCATCTGCGCTTCGTCGTGCACGGTCGGTCCGTTGATGTGGCAAATGCCCGATTCGATGCGCTTGGCCACGCTCAACGCGCGCGACACATCGCGGCTGAATACCGCTGCCGACAAACCGTATTCGCTGTCGTTGGCGACGCGAATCGCTTCATCGTCGCCGTCGACACGCTGCACCGTGACCACGGGGCCGAAGGATTCCTCGGCGTAGAGCTTCATCGCGGGCGTTATACCGTCGACTATCGCAGGCTGCATCACCGCGCCCTCCACATGACAACCGACCGGCAGCCTTGCGCCCTTCTCATGCGCGTCCTTGACCAGCGCCTCGATGCGCCGCGCCGCGGCCGCGCTTTCGAGCACGCCAAGCACGGAATCCGCCGCAGCGGGATCGCCCGCTCTCAAAGTGCGCGCCTTGGCCGCGAGCTTTTCCACTAACGCATCGGCGATCTTCCGGTCGACAATCACGCGCTCAGTGGACATGCAGATTTGCCCCTGGTTGAAGAACGCGCCGAACGCAATGCCGGCGACGGCCGCATCCAGATCCGCATCGTCGAGCACGACAACCGGCGCCTTGCCGCCGAGTTCGAGCAAAGCCGGCTTCAAATGCTGCGCGGCATGTTGCGCGACGATGCGCCCCACCCGCGTCGAGCCGGTGAAGTTGACGCGCCGTACCGCCGGATGCGCAATCAGCCGCTCGACGATCGCGAGTGCGTCTTCGGCGGAATGCGTGATGACGTTCACCACGCCCTCGCCCAGGCCCGCTTCCTGCAACACGCCGCCAATCAGCCGATGCACGCCCGGACAGCCTTCCGACGCCTTCAGCACGACCGTATTGCCGCACGCGAGCGGCATGGCGATCGCGCGCGTGCCGAGAATCACCGGCGCATTCCACGGCGCCATGCCGAGCACCACGCCGCACGGCTGACGCACCGCCATCGCGAGACTGCCGGGCACGTCCGAGGGAATCACGTCGCCGTCGATCTGCGTGGTCATGGCGGCGGCTTCGCGCAGCATGTTGGCGGCCAGCATCACATTGAAGCCGTACCAGTTCGGCATCGCGCCGGTTTCGGCGACGCCGGTTTCGATGAATTGCGCGGTGCGCGCATCCATCAGATCGGCGGCGGCCAATAGACGCTTGCGGCGCTCCGTCGGCGCGAGCGCCGACCATGCCGGGAACGCCCGCGCGGCTGCGGCGACTGCCGCGTCGGCATCGGCGAGCGTTGCCGCGGCCGCGCGCGAGGCAGGCTTGCCGCTCGCGGGATTGATGCGCTCGAACGTCTTGCCGTCCGACGCGCCGCGGCTCTCGCCGCCGATCAATAACGTCACTTCATGCATGTTGCTCGTCTCCTCGCTTGTCTTTTCTCGCGCGCATCCGCGCGCGCTCGATCAGCGCTTGTAGGTTTGCAAACCCGGCTTGATCGCCTTGTCGTCGAGAAACTGCTTCAGGCCCTGCTCGCGGCCGCCTTCAGGATCGCGATGCTGCGCCTGATCGAGCTTGGCGTACAGGTAGTCTTCGTTCTGATCCCACGTGAGTTCGCGGCAACGCTTGAAGCCGTTCTTGGCCGCGCGCAGCACCACCGGATTCTTTTCGAGCAGCTTGCCGGCGAGAACGCGCGTGGCTTCGCGCAGTTCGGCACGCGGCACGCTCTTGTTGACGAGGCCCATCTGCGCCGCTTCCTGGCCCGTGAATGTTTCACCCGTCATGATGTAGTACAACGCCTGACGATGCCCGACGGTGTCGGCCATCGCCTTGCTCACCAGATTGCCCGGCGGAATGCCCCAGTTGATTTCGGAGAGGCCGAACACGGCTTCGTCGGCGGCAATCGCGAGATCGCATGCCACCAGCGGCGAGAAGCCGCCGCCGAAACACCAGCCGTTGACCATCGCGATGGTCGGCTTCGCGTACATGCGCAGCAACTGCCATTGCCAGCGGCATGCATCGCGGCGAATCTTTTCCTGCAGGATTTCCGGGCCGGCGTCCACTTCGCGGAAATACTCCTTCAGGTCCATGCCGGCGGTCCACGCGTCGCCCTCGCCTGTCAGCACCAGAACTTGCGCTTCCGCGTCGAGTTCGACCGCTTCCAGAACCTCGATCATTTCCTTGTTCAGCGTCGGGCTCATCGCGTTGCGTTTCTCGGGACGATTGAGCGACACCCACGCGATTCCCTCAGCGACATCGACCTTGACGGTTTTCCAGCGACCTTCGTAACCCATCTGTTTTCTCCATGAACGTTGACCGCCGCAGCAGCCCGATGAGCTTATTTAATATCAGGCTGCCTGATATGTAAAGCGGAAAATCGGCGGCTCGGTGCAAACCCCTAGCGGCGGAATCGGCGGCGAGGCGCGCTAAGATGCGGCATAGACCGAATCTCCTGACGACAATGAGCAAAAAACAGAATTCGCCCGCGGAGCCCGCTGTCACCCGCACTCGCCGACCCAGCCTGCGACTCGCCTATGTGATCGGCAGTCTCGACCGCATCCTGCGGCGGCGCATGACCGAAGCGCTCGCGCCGCTCGGTCTGACGCTCGCGCAGTTCACCGCGCTGTCCGTGCTCGAAGCAAAGGGCCAGGCGTCCAATGCGCAAGTGGCCGAACGCTCGTTCATCACGCCGCAATCCGCCAATGAAGTCATGAACGCGATGGCGAGCCGCAACTGGGTGAGCCGCGAGCCGGACCCGACCCACGGCCGCATCGTGCTGCTGCGATTGACGGACGAAGGACGCGCCGTGCTGCGCGAATGCGAGCAGGCCGTCAAGACAATCGAGAAGCAGATGATGGCGGGCATCGAACTCGAAGCGGCCGGCGCCTTGCAAACCCACCTCGAAACTTTCGTTCGTAATCTACGCGGTTAAATTAACCGCGCCGCCAGATCGCTAGGTGTTTTCACCGAACGATTTGCGCTTGTGTTATCAGCCTACCTGATATTAAATCCACTCCACGATGCAGCGTTTGGAGACGCGCCGCATCGCCTCGAAACAATCGGACAGCCACGCGGGCATCGACTCGATGCGTTGCGCGCTGCGGTGTTCGCTGCGCGGCGTATCGGTGTGCACAACGGGTATGCCGACGCGCACGCCATCGCGAGTTCGACAGTGAACTGAATCCCGCTTCGCCGAAGCCGCCTGAGATCCAGGCGAACTTCGACGCGGGCAAACGCACCGCTCATGCCTCTATCGGGCAAGCAAGACGGCGCTCAAGTGCAGCCGTCCTTCAATGAACCCGGAAAACCACGCATCTTGATAAGGATCGCTAACGTGAAAAGAGCCGGAACACTACCTTCGACCAACGGCGCCGCCGCCCCCGCCGCATCCAGCCGGACGAGCGCCCTGGTCACGCTCGGATTGTGCTTTGCCGTCGCGCTGCTTGAAGGGCTCGACCTGCAATCGGTCGGCGTCGCGGCGCCGCGCATGGCGCGCGAGTTCGGTCTGTCGGTCGGACAGATGGGGCTTGCGTTCAGCGCCGGCACTTTCGGTTTGCTGCCCGGCGCGATGTTCGGCGGACGGCTCGCGGATCGCATCGGCCGCAAACGCGTGCTGGTGATTTCCGCGTGCCTGTTCGGCCTGCTCTCGATCATGACCGCGCTGGTGAGCGACTTCCACATGCTGGTGATCGTGCGCGTGTTGACGGGCATCGGCCTCGGCGGTGCGTTGCCGAACCTGATCGCGTTGTCGTCGGAAGCGGTCGAGCCGCGCTCGCGCAGCACCGCGGTCAGCGTGATGTATTGCGGCATTCCGTTCGGCGGCGTGATCGCCTCGGTGATCGGCCTGATGAGCGCGGGCGATGCCGAGTGGCGTCACATCTTCTATGTCGGCGGTGCGGGCCCGCTGTTGCTGGTGCCGTTGCTGCTAGTGTTTCTCGCGGATTCCAAGGCGTTCACGATGGCCTCGCACGACGGACACGCGAAGCCCGCGCCGGTCGGCGAAGTTCTGTTCGGCGGCACGCGTGGTTTGTCCACCGTGCAGATCTGGATCAGCTACTTCTGCACGCTGATCGTCCTTTACTTCCTCCTCAACTGGCTGCCCTCGCTGATGGCGGCGAGCGGTTTGACGCGCGCACAGGTCGGCTACGTGCAGATCTTCTTCAACGTCGGCGGCGGGATCGGCGCGTTGTGCATCGGCATGTTGATGGATCGCATGCGCTCGGGCGCCGTGGTGGCGGGCATGTATGTCGGCATCATCGCGTCGCTCACCGCGCTCTCGATGGCGCCCGGCTTCGGCGCGCTCGCGGCCTCCGCCTTCTTCGCCGGCATGTTCGTGATCGGCGGGCAATCGGTGCTGTACGCGCTGTCCGCGGCGTTCTATCCGACGGCGATGCGCGGCACCGGCGTCGGCGCGGCGGTCGCGGTGGGCCGCATCGGCTCGGTGGTCGGCCCGCTCGCCGCGGGTCAATTACTGGCGATGGGCCGCAGTTCGTCGACGGTGATCGGCGCGAGCATTCCCGTCACGCTGATCGCGGCGGCGGCCGCGCTGCTGTTGCTGCGCCGCCCGCGCGCCGACTGAGCGGCCGCGCAAGCCGGCGCAACGATCAACGACAACAACACAAATTCAATCAACGGTTTGGAGACACCCCTCATGCAAGCATCCGCACGTCTTCTTCTTTGCGGCGCGTTGTGCGCCGTCAGCGGCGCCGCAACGGCCCAATCGAGCGTGACGCTCTACGGCATCATCGACACGGGCATCGAATACGTCTCGCACGCGAATGCCGCGGGCAAGAGCGTTTTCCGCATGCCCGGCATCACCGGCGAATTCCCGTCGCGCTGGGGACTGCGCGGCAACGAAGATCTGGGCGGCGGCTACAGCGCGGTATTCACGCTGGAAAGCGGCTTCAACGTGCGCGGCGGCGATCTCGGCCAGGGCGGCAGACTGTTCGGCCGCCAGGCGTTCGTCGGCATCAAGAGTCCGTATGGCACGCTTTCGTTCGGCCGCCAATACACGATGACGTACCTCGCCTTGATGGGCGCGGACCTGATCGGCCCCGACATCTACGGCCTCGGCTCGCTCGACGCCTACGTGCCGAACGCCCGCGCCGACAACTCGGTGGTCTACATGGGCAACTATGCGGGCGTGACGTTCGGCGCGAACTATTCGTTCGGCCGCGACTCGGCGGGCACCGGCAATTCGCCGGGACAAGGCACCTGCACCGGTTCTGTCGCGGGTCATGCAACCGAATGCCGCGAATGGTCCGTGATGCTGAAGTACGACGCGCCGCTGTTCGGCGTCGCGGCCTCGTATGAAGAGCAGCGCGGCGGCAGCACCGCGGCGGCGAATTTCTTCGACGGCGTGACGCCGGCCCGCATCGTCAACGCGGCCGACAAGGACATCCGCACCCACGTCAGCGCCTACGCGAACATCGGCAAAGCGAAGCTCGGCGCCGGCTGGCTCAATCGACGCGTGGAGCCGTCGGCGGGCACGGTCGCGAGCGTGCGCTCGAATCTGTTTTTCGTCGGCGCGTCGTACTTCGTGACGCCGGCTTTCATCGTCGACGGCGAGGTCTATCGCATCGTCAACACCCAGCACGACACGCGCGCCACGATGGGCACCTTGCGCACCACCTATCTGCTCTCGAAGCGCACCGCCGTCTACGCGCAAGCCTCGTATCTCGCCAACAGCGCGAAGGCGCGCTACTCCGTCAGCTCGGGCGGCGGCGGCACGACGCCCACCGCGGGCACCGGCCAGACCGGCGCGATGATCGGCGTCCGGCACTCGTTCTAGGAGACATCGCATGAAGCACACAGCCATTGCGCTCGCCGCAGCCGCGGCACTCACGCTCGCCGCGTGCGGCGGCAACGATACCGGCGGCGCCGGCAATTCCAGCACCAACGCCAACGCGCTGCCGCAACTGAGCGCGGCCACGCCGGGCACCTTGGCGGGCAATTGCACGACGCTCGGCGCGAAGCTCGCGTTCACCAACACGGTCTTTACGTCCGTAACGGACGTGGCGGCGGGCACGCTCAGCGTGGCCGGCAAACCGATCGCCGAACACTGCCTGATTCAAGGCAACATGAACCAGCGCGTGAGCAGCGTGGACGGCAAGACCTATGCGATCGGCTTCGAGATGCGCCTGCCGCTTGCATGGAACGGGCGCTTCTTCTACCAGGCCAATGGCGGGCTGGACGGCAACATCGTCACCGCCAAGGGAGAGATCGGCGGCGGCGGTCCGACCAACGACGCGCTCAACATGGGCTTCGCGGTGATCAGTTCGGACGCCGGGCACAGCGCGTCGCAGAATCCGCTGTTCGGCCTCGATCCGCAAGCGCGTCTCGACTATGGTTACAACGCGGTCGCCACGCTCACGCCGATGGCCAAGCAGGTGATCCGGCTGGCCTATGGCAAGGCGCCCGATCGCAGTTACTTCGACGGTTGCTCGAACGGCGGCCGTCATGCCCTGGTCGCGGCGGCGCGTTCGTCGGCGGAATACGACGGGATCATTGCCGGCGACCCAGGTTTCCATTTGCCGAAAGCGGCCATCGGCGAAATGTGGGGCGCGCAGCAACTGGCGAAAGTGGCGACCGCGACGACGGCAAGCGGCTTACCCGACATCACGACAGGCTTTACCGCCACGGAACGCCAGATGGTCGCGTCGAAGATACTGGCGAAATGCGACGCGCTGGATGGCGCGAGCGACGGCCTCATCCAGGACATCAAGGCATGCCAGGCCAATTTCAGCCTCGCCAATGACGTCCCGACCTGCGCAAGCAACGCACGCGACGGAACCTGTCTGACGAGCGCGCAGAAAGACGCGATCGGCAACGTGTTCTCGGGCGCGCGCAACAGCGCGGGCACCGCTTTGTACGCGAGCTTTCCGTACGATGCGGGTCTCGGTCAGGGCTGGTCGGCGTGGAAGCAGTCGAACTCCATCACGCTCGATCCGGCCGCGGCGGCCTTCACGTTCACCACGCCGCCGCAGAGTGTCTCGGTGTTGAGCCAACTGTCCGCCTACGCGCTCAACTTCAGCATGGACACCGACGCGCCGAAGATCTTCGCCACCAGCGGCGTCTACGGCGAATCGTCGTGGTCGTTCATGACGCCGCCCGACGAGACCAACCTCGGCGCACTGAAGCAACGCGGCGCGAAGCTGATGGTCTATCACGGCACGAGCGACCCGGTGTTTTCATCGAACGACACCACCGACTGGTATCAGCGGCTCATGACGGCCAACGGCGGCGACGCGTCGAACTTCGCGCGCCTTTACACGATCGCCGGCATGAACCATTGCAGCGGCGGCCCGAGCGCCGATCAGTTCGACATGCTCACGCCGATGATCTCGTGGGTCGAGCAGGGCAAGGCGCCGGACAGCGTGATCGCCACGGCGCGCGACGCGAGCAATGTGACGCCGAACACGGACGTCCCCGCGGATTGGGGCGCGGGACGCACGCGGCCGCTGTGTCCGTATCCGAAGGTGGCCCGCTATCGCGGCGGCGACATCAACGCCGCGAGCAGTTTCGCCTGTAGTTGAGATGAGGTGTCCGCGAGCGCGGATGAACACGCAAAAACACATCGCTCGCGCATGATTTGTAGTTTTGCCTGCGCGGGGAGACTTTCTTTCCCGCGCACTTCCTCAACGCCTTCGCAGCGTCGGGTTTGAAAGCCCGCATTCCTTCGCTATACAGCGCGCCCGCTGCGAATCGTTTGCACCGCGCGCCACGCCCATTGCCCACTCACAGCCAGCTCACAGCCCGTTCACGGCGAAGCCCGCAGCCGGTCGAACCATTCCCACGCCAGCCCGCTCCGGTCACGCGCGATCTCCGACAAGGCGGGAACAGCGATTGCTGACTCGTGTTCATTTGAGCGATCGACGGCTCCCCCCCGAGCCGCAGCCTCGCCGCCCTTTGAACGACACCGCGCCATGACCATTCACGAATCGCAGACATCTTCCCGCTCCAACGTGGAAACGGGCGTGCCCGGTTTCGACGAGATCCTTGGCGGCGGTCTGGTGAGCGGCGGCGTGTATCTGCTGGAAGGCATGGCCGGCGCGGGCAAGACGATTCTGTCGAGCCAGATCGGTTTTCATCGTGTGAGCCGGGGCGAGAAGGTGCTGTACATGACCTTGATCGCGGAGTCGCATGACAAGCTGCTTGCGCACCTCAAGGGCCTCGCCTTCTTCGACGAGAAAGCGGTCGCGCAGCAAATGCTGTTCATCTCCGGCTATCACGAGTTGATGCAGGACGGTCTCGACGGTTTTCTCAGGCTGATCGCCTCCAGCATCTACGACTATCGCCCGAGCCTCATGATCATCGACGGCTTTCGCAGCGCGCGTGAATTCAGCGAAACCGAACTGGCGCTGTCGAAGTTCATTCACGAGTTGAACGCGCTGGTCGCGGCCATGAATTGCACGACCTTGCTGCTCGCCCCGCTTTCCGGCAACGAGCCGCATCCCGAACACACGCTCGTCGACGGCCTGATCGAACTGAACCGCCATGGCGACGGCATGCGCCGCGCCCGCGAAATCGAAGTGCACAAGATGCGCGCCCGCAATCACCTGATGGGCAGGCACTTCTTTCGCATCGCCGAAAGCGGGCTGCTGATGTTCCCGCGCCTCGAAGCGCAGTGCGCCGCGCAGCCGGGTCCGGTCGATCTGAAAGCGCGCCTGGGTTTCGGCTTGCCGCATCTGGACAGCCTGCTCGGCGGCGGCTTCGCGCAAGGTTCGACCACCACGCTGATGGGACCGTCGGGCGCGGGCAAGACCCTGCTCGGTCTGCAGTTTCTGGCCGCCGGCGTGGCGCGCGACGAACGCTGCGTCTATCTCGGCTTTTACGAAGGACCGCAGCGGCTCATCGGCAAAGCCGAGGCGGTGTCGATCGCGTTGACCGACGCGTACGACGACGGCCGTCTCGTCATTCAATGGCAACCCGCGATCGAGCTTGCGGTCGATGAACTCGCGGCGACCGCGCTCGCCACGGTCAGGAAGATCGGCGCGTCGCGCATCGTGATCGACGGCATGGAAGGTTTCCGCGATTCGGCGTTGCGCACCGAACGCTTCGGGCTGTTTCTCAACGCCCTGCTGCACCAGCTTCGCGAAGCCGCCGTCACCACGCTGGTGACAGAAGAGCTGCCGCTTTACGCCGACCCCGGCCATGCGAGAGGCGTGCGGGTTTCGGCGTTGACCGAAAACCTGGTGCTGTTGCGTTACGCCGAAACCGAGTCGGGGTTGCGGCGCATGATCTCGGTGGTCAAGCAGCGCGAAAGCGCGCACGAGACGTCCCTGCGCGAACTCGTGATTTCGTCGCAGGGCCTCGATGTAGCGGAGTGCGCGCTCAGTCCCGCGAGCGTGTATTCGAGTCCCGGCCTGTCCGCCACGCTACAGCCGCGACGCATGACGTAGCCGCTCATGAAAACCATCCTGGTCGTGGACGACGAGTTCGACATTCTCACGGTCTGGCGACTGCTGCTGGAGCGGCACGGCTACACGGTGCTGACGGCGTCGAATGGCGCCGCCGCGCTCGAACAGATACGCAAGACTCGCCCCGACGTCGTCGTGTCGGACTGCATGATGCCGGTCATGTCAGGGCTGCAACTGTGCGCGGCGCTGTACGAGGACCCGGAACTGCGCGCGATACCGATCATTCTGTGCAGCGCGGCGGCGGACATTCCCGTGCAGCCGAATCCCGTGATCGAATACGCGCGCAAGCCGCTTTCATTCGACACGCTGCTGAACATGCTTCGGCGCATGGCGGTCTGATCCGATCCGTTGCGCTGTCCGCGCGGGGTTCGCATTCGAGCCTACGCGGCGCGTCGCGGCGAGCGTTGCGCGTGACGATGCAAGCCGGCGATCACATCGCTCGGCGTCACCATCCCGACGAGTCGCCGCTCGGCGTCCAGCACCGGAATGTGATGATGGCCGTGAGTCGCGAACAGCGGCACGAGTTCGGCGATCGGCGTGTTCACGCTGGCCGCGCGCGGCTCGGCGTGCGCGGTTACCGCGCTTGCCGCGCTTGCCGCGCTTGCCGCGCTTGCCGCGCTTGCCGCTGTCGGCCGCGACATGATGGTGGCGCACGTCAACTGGTTCAGCGCGCGGGTGTAGCCCTGCAATTGCGTTTCGTGCAGCAGCGCTTCGAGATCGTCCGCGTCGATGTCGAGCCATTCGCTGCGTTTGGCGAGCACCGCATCCAGATCGGCCCGTGTGAAACCCGGCGTCGGGGCCGCGCCGGGCTGCGGATTCTGCGCGGGAACGTGCGGATACCGATGCCCCGTCAGCGCATGAAACACGAGCGCCGCGCAGAGCAGCGCGATCGACTGAATCGCAATCGGCTCGAGTACGAAGCGGTAGCCCATTGCATGAATCGCGGGACCGCCCAACACCGCCGTCAACGCAACCGCCCCTGACGGCGGATGCACACAGCGCAGCGCAAACATTGCGCAGATCGCGAGCGACACCGCGAGCGTCGCGGCCGCAACCGGGTTGGCGATCCAGCTCGCACAGGCAACGCCGACCACGGCCGATACCAGATTGCCGCCGATGATCGACCACGGCTGCGCCAGCGGGCTCGCCGGCACGCCGAACAGCAGCACGGCCGATGCGCCCATCGGCGCGACCAGCAGCGGCATCGCCGCGTCCGCGCCGACCAGAAAATACATCGACCCGCCAGTGAACGCGATGCCGAAGAGCGCGCCGACACACGATCGGAAACGCTCCGGCCATTTCGCCGTCACCGGATGCGGCGCGAAGCTCAGCAGCCAGCGCACCGCGGCAGAGGCCAAGTTCTTTTTAGGCACGTTTTTTGTCTCCGTCGTTGGCGGCGGTGGGGCTTCTCGGGCCGCTTTCCGTGTTGTTTTTCGCTGCGTTCCTCGATGCGTTCTTCAGGCGGCCTCTAATTGCCGGAGCAACGCGTCGACGCTGCCCTTCGCATCGCCGAACAGCATCCGCGTGTTGTCCTTGTAAAAGAGCGGATTGTCGACACCCGCGTAACCGGTCGCCATGCTGCGCTTCGACACGACCACCGTGCGCGCCTTCCACACTTCGAGCACCGGCATCCCCGCGATCGGGCTGCCCGGATCTTCGAGCGCGCCGGGGTTGACGATGTCGTTCGCGCCGATCACGAGCACGACGTCCGTGTTGGTGAAGTCCTCGTTGATCTCATCCATTTCGAGCACGATGTCGTACGGCACTTTCGCTTCCGCGAGCAGCACGTTCATGTGGCCCGGCAAGCGCCCCGCCACCGGATGGATGCCGAAGCGCACGCGCACGCCGAGCCCTTCGAGCTTGCGCGTGATGTCGCTGATCGTCGTTTGCGCCTGCGCGACCGCCATGCCGTAGCCCGGCACGATGATCACCTCGGACGCGTCGCGCAGAATCGCGCAGACTTCATCGACGGTGGTCGGCACGACTTCGCCCGCGATATCCGCCGAACTGGTGCCGCTTGCCGCGCCGAAGCCGCCGAGAATCACCGAGATGAAACTGCGGTTCATCGCGCGGCACATGATGTAGCTGAGAATCGCGCCGCTAGAGCCGACCAGCGCGCCGGTCGTGATCAGCAGATCGTTGCTCAGCATGAAGCCGGTGGCGGCCGCCGCCCAGCCGGAATAGCTGTTCAGCATCGAGACGACGACCGGCATATCCGCGCCGCCGATCGCCATCACCAGATGCACGCCGAGCGCGCCGGCCAGCACGATCATTGCGAGCAACGCAACGACGCCGTCGGCACCCGCCGGCACCGCAAGAAAGCGATAGCCGATCGCGATGCACAGCACGAGCACCGCGAGATTCAGCAGATGCCGGCCCGGAATGACGAGCGGCTTGCCGCTCACCGTGCCTTGCAGCTTGAGGAACGCGACGATCGAGCCGGTGAACGTGACCGTGCCGATAAACACGCCGAGGTAGATCTCGATCAGATGGATCGCGCGTTCGGCTCCGCCGAGTTCGCCAGCGGGCATCAGATAATTGGTGACGCCGATCAGCACCGCGGCAAGTCCGACGAAGCTGTGCAGGACCGCGACCAGTTGCGGCATTTGCGTCATCTCGACACGGCGCGCGAGCAATGCGCCGATTGCCGCGCCGATCACGGCTGCGGCCAGCACGACCTCGATGCCCGCGCCTCGCGCGATCAGAAGCGTCGCGACGACCGCGATCAGCATGCCGGCGACGCCGTACAGATTGCCGCGCCGCGCGCTGCTCGGATGACTCAGGCCACGCAGGCTGAGAATGAACAGCGTGCTTGCGCCGAGATACGCGATGTTGCCGATTCCGTTCAGCATGACTTCTCCTTAGTTGCGCTGAAACATCTTCAGCATCCGCTGGGTCACGAGGAACCCGCCGGCGATGTTGATCGTGGCGACCAGCAATGCGATGCCGCCGAGCACCGTGACCAGCGCGTTCGGCGTGCCGAGTTGCAGCAGCGCGCCGATCACGATGATTCCGCTGATCGCGTTGGTCACGCTCATGAGCGGCGTGTGCAACGCGGGCGTCACATTCCAGACCACCTGGTACCCGACGAAGACCGCGAGCACGAACACGGTCAGGTGCGCGACGAAGGCGGGCGGCGCGACCGCGCCCAACGCGAGCAGCCCCAAGGCGGCGGCCGCGAGCAGAATCAGCGACGTAGAGCGCGAGCCGCGAGCCGGTTCCTTCGCATCGGCGGCATTGGCGGCGGCCTTAGCGGGCGCTGGCTTGTGCACCGCGATCGCCGCCTGTTTCGGCGGAGGGGGCGGCCAACTGATTTGCCCTTCGTACACCACGGTCGCGCCGCGCATCACGTCGTCGTTCATGTCGATACGCGCGATGCCGTCTTTTTGCGGCGTCAGATCGGTGAGCAGATGCCGGATGTTGGTGCCGTAAAGCTGGCTCGATTGCGTCGCCATCCGGCTCGGCAAGTCGGTGTAGCCGATGATCGTCACGCCGTTGACGGCGGCCACGACGCCCGGCTGCGTCAGTTCGCAATTGCCGCCCTGCTCCGCCGCCATATCGACGATCACGCTGCCCGGCCGCATGCCCGCGACCATGGCCGCGGTGATCAGCTTCGGCGCCGGCTTGCCGGGAATCAGCGCCGTGGTGATGATGATGTCGACCTCTTTCGCCTGCGCGGCGAACAACGCCATTTCCGCCTCGATGAACTTCGCGCTCATCTGCTTCGCGTAGCCGCCCGCGCCGCTGCCTTCTTCCTCGACGTCAAGCTTGAGGAATTCGGCGCCCATGCTTTCGACCTGCTGCTCGACTTCCGGGCGCGTATCGAACGCCCGCACGATCGCGCCGAGGCCGCGCGCGGCGCCGATCGCCGCCAGCCCCGCGACGCCCGCGCCGATCACCATCACCTTCGCCGGCGGCATCTTGCCCGCCGCGGTGATCTGCCCGGTGAAGACGCGGCCGAAGTGCTGCGCCGCCTCGATCACCGCGCGATAGCCCGCCATGTTCGCCATCGAACTGAGTGCGTCGAGCTTCTGCGCGCGTGAAATGCGCGGCACGCTGTCCGTCGCCATCGCGTTCACGCCGCGCTCGGCGAGTTGTTCGAGCAGCGCCGCGTTCTGCGCGGGCCAGATGAAACTGATCAGCGTGGCGCCCGCTTTGAGCAGCGAGGTTTCGCTGACGCCGAGCGCGGGGTGATGTTCCGGTGCGCGCACCTTGATCACGATATCGGCGTCGGCCCACAACGCGCGGGGGTCGCTCACGATCTGCGCGCCCGCCGCGCGGTACGCATCGTCATCGAACGACGCGCGCACGCCGGCTTCGGTTTCCACATTCACCGCGAAGCCGAGCTTCAGCAACTGCCCGACCGTTTCGGGCGTCGCGGCCACCCGCCTTTCGCCGTCGCGGATTTCGCGCGGCACGGCAATCGTCATCGGCATGTCAACTCTCCAGCGCGAGCGTGTTCGAGAGGACGCCGATGCCGTCGATCGCTACGTCGACCGTCGCGCCGTCCTTGATCGAGCCCACGCCGATCGACGTGCCGCACGCGATCACGTCGCCCGGCTCCAGCGTCATGTCCTGCGAAATCAGGCTCACCTGTTCGGCGGGCGAAAAGATCATGTCCGCGAGCGGATAGTTCTGCCGCTCGACGCCGTCGAGCGTCGTCACCACGCGCGCCGCGCGCCAGTCGAACTCGCGCTGGATCACGGGGCCGATGCAGCTAAACGTGTCGAAGCCCTTCGAGCGGCACCACTGCGCGAAATTGACGTCTTCGTTCAGCAGTTCGGCGGCGGTGACATCGTTGATGCAGGTGTAGCCGAAGATGTGGTCGCTCGCCGCTTCGACCGATACGTTGCTGCAACGCTTGCCGATCACGATGGCGAGCTCGCCTTCGTAGGCGATCTTGCCGCCGTATGCAGGCGGCCGCCGGATCGGTTCGCGTTGACCGATCACCGAGGTCGGCGGCTTGATCAGAAAGAGCGGATGCGCGGGCGGCGCCTTGCCGAGTTTCTCCGAGAGCGCATAGAAGTTATTCCACAACGCGACGACCTTGGTCGGCACGCACGGGCTCAGCAGCGTCAGTTCATCGACGCCATGCGCGTGGCCGGTCGATATGGCATCGCCGAACATGTCGCCGGCGTATTCAGTGACGCTTTCCGCATCGAGTATTCCGAAGCGCGTATGGCCATCGGCAAGACGAAAACGTATCCACGCTGTCATCGGATTGTCTCCTGCAATATTGGTGTTGCGATGACGCGACCGGAAAGGTCGCGCCGCAAGGTCTTGTTATGCGTGCGTCGGAACGCCGTGGGCGGTCGCCGCCGACGCGCTCAAATCGCGCCGACGGTGCGCAAATGAGCGATCTGGTCGGCGGTGTAGCCGAGTTCGGCCATCACCTCGTCGGTGTGTTCGCCGAGGAGCGGCGAGCGCGTGACTTCAGTGGGACTGTCCGACAGCTTGATCGGATTGCCGACCGTCAGATACTTGCCGCGCACCGGATGATCGACTTCGACGATCGTGCCGGTCTTGCGCAGCGACGGCTCTTCCGCGATCTCTTTCATGGAGAGAATCGGGCCGCACGGAATGTCGTATTTGTTGAGGATGGCCATCGCCTCGAACTTCGTCTTGGTCATGGTCCAGCGCTCGACCTCGGCGAAAATGTCTTTCAGATGCGGCAGGCGCGCGGCGGGCGTCGCGTAGTTCGGGTCCGTGGTCCATTCTTCACGGCCGATCACGTTGCAGATTTTGGCCCATACAGGGGCCTGCGCGATGAAGTAGATATACGCGTTCGGGTCGGTTTCCCAGCCCTTGCATTTGAGAATCCAGCCAGGCTGACCGCCGCCGGATGCGTTGCCCGCGCGCGGCACCGCTTCGCCGAATGTGCCGTTCGGATGTTGCGGGTACTCTTTCATCACGCCGGTGCGTTCTAGCCGCTGCTGGTCGCGCAACTTCACGCGGCACAGATTGAGCACGCCGTCCTGCATCGCGGCCAGCACATGTTGGCCGCGTCCCGTCGATTTGCGTTGATAGAGCGCCGTGACGATGCCGAGCGCGAGATGCAGGCCCGTGCCGCTGTCGCCGATCTGCGCGCCGGTCACCACGGGCGGGCCATCGTCGAAACCGGTTGTCGAGGCCGCGCCGCCGACGCACTGCGCCACGTTCTCGTACACCTTGCAATCTTCATAGGGGCCGGGGCCGAAGCCCTTCACCGAGGCGACGATCATGCGCGGATTGAGTTCCTGGATGCGCTCCCAGGTGAAGCCCATCCGGTCGAGCGCGCCGGGTGCGAAATTCTCCACCAGCACGTCGCACGACTGGATCAGTTCCTCGAGAACCAGCTTGCCTTCGGGATGCTTCGTGTCGATCGTGATCGAGCGCTTGTTGTGGTTGAGCATCGTGAAGTAGAGGCTGTCCGCTTCGGGGATGTCACGCAATTGCTCGCGCGTGATGTCGCCCGCTCCGGCCCGCTCGACCTTGATGACGTCGGCGCCGAACCATGCCAGCAACTGCGTGCAGGTCGGGCCCGACTGCACATGCGTGAAGTCGAGGATTCTCACATCCTCCAATGCTTTGCCCATGTCGGGTCTCCCTGAATTAATCGTGGTTGTTCTGGACGAGCCGGCCGGGCGCGTGCGGCGACGTCGTATGCAATGCGGGCTTAGCGTTTTCGGGCGGCGGGCGTGAGCAACGCCATCGCGACACGGCGCGCCCCGGCAATCGCCGCCGCCTCGCTTTCAAAAATCGCTTCGTCGACCACCTGCTGATACGGCAGCAGATCGGGCTGCGCCGAATGATTTTCCTCGACCGTGCGAATCGCGACGTAGGCGGCCCAACCGCCGTTGTGAATCCATTGCATCGCGGACAACTCGAGCCGGTACTTGCCCAATACTTCTACGTGCATCGGAATTCTCCTGTGCGGCCACTCAAGCGCCTGCCGACGCTTCCAGTTCCGCGAGGCGCTTGCGCAGCGCGCGATCTTCCTGGAAGCGGCTGGTTTCGTCGCGAATCACGGCGACGATGCCGGTCAATTCGTTTTGCGGCGAATGCAGCAACGCAACCGTGAAGGCGATCGACAGCGAGCGGCCGTCCTTATGCGCGGCGGGAACGCGTAGCACGTCGTTGCCATAACGGGTTTCGCCCGTTGTCATGGTCTTGTGATAGCCGTCCCAGTGACGGCCGCGCAAGCGCTCGGGGATGATCAGATCCAGCGACTTTCCCAACGCCTCGGCTTGCGTGAAGCCGAACATGCGCTCGGCCGCGGGGTTCCATAACGTGATGCTGCCGGTGGCGTCGGAGATGATGATCGCGTCGCCGATTGCGTTGACGAGCTGCTCGAAGTCGATGGTTGTTGTTTGCATGGTTGGCGCTCCCCTCACAAGTTATGACGCTGATCGTTGAGCCGGATACGGCGTCCGCGACAGACGCCGTATCCGCCAGGCGCCGGCATGAAGCCGGTCCTGCGTGACACCGTTAAACCGCTTTCACTTCGCGCAGATTGAAGATTTCCTGCTGACTGTAGCCAAGGCTCGCCAGCACTTCGTCGGTGTGTTCGCCGAGCAGCGGCGACGCGGTGACTTCCGGCTTCAGGTCCGAGAACTTGATCGGGCTGCCGACCGTCAGATACGTGCCGCGTTTCTTGTGCGGCACCTCGACGATCGTGCCGCTCGCGCGCAGCGACGGATCGTTCGCCAGTTCCTTCATCGTCAGCACCGGCGCGCAGGGAATGTCGAACTTGCGCAGGATGTCGACCGCTTCGAACTTGGTCTTGTCGGCGAGCCAGGTTTCGATGGTGCCGAAGATATCGAAGATATGCGGTTGACGCGCTTCAGCGGTCTTGTAGGCCGGATCGTCGATCCACTCGGGTTTGCCGATTGCCCTGCAGATCGGCTCCCATGCATGGCCCTGGATCGTGAAGTAGATGTACGCGTTCGGATCGGTTTCCCAGCCCTTGCACTTGAGCACCCAGCCCGGCTGGCCGCCGCCGCCCGCATTGCCGCCGCGCGGCACCACGTCGCTGAATTCGCCGTGCGGATATTGCGGATATTCCTCGAGATAGCCCACGCGTTCGAGACGCTGCTGGTCGCGCAATTTCACGCGGCACAGGTTCAGCACGCTGTCCTGCATCGACACCGCGACCTTCTGGCCCTTGCCGGTTTTGTCGCGGCCGATCAGCGCGGTCAGGATGCCGATTGCCAGATGCATGCCGGTGTTGCTGTCGCCCAGCGCCGCGGCGCTGATGGTCGGCGGACCGTCCCAGAAGCCGGTGGTCGACGCCGCGCCGCCCGCGCATTGCGCGACGTTTTCGTAGACCTTCAGGTCGTCGTAATGATGGCCGTCGCTGAAGCCCTTCACCGAAGCCACGATCATCTTCGGATTGAGTTCGTTCAGGCGTTCCCACGAGAAGCCCATGCGGTCCAATGCGCCGGGGCCGAAGTTTTCGACCAGCACGTCCGATTCGCGGACGAGCTTTTCGAGGATCTCCTTGCCCTCGGGTTTTTTCGTGTCCAGCGTCAACGACTTCTTGTTGCTGTTGAGCATCGTGAAGTACAACGCGTCGGCGTCGGGAATGTCGCGCAACTGGTTGCGCGTCACGTCGCCGGAACCCGGCCTTTCAACCTTGATCACGTCGGCTCCGAACCAAGCAAGCAACTGCGTGCACGCGGGACCGGCCTGAACGTGGGTGAAGTCGATGATCTTGATGCCTTCGAGAGGTTTGGTCACTTTGTATCTCCGTGGTTGCTCTGGGTTACTTTTTCATCGCCGCGCTTTGCGGATTCAGATTCGTCAGGCGGCCGCTTTCGGTGCCCGCCGCTTCATCGATGACGGCATTGATCAAGGTCGGCTTGCCCGATGCGATCGCCTCGAGCAGCGCCTTCGTCAGTTCTTCCGGCGTGGTGGCGTTGTGGCCGATACCGCCGAATGCCTCGATCATCTTGTCGTAGCGCGCGCCCTTCACGAACACGGTCGGCGCGACGTCCTTGCCCCCGGTGGGGTTCACGTCGGTGCCGCGGTACACGCCGTTGTTGTTGAACACGATCGTGCAAACCGGCAAGTCGTAACGGCAGATGGTTTCGAGTTCCATGCCGCTGAAGCCGAACGCGCTGTCGCCTTCGATCGCGACAACCTGCTTGCCGCTCGTCACCGCCGCGCCGATCGCGAAGCCCATGCCGATGCCCATGATTCCCCACGTGCCCGAATCGAAGCGCTTGCGCGGCTCGTACATGTCGATGATGCTGCGCGCGTAGTCGAGCGTATTCGCGCCTTCGTTGACGACGTTGATGTCGGGGCGCGTCTTCAGCACATCGCGGATCGCCCGCAACGCGCTGTGGAAATTCATCGGCGACGGATTCTTGTCGAGCGTCGCGGCCATCTTCGCGAGATTCTTGTTCTTGCGTTCGGCGATCGCGCCCGTCCATTCCGTGCCCGGCTTCCTGAAGCCCGCATTGAGCCCGGCGCGCAGCGCCGCCACGCAGGAGCCGATATCGCCGATCACCGGCGCGGCAATCGCGACGTTGCTGTCGATTTCGGTCGGCGAAATATCCACCTGCACGAACTTCTTCGGCTCCGCGCCCCACGTCTTGCCCTTGCCATGCGAGAGCAGCCAGTTCAAGCGCGCGCCGATCAGCACGACCACGTCCGCTTCCTGCAATACGAACGAGCGCGCCGCCGACGCCGATTGCTCGTGCGTATCCGGCAACAGGCCCTTGGCCATCGACATCGGCAGATACGGAATGCCGCTTTGCTCGACGAACGCGCGAATCTCCGCGTCGGCCTGCGCGTAGGCCGCGCCCTTGCCGAGCAAGATCAGCGGACGCTTCGCGCTCTTCAACACATCGATCGCGCGCTTGACCGAGTCAGGCGCCGGCAATTGGCGCGGCGCGGCGTCGACTACTTTGATCAGCGACTGCTGGGCCTTCACCGCATCGAGCGTTTGCGCGAGCAGCTTGGCCGGCAGGTCGAGATACACGCCGCCGGGACGCCCGGACACCGCGGCGCGAATCGCGCGCGCCACGCCGACGCCGATGTCTTCCGCGTGCAGCACGCGATAGGCGGCCTTCGCGTAGGGCTTGGCCGCGTTCAACTGGTCCATTTCCTCGTAATCGCCTTGCTGCAGATCGACGATTTCACGCTCGCTCGAACCGCTGATGAGGATCATCGGGAAGCAGTTGGTCGTCGCGTTGGCAAGCGCCGTGAGGCCGTTCAGAAAGCCCGGCGCCGACACCGTCAGACAGATGCCCGGCTTCTGCGTCATGAAGCCGGCGATCGCCGCCGCGTTGCCCGCGTGCTGTTCATGACGAAAGCCGATGAAGCGCATGCCTTCCGCTTGCGCGAGCCGTGCGAGATCGGTGATGGGGATACCGACCAGCCCAAAGATGGTGTCGATGTCGTTCAGTTTCAGCGCGTCGATGACGAGATGGAATCCGTCGGTCGTCTCGGTCGCCTGTTGTTTCAATGTCTCTTCTACTGTCGTGCTGTCGGCTTCTGCCATGACGTCTCTCCTCCGTGACGGGGCGTTGTGTGGTTCGTGATATACAATATTCCACACACAGTATTAGTTCAAGCCTATTTTGCGGAAGAGATGGGATTGCTGCATTGCAGCTTGTACGCGAGGTCTGGATTTAAGGCGTATTCGGGGTAGAAGGTTTGCATTGCACAAACCACAAAGACGGCGTTTTTCTCTGTAGCGCCGGCGGGCGAGCGCCGGATGAAAGGAATTTGCAGGCTGCGTTGGTCGCGGGGTACGCCATGCCCGTGGACGCAAAAAAGCACCGCAACGCTCGACGCGTGACGGTGCTTTTAGGGATTCTTATAGGTACGTGCCGACCGCTGGCTTGATACAGCTAGCGGCTACGCCGCCCCACCAACCAGCCGGAAGCTCAGTCGAGGAAATCGCAGTTGGCCTCGACAAACGCCGCCAGCTCGAGCGAATGCTGGCGCACGAGGCTCTCGACCAACTCGGTATCGCGCCGCTCCAACGCCTCGATAATGCGCATGTGATCGACAATCGAGCGCGATGCCCGGTTGCTTTGCGAAATAGTCATTTTGCGGATCGCGCGGACGTGTACGAACAGATTCTTCATCGTGTCGAGCAGAATCTGCGATTGCGAGAGCTGCACGATCGCCTGATGAAACGCGATGTTCGCTTCCGAGTACTCGTCGATATGCTCGGCCGGCGTGGTATCGCGGAAGTCGTCGAACATGCGCCTGAGACCGGCAATCTCGCTCTCCGATGCGCGCCGCGTCGCCAGGCGCGCGGCCATGCTTTCGAGCGCCGCCCACATGTAGATCATGTCGACGATCTCTTTCTTCGTCTTGCGCTGAATGTAGATGCCGCGGCGCGGCACCGTGCGCAGAAAACCTTCCTGTTCGAGCAGCGTCATCGCTTCGCGAACCGGCGTGCGGCTTACGCCGAGCGCCTCCGTCAATTCTCTTTCGTCGAGCCGGATCTCTTCGCGCGAGCGATAGATGTCGGCTTCGGCAATCGCCTGCTTCAGCTTTGCGTAGGCCTGGTCGCGCAGCGAAGCCGTCGCGTTGATCGGCTCGAGCGTCAATGGCAACGCCATTGGGCGAACATCGGTTTGCGTATCAGCCATTGACAGTGCTTTCCAGGTTCAAGGTGGCCGTTGTCCGGGGCACCTGTGCTACTCATTGGGCTTTTTATATACCATATATCACATATCTATATAAGTCTAGTGAGTGCGATCCACGCGTATCGACAGACGTGCGGATGCCGCGGCCGCGCTTTACCTATATGAAGAGGGAATGGGGAAAGCGACCCTTGCAGGCGAAGCTGCAAAGGTCGCGACGCGGCGCTGTCGAATACGCCGTGGAGGGGATGTTGTCGCCGCCGCAGCTCACGCCGCGATGGGACATCACCTTCGGTTGAATCGTGAGCGAGCGACTACAGGCTCACGCGTTGACCCAGGCGAGCGCAGCCAATGGTTACGACCGCGCTTCCGCGACGACCACGCTGGCCGACGCGCTAGAACTGTTCTCGATCCAGCGCTTTCTCATTGGCGCGAGGATGAACTTCGCGGACACGGCCGCCGCGATCGACACCACCGCCGCCGAAATGAACACCGTGCTCCACCCGCCGTTCGCCGACAACACCGAGGCGATCGGCACCAGCATCGACGCAGTGCCCTTCGCGGTGTAAAGCGTCCCCGCGTTGGCGGCGGCGTATTTGCTGCCGAACGTATCCGCGCAGGTCGCCGGGAAGATCGAGAAGATCTCGCCCCAGCACAGGAACACGGCGGCCGCGAAGAACATGAACGCGTACGGGTTATGGCCGAATTCCATCAGCCCGAGCAGCGCGACGCCTTCGCCGAGAAAGATCATGAACATCGTGTTTTCGCGGCCGATTCGGTCCGACAGAAAACCGCACAACGGACGCGTGAAGCCGTTGCACAGATTGTCGATCGACAGCGTCATCGTCAACAGCGGCAGCGTGATGCCCATCAAACTGACAGGCAGCTTGGCAAAGCCGTATTCCTTCGCGATGGGTCCAAGCTGCGCGGTCGCGATGATGCCGCCGGCGGCAACGAACACGAACATCAGATACAGCACCCAGAAGAGCGGCGAACGGATCATCTGGCCGGGCGTGTAGTCGATCTTGGTGGCGACCACGCGCTTGGCCGCGACTGCCGTTGCAGGCGGCTTCGGCCGTATCAGCATGGTGGCGAGCAGCAAAATGCAGACGCCCTGGAAAATGCCGAAGAACATGAACGTGTGCTCGTAGCCCGAGCGCTGAATCATGTTGGCGATCGGAATCACGGTGACGGCCGCGCCCGCGCCGAAACCCGCCGCGGTCAAGCCGGCCGCGAGACCGCGCTTGTCGGGAAACCATTTGAGCGCCGTGCCGACACAGGTGCCGTACACGCAACCTGCGCCGATACCGGCGATCACCGCCGCGACGTAAAGCTCGGTGAGACTGCTTGCATGCGCGTCGATGATCCAGCCTAGCGCCGCGCACAACGAGCCGCCGATCACAACGGGGCGCGGCCCGAACTTGTCGACGAGCCATCCTTCAACGGGCACGAGCCACGTTTCCGTGACGATGAAAATGGTGAACGCCGTCTGAATCGCGGCCTGGCCCCAATGGTGCGCGTTGTCCATTGGTACGACGAACAGCGTCCACGCATATTGCAGATTCGCGACCAGCCCCATGCACACGATGCCGATTGCCAGTTGCACCCAGCGGTTATGCGTGAATGGCGCGGTGCCTCGCTGGGCTACGTTGGGATATCCCATGTCTCCGTCTCTCCTGTAGATTCCGTCGCGCTCGATCGGCGCGTTGGACTGACTGATCGAATTGCCTCATCGCCGTTTGATCTGCTGCGATGAGACGCCAATGGTCGGCCAGAGGAATTGCATTGATGAAAACCCTTGTCCCCGTTGACCGCGCGGCGACTGGAATAAAAGAGTTGCGCGGGCAGCAGGTCTGAAGGCATGCTGCGCGAGAACAGCAATCAGCGAAAGTTAAAACATTTTATGGTTTGCATTAGGTATCCCTAATACGTGGGGTTTGCCCTTACTGAGTAACGTCCATGAGAAACGCGACGCTGCGCCAACTGAAGATCTTCGAGACGGTCGCCCGGCACCTGAGTTTTTCGCGTGCCGCCGATGAACTGTGCCTCACGCAGCCCGCCGTCTCCACCCAGGTCAAGCAACTCGAAGAGCATGCCGGTCTCGCGCTATTCGAGCAACTCGGCAAAAAAATCTATCTGACGCCGGCGGGCTCGGAAATGCTTCACTACGCGCGCTCGATCATCGAACAGTTCCGGGAAATGGACGGTGCGATGGGCCGCTTGCAAGGCATCGCGGGCGGTCAGCTCAACATCGCGGTAATCAGCGCGGGCGATTATTTTTTCCCGCGCCTGTTAGGCGAATTCACGCGGCGCAATGAAGGCGTGCGACTCAATCTCGCGGTGCACAATCGCGAGGGACTGCTGCAACAACTCACGCACAACCTGACCGATCTGGCGATCATGGTGCGTCCGCCGCTCGATCTCGACACGCGCAACGAATCGTTCGCGCCGCATCCTTATGTCATCGTTGCGCCGCCCAGGCATCCGCTGGTCGGCAAGAAGCGCATTGCGCTTTCGACACTCTGCAAGGAGCCGTTCATTGTTCGCGAGAAGGGCTCGGACACCTGGCATTCAATGGAAGAGGGTTTTGCCGGCGGCATGGGGCGCCTCAACATCGCCATGGAAATCCGCAGCACCGAGACGATCAAGCAGGCCGTGATTGCCGGCATGGGTCTCGCGTTTCTGTCCGCGCATACCATCAGCCTCGAATTGCAGGTCGGCAATCTCGCGGTGCTGGATGTGGTCGGCTTTCCCCTGATGCTCGACTGGTACGTGGTGCATCGCAAGAACAAGCGCTTGCCGCCGGTGGCCGCGGCGTTCAAGGACTTTCTGATCAGCGAAGGCGCGGCGCGTATCGCCCAGATCACTCACATCGACGCAGACCTGCTGCATGGGCAGTCCGAAAGTATCTTGAGGGCGACGGTTTAGGGGCGTGCATTTCGGGCTGCATAAACAAAACACTATCGTCATTCACAATAACTTTAACTGTTGTTTATTCACCGTCGCTTTTATTCTGGGTTCATGCCACCTGTCTGAAGGAGACGATCATGAACCCCTCTCAATTCGACGCTCACGACAGCGCGCTCGATGCCGACATCCAGGCGCAACTGTGCGCCTATAACACCGCTTTCGATGAACTCGGCCTGCGCTTTCGTTGGGACGCCCACACGCTGACGTCGCTGGCCGCAATCGACGGCGAGCAGGCGCGGATCGCCGCTTACATCGAAGCGCACCATGCCCATTTGCTGAATGCGTACAGCGCGGAGTTTCTGAGCCGCGCGATTCTCGAGAAAAAGAACGCGCGCTATCCGGCGTGCCTCGCGACGCGAGTCGAAAACGCACAGCATGTGAACCACGCGACACGTCAGCCACAAACCGCCCATCGCCGCGAGCACCTGTCGTACGGCGTCGAACTGCCGGCGCTGGCGGGCGTTTAACGGCAGCGCGCGCTGGCGCACATTGGCTCATCAGCACGGAACCGCGTGCTGCTTGCGTCGGGCCGTCTAAAGCAAGCACGTTCGCTGCGCGCCTGATAGGCCCGTTCGCCCGTCAAGCCTGAACCGACGCCACCACCAGCGCGCCCACATTCGCAATCGCCGCATTGCAGCGCGCCGCATTGCCGCTCGTTTCGGTCAGATAGACGGCCACGAGAACCGGACCGCGTCCCGGCGGCCACAGAATCGCCACGTCGTTCGCGGTGCCGCGATCGCCCGTGCCGGTTTTGTCGCCGACGCCCCAATCCTTCGGTAGCTTCGCGCGAATCCGTGCGCCGCCCGTCTCGTTGGCGGCGAGCCACGCCAGCAATTGCGCCTTCGACGACGACGACAAACGCTCGCCCAACACAAGCTCGCGCAGATTGCCGAGCATCGCGTTGGGCGTGGTCGTGTCGCGCGGATCGCCGGGAATGGCTTCGTTCAAGGTCGGCTCGTTGCGATCGAGCCGCGTGATGCCGTCGCCCAGACTGCGCGCGAATGCCGTCAATCCCGCCGGACCGCCCATGCTCGCGAGCAACAGATTGGCCGCCGTGTTGTCGCTGAGCGTGATCGCCGCCTTGCACAATTGCGCGACGCTCATGCCGGCCTCACCGGTACGCTCGCGGATGTGTTGGCTCGTGGCCGGCGAATACGACACGAGATCGCGTTGAGAGAACACGATGCGCCGCTGCAAATCCTCTTGCCCGCGATCCGTGCGTGCCAGCACGGCCGCCGCCGCCAGCAATTTGAAGGTGCTGCACATCGGAAAGCGTTCATCGGTGCGCAAGCCGGCATTCAAGCCCGACGTCGTATCGACAATCGACACGCCCAGTCGCCCACCACTTTCCGCCTCGATGTCCTTGAGCCGTTGACGAATCACATCCGCCTTGGCTAAGCCACGCCCCGGCGCCGTCGCGCCTGTCTTCACCACTTTCGCGAACGCGCCGGCACTGCCAACCGCAACCCCAGCTATCGACGCACCCAGCAATGCACCCGCGAATTTCCGTCTGGTTATCATTTGCCGCTCCTTGTGTGAGCCGCAACTATCGGTTTTCCGCGAGCCGCTGACAAACGATGATAAGTTAGCCGACCCACAAGAAAATCTTATGCCTTCGCCATGAGACCTTACCTCCCGTTGAACGCGCTGCGCGCCTTCGAATCGTCCGCGCGGCATTTGAGCTTCACGCGCGCCGCGTTTGAACTGAACGTCACCCAGGCGGCCGTCAGCCAGCAGGTCAGAATGTTGGAAGAGCGCCTGGGCACCGCGCTCTTCAAGCGCCTGCCGCGCGGCCTCGCGATGACCGACGAAGGACTCGCGCTGCGCCCGGTCCTCACCGACGCGTTCGATCGCATCGAGGCCGTGCTCAAGCGCTTCGAAGGCGGCCACTTTCACGAAGTATTGACGGTCGGCGTGGTCGGCACGTTCGCGGTGGGCTGGCTGATGCCGCGCCTCAAATCGTTTCGCGACGCGCATCCGTTCGTCGAATTGCGGCTGCTGACGAATAACAATCGGGTCGACCTCGCCACCGAGGGCCTCGACTTCGCGATCCGCTTCGGCGACGGCACGTGGCCCGGCTCGCTCGCGACCCGGCTGCTCGATGCGCCGCTCGCGCTGCTGTGCACGCCTGAAATCGCCGCGCGTCTATCGGCGCCGGAGGACCTCATCAACGAAACCTTGCTGCGTTCCTATCGCGCCGACGACTGGATGAGCTGGTTCACCGCAGCCGGCATTCCGCCGCGGCCGATTCGCGGACCCGTGTTCGATTCGTCGCGGCTGATGGTGGAAGCGGCGATGCAGGGAGCGGGTATCGCACTCGCGCCCGCGTTGATGTTCGATCACGAGATCAACACCGGGCGGCTAGTGCGCCCCTTCGAGGTGGAAGTGCATGCAGGCAGTTACTGGCTCACAGGATTGAAGGGCAAACCGATGACGCCGGCCATGCTGCAGTTCAGTCAGTGGATCGTCGGGGAAGCGGCCTCGGGTGGACAAACCCGGCAAACCCGGCAAACCCCGCAATACCCGCAAAGCGCTTAGGCAAGCGCCCTGCGCAGATGGCCGTTCATTGCAGGCCGCTCGGCTTGCGGCGGGAACACGTTCCACGAACCGTCGTCATGGCGAAAGAAGAAGATCGACAGCAAGCCGCCCGGCCGCAGCGCTTCCACGCAAACGTAACGCTGATGTTGCGAAGCGCGGTGGCAAAACTGCACGACGCGCGCGGGCATCGAGGGGGTCGGTGCGAGCCATTTGTCGACGGCCCAGTGCAAGGTTTTTTCCGCTGCTGACATGACGTTCTCCTTGAATCGTTGAATGCCTGAATGCTTTCCTGCTGGTTCACATCAACTGAGCGGCAACCGGAGCACCGTGAGTGCCCTTCGCTCCACTTTCGACAAAAGCCTTCACGAGACACACCAGCGCGAGCACGCCAACGCGCGGATGCCGCAAGCAGCAATGCACCTGTTCGCTACGGCTTTCGCCGAGCAGGCACCACGCGCAGAAGTGCTCGCAGTTATTGGTCAGCAGGCGATAGTGGTTTTCGCCGAGACGGGAGCGCGCACGGCGCACCGCTTCATCGCCGACGTAGCGAGCGCTCGGCGCGGCGCGCACCGCCAGCGGATGACCGGCGGCGAAGCGTTCCAATTCCACTTCCTCGACCGGGCCGCGATGCGCCGAACCTGCGAAGCCCGAGTAATGCACCACGCGGCCATTGCCCACATAAATGCCGTGGTGTTCGTAACCGCGCCGTTGCGTGACGAGGTGCGCGCCGATCGGCAGGTCGATGGTCGATTCATCGCCGCCTTCGCTGCTCGTCTGAAGAAGATCGGTGTTCATGGCTGGCCTCGCTTCGATTTCCAACACTGTTGCGAGGTTATTTGCATCATCCGGGCCATGCGCCGGAAAGCCTTGATTTAAAGGACTGAGAGAGAGAATGACGCGCTCAGGGCGAGCCGGGTGTGGGTTGCAAGCCGACAGAATTCGCGCCGATGTGTTGGCGAACGTCGATCATCCATTGCAATCGGCGTCGGCGCTTTTCGTCTATGGATGACAAGCCGCGAGTCGCCTGAATGTGTTGGGTGTCGCACCGCTTCGAGTTGGATCGTGTTGGCTACAGGCCAACCTGTGAACGCCGCCATGACCCTGCGCGGCGTGCGTCGGCGCGCGCAATCGCCTTGCCATCAACGTGTTGCGAAAACGGGGGAACGCGAGCCGCGAATTGGCATGGCACTTGCACCATCATGCTCAGATCCATTTAGACCGCGCGCGTTGCGCACGCGGCAACCGGAGAACGACATGGCTTCGATTACAGTAAGCGACCTCTCAGTGAACCTCGCGCTCGACCGCAAGGCGATGGCGGCAATTCGCGGCGGCGGCGGTGCACCGTGGGTATACGGCTGGATTCAACCCTATGTGCGGGAAACGCCTAGCATCGGGCCGGTCGTCAACCTGTACGAGGTCTCCAACAACTTCTATGCTAACCAGATGATCAACCAGTTCCAGTCGGTCGACGTCCGCAACACCGGCGCGAACTCGAACATCACGGTTTCTCCCGACGCCCGCAGTAGAAACGATATGGTGTAGCCGTTGTGACCTGCGCGAGCCAATTTCGCTGGACGTCGTCCGCGCGTTCCGACGCGGGACGCATTCGTGAAATCAACGAAGACGCCTGCCTCGACCAGCCCGAACTCGGACGCTGGGCCGTCGCCGATGGCATGGGCGGTCACGCGGTTGGCGATCTGGCGAGCCGGCTCGTGATCGATTCGCTAAGCCGGCTCGCGCCGCCGCTCAGCATGAAGAGCTTCGTCGCCGACGCGCGCACGCGGCTGCAAAAGGCCAACCGCCAGTTGCGCGACGAAGCCGCGCGCCGCCAGGTGCAGCGCATCGGCAGCACGGTTGTCGTGCTGCTTGCGTGCGACCGCTTCTGCGCCTATGTCTGGGCCGGCGACAGCCGCCTCTATCTTTATCGCGAAGGGCGCTTGCGGCAATTGACGCGCGATCATAGCCAGGTGGAAGCGCTGAAGTCGCTCGGCGTCATCACCGACGAAGAGGCGCGGCATCATCCGGCGCAGCATATGATCACGCGCGCGGTGGGCGCCACCGACCTGCTGGAACTCGACGACGACGTGATCGAAGTCGCGGACGGCGATGTCTTTCTGTTATGCAGCGACGGTCTGAGCAACGAGGTCAGCGACGACGAAATGCTGGCGGTGCTGACGGCGGCGGCGTGTGAAAACGCCTGCGAGGAACTGGTCGATCTGGCGCTCGCGCGAGGCGGCCGCGACAACATCACCGCCGTCGTGGTGCGGGCCGAAGATCCGTATGCATCCGACAAAACCTTGTTGAATCCCGCGCCTTGAATGCGCCGCTTCCAGGCTTCAACTCTCGCTGTCTTCCTCGTCGCCTTCATCAACGCCGTTCCTGCCTGTAGGCGGCATGTTCCGATTGCGAAAGTCCTTCGAATGCAGGCCGTGCTTCTTCAGCAGCATCTGCAAGTGCGAGCGGTTCATGTCGATGCGCCGCGCCAGTTCGGCCACGGTGCCGCTCACTTCGCGAAGGCCGCGTTCGAGAAAGGCTTTTTCGGCGTCGTCGCTGGCGGCACGTTTGGCATCGCTCAACGACATCAGATTCGCCACGCTGATCGGCTGCTGACCGGCCGCCGACGCATTCGACAGAGCAGCAGCCGAACCCGGCGCCGTGGGCCGCATATCCACCGGCAGATGATCGACATCCGCCATGTCGCCCGCGAGGCACGACACGCGATACATCACGTTGCGCAGTTCGCGGATATTGCCGGGGTACGCATAATTCAGCAGGAAGTCGCGCAGACGCGGGGTTAATCGCACGGGCCGGCGCTTCAACGTGCCGGCGGCCTCGTCGCCGAACCATGCGATCAGCAGCGGTATTTCGTCACGACGCTCGCGCAGCGGCGGCAACGTAACGTGGATCACGCTGAGCCGGTAGAACAGGTCCTCGCGAAATTTTCCCTCTTCGCTGAGCTGCCGCAGATTGCGATTGGTCGCCGCGACAATGCGCGTATCGACGGCAATCGTTTCGTCGGAGCCCACGCGTTGAATCTCGTGCGCTTCCAACACGCGCAGCAATTTCACTTGGCCAGCCAACGGCAACTCGCCGATTTCGTCGAGAAAGATCGTACCCGTATGCGCGCTTTCGAATTTGCCCTTGCGGTCATTCGAGGCACCCGTGAACGCACCCTTGCGATGCCCGAACAACTCCGACTCCAGCAGATTGTCAGGAATCGCGCCGCAGTTCACGGAGATGAACGGCTTGTCCGAACGCGAGCCGTTCGCGTGAATCACTTTCGCCATCAACTCCTTGCCGGTGCCGCTTTCGCCGTCGATCAACACCGGCAAATCGGTGGGCGCGGCTTTCTCTGCGATTTCGAGCGATTCGAGTAGGCGCGGATTGTCGCCGAACGTCCCTTCGAAAATAAAACTGCGTTCGAGCAGCGCCTTCCTGCGCGCGCCGCGCGACTGGTCGACACGCTCCTCGGGTTCGGCGGCCACCGCCGCTTGCACGAAGCGCTCCTTGTGCGAAAGCTGCATGACCTCGTCGCGCAGCGAAGTGGCTTGCCTGAGCAGCTTGTCGATATCGGCGCGCTCCAGCCGCGACGACCAGCGCAGCGTCGAGCGCAAAATCTCGATCCGCTCGATCAGGCCCGCGTACGAAATCGCGGGGCTGGCCTCTTCGATCTGGTCGAGTATCTTCATCATCATGCACTCAACTGTTTCTGGACCAGTTGGTAATACATGCCGCCGCGTTGAATCAGTTCCTCGTGACGGCCCTGCTCCACGATTGCGCCTTCGTATAGCACGAGAATCTTGTCCGCCCGCATGATGGTGCTGAGCCGATGCGCGATGATCACAGCCGTGCGGCCCTTCAGAATGTCGTGCATATTGCCGAGGATATTGCTTTCCGATTGCGAATCCAGCGCGGAGGTGGCTTCGTCGAATACGAGTAGACGCGGATCGTGATACAGCGCGCGCGCAATGCACAGCCGCTGAATCTGTCCGCCGGACAAACCGATTCCGCGTTCGCCGACGATCTGCTCGTAGCCGAGCGGCATCTTGCTGATAAACGCATGCGCGTCGGCCATCTTCGCGACTTCCTCGATGCGGCGCCGGTCGGGTGAATCGTCGCCGCTCGCGATGTTCTCCGCGATCGTGCCGGAAAAGAGCAGATTGCTTTGCATCACATAGCCGATCTGCGCGCGGTAATAACTTTTATCGACCACGCCGAGATCGTAGCCGTCGATGCTCATCTTGCCCTCGCTCGGCGTGTAGAAGCCGACCAGCAATTTGGCGAGCGTCGTCTTGCCCGAACCGCTGCGTCCGACGATCGCCACCAGCTCGCCGGGCTTGATGTCGAAGCTGATGTTTTCCAGCACGTAGGCCGAATCGTTGTCGCCGTAACGGAAATAGACGCCGCTGAAGCTGATTTCGCCTTGCAGTTCCGGCAGCATCACGCGCGAAGGCAAGTCCTGCGGCTTTTGCTCGGGCTCGATGTCGAGCACGTCGCCCAGGCGCTCCATCGCCACACCCGCGTCGTTCAGCATGCTCCATAAGCCGACGAGTCCCATCAGCGGACCCAGCACACTGCCCATGAACGCATTGAACGCGATCAACTGGCCGATCGTCATTTCGCGCGCGAGTACCAGATTCGCGCCGACCCAGAGAATCGCAATCGTCGTCGCCGCATTCAGCAACTGGCTGCCGAGTCCGACGAGAATATTGAAGGCGTGCGCGCGGTATTGCACTTCCAGCGCTTTCGCGTACTTCTTCTCCCAGCGCAATCGCACTGGCCGCTCGATACCCATGCCCTTGATGGTCTCAACGCCCGCTAAAGCTTCCATCAGGAACGACTTCGAATCGGTCGACGCGGTGAACACCTCGCGCGCATAGTTCTTGATCTTCGGCGTGGCGAGCAAGGTCAGCGCCATGATCGGAATGACGAATGCGATCAATACCAGCGTCATCTTCACGTTGTAGACGAACATGATCGTGAAGTAGATGAACACCATCAGCAGATTCAACGCGGTCGTCACCGTGGATTCGGTCAGGAACGCCCGAATAGTCTGGTTTTCCTGGAAGCGCGCGAAGATGTCGCCGGTCTTGCGCTTCGCGAAGAACGAAAACGGCAGCGACATGGTGTGCTTGAAGAACTGCGACATCATCGCAAAGTCCATGTTGCGCACCATGAAGTTCGCGAGATACGCGCGAATCGTCGACATCAGTTGCGAAAATACGTTGGCGATGATCAAGCCGCCTATCAGCAGATGCAGCAGGCTCACGTTCTGATGCACGATCACGCCGTCCAGAATGTTCTGGATGATCAGCGGCGGAATCACGCCGAGTACCTGAATCACGAACGTGGCGAGAAACAGATGACCCAGAATCTTTTTGTACGGCCTGAGGTAACCGACAAAGCGTATCCACGGCGAACGCGAGGCCGACATTTGCAGCAGATGCGGCCCGCCGGTAAACAGCAGACACGTCCCGCTCCAGCCGCGCTCGAAATCCTCGACGGCCATTTTTCTGAAGCCGATCGCCGGGTCGGCCACCCACACGTATTCCTTGGAGAGACCGTACACCACGACGTAGTGGTACCCCTCCCAATGCACGATGAACGGCAGATCGAAGCCGCGCAACGAATCGAACGTGCACTGCACGCCGCGCGCCGTGAAGCCGAGCGATTCGCCCGCGCGCGCGAGACTGTCGAGCGTCGCGCCCTGAGTCGTCACATTGGCGAGCTCGCGCAGTTTGCCGAGCGTCATCGGAATGTTGTAGTGCCGGCACACCATGGCAAGGCAGGCGGCGCCGCAGTCCATTTCCTCGGCCTGCTCGACCAGCGCGAAACGCTTGATTACCTTCTCGCCGAATTCCGGCTTGCTTTGCAGATCGAGCATCAGCGGCAGCTTGCGCCGCTGTTCGAGCCGTTTTTGCCGCTGCAATTCGCGGTCGCCGTAACGAATCCGCTCGTCCAGTACTTCGCGCAGTTTCGGATTGCGTTCGAGAATGAAATGAACAGTGCGCTCGGGAATCACCAGCAAGCGCGTATCGGTGCTCGCCACCACCGAGGCCATTTGCTCCTGGCGCATCAAACACGCCTTCTCGCCAAAAATCTCGCCTTCGCCGAGCGTGGCGAGCGTGTAGTCGTGGCCTTCCTCATGACGGACGATGCGCACTTCGCCTTGCCGCACCACGTAGAGCCGCCGGTCGTCGCGCCCGTCCTGCTTGAGAATCTCCTTGCCCGCGGACACCCGTTTCACGCCGACACTGCGCACATACTCTTCGAGTTCCGCCTTGTTCAGTTTGCCGCGCAAGTCGAATAACTGCGCGACGAAGCCGCCCGCCGAATTGATCGCCACATAGCTGGCGACAAACGCCAGCGCGGCGGGATTGCCCGCCATCACCGGTTCGATCGCGGCGCGCGGAATGAACAGCAGCTCGGTTTTCGCCGACGCCCGCACCGACGCTTCGTGAACATAGGCGCGCAACATCGCGATGTCGGCGAAAATCTCGCCGGCCTTGCGCACGCCCATGCTGGTTTCCTTGCCGTGTTCCTCGGTGAAGATGCGCACGGAACCCGAGCGAACCACGTACAGGCCATCGGCCGTCTCGCCCGCCGAGCACACGGTTTCGCCGAACGAATAGAAGCGCGCCTGCGCATATTCGGCAAGACGCTCGATTTCGTCGCGCGAAAACGGCGAGAGAATTTCCACCGAGGTGAGAAACTCCGCGGCGGAGGGCGCGGTCTGGGGTGCATCCATGTGCTTGCGGACCTCGATTCGGCTTTGCGTTGCGTCGTTGTTTAAAAAGCGCGCGGATCGGCTAGCGCGCTTCGATCACGTGTTCCTGGGCGCGCGCGATCAGCCAGCTTTCGCGCAACAGCCGCTTCACCTCCGAGGCGACGTCCGCATCGAGCGTGGCCGGGTACTTGGCGGTCACGGCGAAAATCTCGAAGCACGAGCGATCCGCCGACGCAAACGGCCCAAGCAGATCGCCCACCGCCGCGTTGAAAATCTTCGCCTCGATATCCGGCTTCAACGAGCCGCGCAGCACCTTGCCGATCACGCCGCCCGCTTCGCGCGTATCCGCAATGGAATGCTCGCGCGCCATGTCGGCGAAACTATCGGGATCGTCGCGCAGATACGAGATCATTTCCTTCGCCTTGCCCTCGCTGTCGAGCACGATGTGGCTCACCTCGATCGCATCGAACTTCGGCGAGTTCAGCGCGAAGTAATCCCTGATCGCCGCCTCGTTGCCGACCTGGTCGAGCATCTTCTCCTGATACAGCCCGTCGGTAATGAACGCCTCGAATTCGTCGAGACTCACATTCAGTGCATCGAGGTACTGATTCATATCCGTCGCGCGATGCAAGCCGCGCACGCGGCGAAACTGATCGGCGCGCTCCTGGATTTCTTCCGCGCTCACGGCAATGCCCTGCTTTTTTGCCGCATGCACCGTGAGCTTGTCGCGCACGATCTGTTCGATGAGGCTCTCGAACTGGCCGGTCAATTTCAAAAGACGGATGAATTCGCCCACGCACACCACCTCGTCATCGATTCGCACTATCTCGGTCATGTCATCCGCTCCTTTAATTGACGTGTGATCCGCGCGGTCAACCCGCAACCTGCCTGAACGGATCGAGACCCAGATCGATCAGGCGGCGCTCGCGCACCACGATCTCCGCGCTGGCCGTCATGCCGTAGCGCAACGGATAACGCGTGTCGGCGATCTGGTAGTAGTTCTTTTCGAGTGTGACGCGGCCTTCGTACACCGGCTGCTTGTCCTGCAAGGACGGCTTGGTGGCCGGCGAAATATAGGCAAGCGTGCCGCTGATCAAGCCATAACGCTGGTACGGAAACGCATTGAATTTCAGCTTGACCGGCAAACCTTCGTGCAAAAAGGCCCGGTCGTGTTCGGCGATCTCGATCTTCAGCACGGGCCGCGCGTCTTTCGGCGCAATGCCGCCGAGCGGCGCGTTCGCCTGGATCTTGTCGCCGCGCTGCGTCGACGTGACGTCGGTGATGACGCCCGCGACCGGCGCGAGAATCAGCAGAAAATTGTCCTTGTCGATGTTCTCGAAGCGAATTCGCGCGGCGGCTTCCGACACGAGGCGCGCCGTTTGCAATTGCAGACGCAGCTTGTCTTGCGCGTCGGTGATGTCGCGCACCGCCGCGTCGTACTGAAGTTGCAGATCGACGGTTTGCTGGCCGCTGGTTTCGAGTTGCGCGTTGGCCTGCGCGTATTGATGGCTCAGGCGGAAATCCAGTTCCGCGAGTTTCGATTGCGCGACCCGGTACGCGTTGTCCGCTTCCATCGCGGCGGTGCGTTTCTGCTCCACCTGCAATTCGGCGATGCCGCCACCGCCTGGCTGCGCGAATAACCGCGAGTAGCGGTCCAGTTCCTGACGCGCCGCCTCGCGCGTGCGGCGAGCGTTGTCGAGCACGCTGCGCGCTTCGTCGAGCTCGGCCTTCTGTCCTTCGGCGAGCTTGGTCGTGCCTTCGGAGAGACGGTTTTCGTGCTGGCGCGCCTCCACTTCCAACTGCGCTTTCAGCGCGGCCGCCTTGCGCTCCATGAGCGCCTTCTTCTCGGGAAACTGTTTCCAGTCGCGCTCGGCGTCCTCGAGTTTCAACTGCGCTTGCAGCGCGTTGCTGGCCGCCTCGATCGCGCCGCGCGCATTCAGCCGCGCCAGCACGTCGCCTTTCGACACCGGTTGGCCCTCGGCGATATACAGGTCGGCCAGTTCGCCGTCGATCGGCGCATAGATGCGGCGCACTTCCGATTCCGGCGACAACGTGCCCTGGGCGCTGACGATCACGTCCGCGCGCCCCACGAACGACCACAGCAAGCCGGTCAGCACCAGCGCGACCATCGCCCAGATCAGCGCGCGCGCGAGCCGCACCGGTTCGGCGGTGAGAATGGCGATGCCTTCGACGCTGTGATCCTCCAGCGCCTCCGACAACGGTCTAGGGTGACTGTCGCGTTTCACTCTGCTCGCCTCCGATCAACGCCAGCTTCGCCTTCAACAGTCCGGGGTCCAGCACCATGCGCAGTTCCGTCAGTGAACGGCGCTGCAAATTCGTTTCGGCTTCGACGTCCGCCAGCAGGCGGTCGAAGTCGGCGGGATGGTCGGCCTTCAGTTGCGTGTAGATGCGCATGCCTTGCTGCGCCGCGGCCTGCGCCTCCGAGAGCAGACGCGCCTCGTTGCGGAAACCCGGCGAAATCCCCGCTTCAAGCCGTTGCGTGCCGCCAATCGAACCACTCGCGCGGTATTGCTTCCACAGACTTTGTGCGCGCAGCAGCAGGTCTTGCGCGCGAGCCAGCGCTTTGTCGTGCAATGCGGCGACGTCTTTCTGGATCGACTGCACGAACCACGCGTCCGTCGTCGGATCGAGACTCGCGTAAAACGACAGCAAGCGTTGGTCGTAATCCTTGCCGCCGCGCGTTTTCTGCAAGTCCGCGAATTGATCGAGCAGCGCTTTCTTGTGCGCCAGTTCCGCCGCGAGCACGTCCGACCACTGACTGGCGGGCATCGCCTGCAAGCCGTTCAATGCCTGCTGCGCGTCGCCGCGCTGCCATGCCGCGCTCACCGCGTCATGACGCGCAATGACATCCGCTGAAGGCAGCCGGCTTGCCGACAGTTGCTCGAACTGCGCCTGAAACGGCGGTGTGCTGAAGCGAGCCTTCTTCAACATCGCGAGCAAGGGTGTCAGTTGACGGCTGACCGCCGCGTTCAGCAAGTCGGTGTAGACGCGCAAGTCCTCGCGCACGCGGTCGAGACCCGCGAGACGCGGATAGCGCTGCGCATAATCGTCGAGCACAGGCGGCAGCGCATCGGGTTTGTCGCGCGCCAGTTCGGTGCGGATCGTTCCGTTCAAGCGGTCGATGGCGGCGAGGTACACCGAATCGTCGCTTTCCAGTTTGCGCAGATGGCTCAGCGCCTGCGCATACGGCTCCGCGAACACGGGCACGTATGAGGCGATCCGGTCGAGCGTGCGCTGATGGTTCTTCGCGTCGTCTTCCCAGCGTTGCAGCAGGCCGCTAATGACGGCCTCGTCCGCGTACATGCGGATAGGCGCATCCACGCCGCCGCGCCCGGCGACGAAGCGTTCGAGATCGCCCACCCATTGCAATTCGCCGACGAGGGATGCGGCGTCCGCATTGTTCGCGCTCAACGATCTCATCTGCTTCAACTGTGCGTCGGCCTCGTCGAACTGCGCCTTTTGCAGTGTGTTCAGCCAGGCGGGGAGCTTCGCCTTCAGCAGCGCCTCGCTCGCGAGCGCGCTGATTTTCGTGTCCGTCGGATGGCTCGCGAGATAGCCGTTCGCCGCCGCCACCGCGCTGGTGTAGTCGCCGCTCGCCAGCAGGTTCTTCAATTCCCGCTCCGACGATCCGCGCATGTACAGCGCCACCGATATCGCCAGTAGCACGACGACGCCCACGCCGCCCCATCCCGCGATGCGCTTCAGCATCGCCCGATCGCTGCCGGCGAACGCCTTGGCGAGTTCGCCCGTCAGCAAGCGCCAGCGCCGCGTTGCGCCTTTTCCAGCGTGCGCGTTATTCGCTACGTTCGCGCCACCTGGGCTTTTGGCATCGTGGGCGCCATTCGTGCCGTGCGCCCCTCGCGCGGCGCCGGTCGGCGCGTCACGCTTCGCATGCGCGGAGACGGACTGCGCCGCCTCGTTGACTTCGTCCTCGCGCTGCAGCCCTGGGTCCACGCAAAAGATATCGAGGAACGAATGCGCCGCGCCGACGAATGTTGTCTTGTCGGCATCGGCAGCTTCTTCGACGGCCGGGTTGAGCAATAGCTGGGTCACGGTGGGCTCGACTTCAGGCGCTTTGTGCAGCGACACCCTGTAGACGAAGTGGTCGCCGCCAAATGCAACGACGTCGCCTTCCGCCAGCGGCACGGCCGATTCGTCCAGGCGTTTTCCGCCAACGAACGTACCGTTGGTGCTGCCGAGATCCTCGACGTACAGCTCGCCGCCCTTCATGAAGATGTGCGCGTGACGCCGCGAGATGTAATTGACCTGATGCGGGTAGCGCTCTTTATAGCGCGAGAAGATCTCATCGGCCTTGCTGACGAGGAACGGAAACGCATGCACCTCGACCGGTTGCAGCCCGAGATCGTCACGCTGCGGCACGAGCAGCAAGCCGGGCACGGGCGCTGAACTTGCCGCCGCCACGATGCGCGCGCGCGGCTCGATGCCTACCCTGTAGCAGAGTTCGCCGCCGAAGCACAATTCGTCGCCGGCGCGCACGCGGGCCGGTGTTTGTCGCACGGCGTTGCCGTTCAACGTCGTGCCGTTCTTGCTGCCGAGGTCGGCGACGTATACCGCGCCATGCTCCGTGAAAACCCGCGCATGGCGGCGGGACAGGCGCGCGATCCGTTCGGTGGGGTAGTCGGTGAACGGCGCCTCGCTGCGGCCGATCGCGAACAGACTGTCGACGATACGGATCGCGTCGAGCGGCGGACGCTGCGCGCACGCAACCGGCGACAACACCACGTCGAACGCAGCGTCTACTGTCGCGCGCATCTCAGCAATCGGAGCTTCGCCGGCGGCCATTTTATGCGGATCGCTAATCGTCTTCGCGCTGCGTGAGGAACGCGGCGAAAACGGAATAAGGGACGACGGCGAAAAGACAATGTTGTTGGTGTGAGCCGAACACAATTCGGCCCCTCAATGATTGTAAGTCACGCATCGCAAGAGTCAATTTCGAATGTGGTTGATCAAAGCGACGAGCGCGCCACATCGAGCCGACATGCTCTCGCTGCGCGCCGCATCGCGGGTCGGCTCGGTGTTTCCTCGGTGTTCCCTCAGTGTTCCTTTACTTCGGCCTGTACATCGACGCTCGGCCAGCCGCCGCCCAGCGCCTTATAAAGCAGCACCGTGTCGGACAGAATCAGTTGGTGATTGGCAAGCAGTTGCTGTTGCGCTTCGAGCAACGTCCGCTCGGTTTCGAAAACTTCGAGTTGCGATACCACGCCAAGGCGCAATTGCGACTGAATCTGATCGGCGACGATTTGCAGACGCGACACTTCCTCCTGCAATTCCACGCGCTGCGCCTTATGCGAATTCAGATTGACCAGCGCGTTTTCCACTTCCTCGAATGCGCCCATCACGGCCACGCGATATTGCTGTTCGGCAACCGTCGATTGCGCTTTCGTGACCTTCACATGCGCCCTCACGCCCGGATCGAGCAACGGAATGTTGATGCTGGGCATGAAGCCGTAGGTGAACGACTTCAGCAGGTCGGTCAACGCGAAGCTGGCGGTGCCGCCGTGCCCGGTGAGGCTGATGGTCGGCAGTTGCGCGAGCTTGGCCTGGCCGACGAGGTCGTAGGCTTCCAGCACTCTGAATTCCGCGGCCACCACGTCGGGACGGCGTGCGAGCAGTTGCGCGGGCAAGCCGCCGGGTACGGGAGGCAGTTGCACACGTTGCTGCAAATGGCCCTTGGGTAGCTGGAATTCACCCGCCGGCACGCCGAGCAGCGTGGAGAGCGCGTTGTTGGCGAGGTCGCGCGAGCGGCGCAGTTCGAGCAACTGATTCGTCAAGCGGTTGATTTCCGCCTGCTGGCGTAACACCTGAGTTTGCGGCACCAGGCCGCTGCGGCGCTGGCCGTCGTAAATGGCGAGAATCTGTCGGTTCGTGACGAGTGTTTTCTGCTGCTGCTCGATCTGATCGTCGAATTGCAGGATCTGGAAATAGGTGCTGGACACATTCGACACGAGTTCCAGATAGCCGGCGCGCCAATCCGCCTCGCTTGCGTGGAATTCGGCCTTTTGCGCCTGCACGCCCTTGGCGACCTTGCCCCAGATGTCGATGTCCCAGTTCACCTGGGTCCCGAGGTTGTACTGCTTGGCGAAGGTTTGTCCGGTGGTCTTCTGGAAACTGGCGCCGGCGCCGAGGTCCATGGTCGGCAACGCGCCGGCTCTCGCTTCGCCGATCTGCGTGCTGGCGACCTCGATACGCGCGGCCAGCACCTTGATATCGAAGTTGCCCGCGATCGCTTTGCCGATCAGCGTGTCGAGATACGGATCGTGGAAGCCCTTCCACCAATCCGGCTCGATGGTCGCCGTGGCCGACACGGGCGCGCCTTGCCGATCGGACCACGAGGTCTTCTCCGGCGTGTCGGGCCGCTTGTAATCGGGCATGCTGACATCGACGCACGCAGACAGCGAGAGCGCGCATAGCGTTGCCGCGCAGAGCCCGCGAAACGCCTGAACCACGCGCTTTGAATTCGCCGGCCGCATTGCCGGACAGCATGGCGCCGATGTCGCGAAGAAGCGCTGACGAACCGATGAATCAAGCAACGCTGACACGATTTTCTCCGATGACACCGGCTTCGCTGCACGAGGAGAGCGCACGCTTCAAGTAAAGCATCTCCCGCGCGGTTTCACCATCGAAGCGATGCAGGAAGATGAAGCGCGGGGATCGGCGGTGACGCGAGGTCGTATGAAAAGAACGATTGGTGCGAGAAGCGAGAACTTTTTCAGCTATTCCCGGTGCGCGATCCGCGGAGGCCTTGAAGCCTCCGCGGCGGCGTGCGCCGTTCAGGACACGAAGATGTTGTTGCTCGACGTCACATGCGGGTTGATCGTGGTCGAGACGCCCGCGACGAACGCTGCGTTGTTGCCGTTCGCGCTCTGGATGTTCATCGTCGTGTTGATCAGTTGGGTGGCGTCGACGGTCTTGCTGTTGTTCGGCGCGTACACCGGCGTGAAGTTGAAGTACGACGAGGAGGGGCCGAAGCCGCCGCGCACGGCGCTCATGGCCTTGCTGTCGAGTTGTTCGGTGACGGACAGGTCTTTGATCATCAGTGCGTTCATGGTAAATCTCCTGGAAGGGGTTACTGCACAGTGCTTCGGTTGGGTTCGAGCAACTTGTCTGCTCGAGTGTCACTAATGCATGGGCTGTGCCAGTCTTGCTTCCCGATCCTAAGAAATTTGCCGGAATGCTTTAGATAAAGGGCTTGCGGTACGATCCGCCGCGAGAGCCGATGCAACGAGGGGGAAACGATCAGCCGCGAGTGGTGGATTGCAGCCAACAACGCGCGAGAACTTGTTGGCTGCGGCGAGACAGCGGCATCGGCAAGCCGTGTCTCGCGCCGGCTCACCGCGCAATGACCGTGATTTTCTTCGAGTACACCGGCGGATTGTGCGGAACATGCGCGGCGTCGCCCATCAACAGTTGCAACGTGTGCTTGCCCGGCGGCAGTTGAATCGTGGTTTCCGTTTCGCCCGCGCCGAAATGCAGGTGATTGCGGTCAGAGGGAATTTCCTGATCCGGCGGCGGCAGATCGGCGTCGATCAACAAATGATGGTGGCCGGTGTTCGGAAATTTGACGCCTTTCGGCGCGACGCCCATATAGCGCAAGCCGAACCATACCTTGAACGGCCTGTTCGCCGGCACCACCTGGCCGTCGTTTGGATAGCCGATATACGCATACGCGCCGGCCGGCGCCGCCGTCGGCCCGGCTGTGGCGATATTCGGCGACGCCAGGGCCGACAGCGTCATGAACGCGGCGGCCGCGATGATCTTGTACATATTGGTCTCTCCGTCCTGACGGACCCGTTTTGAATAAACGGCTCGCGCTGGTCTTATTGCACGGTGATGGTGATCTTTTTCGAGTGCACGGGCGGTGCGTGCGGCACGTGGTTGTGATCGCCGAGAACGAGTTGCAACGTATGCTTGCCCGGCGGCAACTCGATGCGCGCGTCCGTTTCGCCCGCGCCGAAGTGCAGGTGATTGCGGTCCGACGGAATTTCCTGATCGAGCGGCGGCAGATCGGTGTCGATCAGCAGATGGTGATGCCCCGAGTTCGGAAACGCGACGCCCTTCGGGCACACGCCCATGTTGCGCAGTCCCATGCGCACCCATAGCTTGCCGCCGTGAATCACCGCGCCGTCCGGCGGCCAGATGATGTACTCCTCGGCAGTCTGCGGCGAGGCGGTTTGCTCGGCGAGCACGGGCCCGCAGATCACCACGCCGCCTAGCATCGCGAGAACGACGAGTGTGTTGGTTCTTCTCATTGCGCACTCTCCCGAAGAGTGGTCATGGCCGCCTCGGCCGCAAGGCTGCCGGGCGTCCTGCTGGATGTCGCGAGCGCGCGCGTTGTTGAACGGCCGCCTGATTAAAACGACATGCCGCGTTACTTTGTGAATCAGCTTAGGACGTAACTTGCCAAAAAGATACGCAATGCTCGTTAACCGTATAACGCACTGAGGATAAGCGACAGTTGTGGCGCTCGAAGCGCGTGCTATCGTTGTTAGCAGGTTGCAGATGGATAGTCGTGGCGGCGTCGATACTTCTCTCCGGTTCACTCTGGCGGTTGCCGCGAGCGGCGCGGTGCTCGAATGCCTGGGTTCTGTCCGGAACAAACAGGATGTGAAGATGTGGCGAATATTCGTGCTGGTGTGCGTGGCCGGGGTCATGCAGGCGCATTGGGGCAGTGCTTGCGCGACTGCGCCAAATGTCCGGGCGGAACATGTTGCGGCGGCGCCCGGCATGGCGGTCTCCGCGTTCGCGCCACACGAGAACAATGCGGCTTCTCCCCGCGTCGCGCTCGTGATCGGCAACGGCGCGTATGGCGATCGGGCGGACCCGCTTCGCGATAACGCACCGCGCGATGCCGAAGCCATGCGCGATACATTGCGCGCGCTCGGCTTCGATGTGATCTTGCGCACCAATGCGACACCTCGGCAAATGCAGCAGGCCATTGGTGAATTCCATCGGCGTTTGCGCGCGGGCGGCACCGGTCTGTTCTATTTCGCCGGGCATGGCGTGCAAGTCGGCCGGCAGACGCTGCTCATTCCCGCCGGACTCGATGCGCGCTCGCCCGCTTCGCTCATCAACGAAGGTGTCGACCTGAATAGCGTGCTTCAGGCGATGCATACAGGCGGATTCAATCTCGCGATCCTCGATGCCTGCCTGAATAATCCCTTTTCAACTGACGTCACGTTCGCCGGACCGGCACTTTCCGCCAACACACTGGTTGCCTATGCCACCGCGCCCGGCGGTTTTGCCGCGGACGGCATGCGTCATGGCGTCTACACCAACGCATTGCTGCGCGCGCTCGACGGCGCTTCGTCGCAGGATTTTTCCGCGCTGCTGGAGCGCGTCGCCGCTCGGGTCCGCGACGTGACCGGCGGCGAGCAACAGCCGTGGATGGCTTCGTCGCTGACCGAGCCATTTCGCCTCGCGGGGAATGTCCATCCCGCGTCGCTCCTGGCCGTCAACGAAACCGATCGCGTCGTGACACTGCGCAGCCGAGGCATTCTCCCGAAAGACAGCAGCGAGCAATACGAAATCACGTTCTGGAATTCGATCAAGGACAGCAACTACCCCGCCGATTACGAGGCCTACCTGAAGGCGTATCCGAACGGCCGCTTCGCCACGCTCGCGCATGCACGCATCGACCGGTTGCGCGCGGCGGCGTCGAATGCGCCGGCTACCGCGCCTGCGCCGCAAGCCGCGCGTCCAACCACCCCAACTGCTCCAATCGCTCCGGCCAGCGCGCCACCGCAAGAACGCCCGCGCGCGACGCCCACGCCAGGCGCAAGCGCGGCGCCGGCTACGGCTCCGCCCACCGCATCGGTCGCGCAAAAGCCCGCAACGCGTCCGCCGAGCGCCGGCGAAAGCCGCGATTGCGCCACCTGCCCGATCATGATCGCGTTGCCGGCCGGCTCGTTCCCGATGGGCAGCGGCACCGACGATCCTTCCGAAAAGCCCGTGCATCACGTGAACATCGGCGCGCCGTTCGCCATCGGCAAATACGAGGTGACGGTGGAGCAATGGAACGCATGCGTCGCCGCCAACGCCTGTCCGAAGCTGACACCCGAGAGCAACGCCAACAAAGCCGCGCCGGCGCGCGACATCAGCTGGGACGACGCGCAGCAATACGTGAAGTGGCTGAGCAAGACCACCGGCAAACCGTACCGCTTGCCGACCGAGGCGGAATGGGAATACGCGGTCCGTGGCGGCACGTCGACCGCCTACTGGTGGGGCGATCAGATGCGCAAGGGCAACGCCAATTGCAAGGACTGCGGCGACCCGTGGCATAAGGAAGGACCGGAGGCCGCCGGTTCGTTCGCGCCGAATCCGTTCGGCCTGTACGACATGAACGGCAGCGTCTGGGAATGGACGGCCGATTGCTGGCACAACTCCTACCAGGGCGCGCCCGCCGATGGCCGCGCGTGGGAGAACCCCGCTTGCGACATGCGCGTGATTCGCGGCGGTTCGTGGCGCGAAGGCGGCGGCTACATGCTGAGCGCGACGCGCTTCAAGTACAGCGCGGGCGTGCGGCAATCGCAGGATGGCTTTCGGGTCGTGAAAGACCTCAAGTGAGGCGGGCGATTTGCGCTCGAATCATCGGCGCGCGGCGAAATCCGGGCGCGCCGGGTTCGCGCTCGCTCACGGCGCACGCGGCTTCGTCGTAATCGGCGCGAAGTCGGCGACGATACGCTCCTGCCCATATTTGCCGCCGATCTGCGCGAGCCGCGCATCGAGCGCGCGCAGATAATCGGCGCGCGATTCGCTCTCCGGGCGCGGCTTGTCGAATAGCGGCGCCGGCGTGATGAGCAGCACCACCATCTCCGATCCGAACGGTTTCGAAATGACCCAGTCGCCCGCGCTGCCGACCGTCGCCGCATAGCGCGGCGGCGCCTGATTATCCTTCGCGCGCGGACTCGGCACCATGTGCACGACGTTGCCGTCGAGCTGGTAGTAGTCGAGGTTCACGTAGGAATCGTAGGCGGGCGTGGTGACGTCGACGACGAGCGAGTCGCCTTCGCTCAACTGTCCGCCGGGTGGCCGCACATGCAGCGCCGCCACGCGGCCGGCTTGCCAGTTATGAATCCAGTACGGTGCGAGCGCCTTGACGGTGTCGCATTTGTCGTCGGCAACCGGCTCGACTTCGAGCGCGACGGTATCGACGCCTGGCAAGGCGCTGAGGGTGTCCTTCAGACGCGCCGCGCCATGGCGTTGCGACACGTAGCCACGCACGGTCAACGCGTGGTCCTGCGCGGAAGCGGCGAGCGCCGAACACGGCACTTGCGCGAGTACCGGCGTGACGGCGGCGAGCGTCAGCGCCGGTTTGGGAGCGGGTGGTGTTGCAACGGGTGGCGAGGCCGGTGCCGCGGCGGACCCAGCGGTGGGCTCCGTAGTGGAACCCGCGGTGGACCCCGCAGTGGACCCTGCAGTGGACCCTACCGTCGCCGCTGGCGCGGGCTCCACCTTACCTCCTGCAGCCTCACTCGACGACGACGAAGCCGCCCGATCCGCCAACGCCTGCGAAGCACCCTCGACCGGCTGCGCGCCTTTCTGCCGATCCGGCGCCGAGCGCAGCGCGAACACGCCGACCGCCGCCGCGCATACCATCGCGAAACCCGCGAGCCCCACCTTCGCCAGCTTGCCCGACTTCTCCGCGCGCGCTTCGTTGTCGAACTCCGCGATGAAGCGCACCACGCTCGGCATGCGCGTGTTGCGGTCGAACGAGAGCGCGGCGCGCAACGCGCGCCACTGTCGCGCGTCCAGGTTCGGCGGCCGTTGCGGCTTGAAGTCGGCGTTGCGGGCCTGCGTCGCCGATAAACGGTCGAACGGATGGTGGCCGGTCAACAACTCGTAGGTGATGCAGCCGAGCGCATAAATATCGTCGCGCGGATCGGGCTCGCGATGCTCGATCATTTCCGGGCTCGCATACGCGGGCGTCAGCGCGCCGAGGCTGCCGGGATCGAACACGGTCGCGTCGCTCTCTTCCTCCGGCCGCTGGAACACGCGGGCAATGCCGAAGTCGATCACCTTCACTTCGGCATTCGTCGTCAGGAATACATTGGCGGGTTTGAAATCGCAGTGCACGAAGCCGCGTTCATGCGCGTAGGCGAGCGCGCTGCACATGCCGCGCACGATCGGCAGCGCGGCGCGCACCGGCATGCCCTGATAGCCCGGCGTGCGCAGCAACTGGCTGAGCGGCTTGCCGTTCAGGTACTCCATCGTCAGATAGACGATCGGGCCGTCGCGGTCGAAGTCGTACACCGTGATGATGTTGCGATGCGCGAGCACCTGCGCCTTGCGCGCCTCGCGTTGCAGCGCGACGAGCGAATTCGGATTGCCGCGGAACTGCACGTTGAGCACCTTGACCGCGAGATACGGCTTGCGATCGGACGCCTCCAGCTTGCGCAAGTCGAGCGCCTTGTACACCGTGCCCATGCCGCCGACGCCGAGACATTCCTCCAGCACGAAGCGGTTGTTCAACGTGTCGCCGGTGCCTTTGATCTGGTCGTGGCCGGGAGGATTCGCGGCGCCCGGCGCACTTGCGCCGCCCGGCTTTTGGCCCGCGCCTGCGGAGCGTGCCGACGGAATATCGACCGTGGTCTGAATGCCGGTTTCCTCGCCGCCCGCGGCCACGTTCGAGACGCGCAACTGCTCGATGCGCCGCCGCACTTCCGCGTAAAGATCCTCGGGGAGCGGTGTCTTGCGATGCGCCGTGCCGAGCATCTCCAGCAGCTGCGTGGGACCGAGACCTTCGGTCGTCAACGTGCTGTCGAGTTGAGCGACGAGCTCGTCACGCGACAGCTCGCCGCTCTGGAAGTCGTGAATCACACGCGCAAGGCTAGCCATTTGTGCGAAGCGCCGCCGCTGCCGTTGGGCCGGATCGCATGCGACCGAAACCGCTCGGGCTGATAGAAAACCTGTCGTAACCAGTTACATGTGCCGCTTCGATACTAGCCCCCGGCCCACGCTTTCGCAAACCAGGATTGCCCCGCTGCGTGCGCGCCGTGACGGTGTCGCGCGGCATCCAACAGCATGCGGCGCTCTGTCGGGCGCCTCCCACCAGTAGCGAGAGGCGGAAGCGCGTCCATGGATCGGCTCGAACGCGTGAGTGCGGCTCGAAAGCCCCATGCAGCAAGCCTGCGCAAACTTTCTTTGGATGCCAGAATAAAACTGGCACAGGCCGTGCATTAGTGACACTCGAGCAGACAAGTTGCTCGAACCCAATCGCAAGACTCTCATTTTTTCTTCCAGGAGATTTACCATGAACGCACTGATGATCAAAGACCTGTCCATCACCGAACAACTCGACAGCAAAGCCATGAGCGCCGTGCGCGGCGGTTTCGGTCCCTCGACCTCGTACTACAACTTCAGCCCGGTCTTCGCCCCGAACAACAACAAGAAGGTCGACGCGACGCAACTGATCAACACGTCGATGGACATCCAGAACGCCAACGGCAACAACGTCGCGTTCGCCGCCGGCATCCATTCGACGATCGATCCGAGCATCACGTCGAGCAACAACATCCACGTGTAAAGCACGACGAGGCGAAGCGCCCGTGCTCACGGGTCTCTTCGCCTCGCGTCGTCCACGCCCGTCTTCCGCGCACCCTTGGAGATTCACCATGTCATCCCTCATGATTCGCGATCTGTCTCGCACCTGTTATCTCGACCGCCGTGCCATGTCGGCGGTGGCCGGCGGCACCGGCACGCCCGGTCTGCCGTCCGTGGCCGGCCTCGGCACCATTGCCAACGTCAACGTCGCGATAAACCAGAACCTCACCCAGTTCCAGACCGTCAACGTCGCCGCGCTCAACAACATCGGCGTGATCGGCGCGGGCGTGGTGCCGCTGCACCTGAACGTCAGCCCGGAACTCTTTGGCGGCAACTTCGCTGCCGTGTGACGGCGTGCGGTAGCGAAGGACCGGGGGCTTCCCTACTGCCGCCTCTTCATAATGAAGCGGCGCGCTGCAAGCAGATTTCCTATACTCATAGTGCGACGAGACCACCGCACACTTAACGACATATCGAAGCGGCGACCGGACAATCGCACCGGCCGCCCGCTCGGCATTTCTCCGGAGCCCTCATGGCCAAGCTCATGATCAAGGATCTCACCGACAGCGTCGAACTCGACCGCCAGGCGATGGCCGCCATTGTTGGCGGAGCACGCATCGGTGCGCGATTGAATGGCGCGGTGCCACTCGTGCCGGCCTCGGCGCGCGTCGTCGAATATCCGCCCGGCTTTCCCGCCGCGCACCAGACGGTTGTCACGGCGGCGATGCAGCGCAGGGCATTGCGCCGCTACTAGACTTCGATTCCACTGTTGTCCGCAACGGCACGCGCTCGATGCGCGTGCCGTTCGCGTTTTGAGCGGCGGGCGCGTGTGCGCCCGCGTTCCTCGCATCCTTCGCATCCCTCGCATCCGGTCGCCATCCGCAACCGCCGCATGGAGCGCCGCCAGCCAACAACCGGCGCGCGAGCTGTGGGACCGCTCCGCACACTCCGATTCAATCCCGGGTCGATCGAACGCGGCGTTTGACGGGGTCATCTCGCGCCGCCTAGACAGGACGCGCGTTGCCGAACCGCCCGTGTTTTCCGCGCCGGCCGCACGCAAAATGGCATAGCCCTTGCAGAAGTCAGGCTGAGCACCGCATCGTGCTCGCCCGTCCACTTTCTGGAGTAACGCCATGAAATCCACTGTCATCATCAAAGACCTGCCGCGTTCAGCGGACCCCGCCCACGACGACACGCTCACCGCCGAACAGATGAAAGCGCTGCATGGCGGCCGTTCGGTTGTCGTCACCGTCGACAAGGGGGCCCTGGGCCAGGTCGACGATTGGGAAATCAACACCGCCATCTTCGAAGGCCGCATCAAAGGGTCCTACCTGTAGGACGCGCGAGATGCCCGCAATTGGAAACACCCCTGCGCCAGCAAACGCGCAGGGGCGTCAGACCGCTCGTCAAGAACGGATGTCGCAGCGTATCGGCTTCAAGCGGCTCCGTTTCGGCATCCATCCTGGGCACGCGCCTTGCTCACTCACGACATCGATGCCGCCTTTCGCCAGGCGCCCCGAGGGCGCGCCTTGCGTGGCTGTCGTGAAAGAAGGTCCGTCAACCAAGCGGAGGTCTTTAACATGCTGGGAACCATTCTTCTGATTGTGCTGATTCTTCTCCTCCTCGGCGCGCTGCCGACCTGGCCGCATAGCCGTTCATGGGGCTATGCGCCTACCGGCGGTATCGGCGTCGTACTCATCGTCGTGATCGTGCTGCTGGTAGCCGGGGTGATATAGCCCGATCGAAACGCCCGGTTCGATACTTCGAACCACGCCGGCCGCCGCTGTCGATGCAGTTCGCCGCATCGATATCCGGCGGCTTTGCCATGTCGATTGCCAGATTGGATTCACATGGCGAAGCCGGAGAATGCGATGGAAAAGCTACTCGAGAATCAGGTTGCGCTGGTGACCGGCGCCAGTTCCGGCATTGGATACGGCGTTGCACAAGCACTTGCCAACGCGGGCGCGGCGGTGGTCCTGAACTATCACACCCATGCCGAATCAGCCGAAAAGCTCGCCGACGAGATTGAAAAGGCGGCCGGCGCAGCGCTCGCGGTTGGGGCCGATGTGGCCGATCGCGATCAGGTGGAGAGCATGTTCGATGCGTGCCGCGCGCGATTCGGCACCGTCGATATCGTGGTGGCGAATTCGGGTTTGCAGAGAGACAGCGCATTTGCCGAGATGACGCTGGAAGACTGGCAAACGGTATTGGCGACCAATCTGACCGGGCAATTTCTCACGGCGCAATCAGCCGTGAAGGAATTCCGGCGACGCGGGCCACGGCCCGTGTCAAAAGCGCTCGGCAAGCTCATCTGCATGAGCTCGGTGCACGAAGTGATTCCCTGGGCGAGGCGTGTCAATTACGCCGCGTCCAAAGGCGGCGTGCTGATGTTCATGAAATCCCTCGCGCAAGAAGTGGCGCCCGAGCGCATTCGCGTCAATTCGATCGCGCCGGGCGCGATTCGCACGCGGATCAACAAGGACGCCTGGGAATCGAAGCCCGAGCAGGACAGGCTGCTTCAGTTGATTCCCTACGGTCGCGTCGGAAACCCGGACGATATCGGCAAGGCCGCCGTGTGGCTCGCTTCCGATGAAAGCGATTATGTGGTGGGCACGACGTTGTTCGTCGACGGCGGCATGACGCTTTATCCGGAGTTCGCCGACAACGGCTAACGTCCAGGTGCTTTGTCGCCGTCGTCACCGGCGAGCAGTTGCTCGAAAAGATCCGCGTCGCCCATCTGTCCGCCTTTCAGCATGATTTCCATGCCGTCGAGTTCAGCACGGTCGGCGTGAAGGCGGCATACGGTGACGCCTGCCGGAAGCGGCGCGAGATAGGACAAGCCCCAGGCGCCGAGCGCGCGCACGGCGAAGCTGGACGTATCGCCGCCCGCAATGCCGATGCGTCGCAAGTGCGCGTTGCCGAGCACCTGTCGCAGCAGCGCGGCGCATGCGTGCGTGAGCCGCGGCAACGCGCCTGCCGTGTGTTCGGCACGGCGCGTCGTGAAGGCGAGGACGTTGCGTCCGTCGCGCAATGGTCCGGTTATCGCCGCGGCGCGCGTTGCCAGATAGTCGGACGCGCTATCGCCGGTCATTTGCAGCGGGTCCAGTTCCACGCGCAGATACGAATGCGCGGCGGCAATCTGCACTTCGGTCAATGGCGAGAGGCTGCCTGCCAGCACGAACACCGGTCCTTGTGCGCGCGCCAGCGTTACGTGCTCGCGCGCTTCGGCGTGTTCATGTTCAGCGCGCGGATCCAGCGCCAGCGAATAGGCCTGCGCGACGCTGCTCGCGCCTACCGCGAGCAAGGGCGCCGATTCCGCCGCGTGATGCGCGATCACGCGGCCAATCGCTTGCAGATGCGAGTCGTCGAGCACGTCGAACAGCAATGCGTCGGGTTTCGATTCGAGCCGACGCCGCACCTCGGTTTGCAACGCGGCATCGCCGGCCGTGTAGCGGCGCCAATCGACCGATTGCACGTTTTCCACGCCCTGCCGTTGCAAATGCACACGCAAGTCCGCTTCGTGCATCGGCGTCACCGGATGACGGCTCATCGTCGGATGACGGTCGATCCGGTAGATCGACTGTTGATGATCGTCCGCGCCCGCCGCCGCGAACAGTTCGGCGAACACGCAATAGCGCCGCAAATTCGGCTGCCCGCCGACCACCGCCACGAGCGGATTCGCGCAGTGCGCGCGCAGCGTGCGAATCGCCACGCCGATGCTGCCGATCTCCGGCGCGCTATCGAATGTCGAGCACACTTTGTAGTGCATCACGCGCACCCCGAGCGCGGCAAATGCGGCGCCGGCGCGCGACAGCTCCGCTTGCTGTTCAGCCGGCGACATCGTCCGCGCCGCGCCGGCAACGCCGAGCGCGTCGAGACGGCCTAGCGTCGAAAGACGCGCGGCATCGGGTGGCGCGAAGAACAGCATGGTGCGCAGACCGGCGCGGGCGAGATGCGCGAGCGTGTCGGTCGCGCCTGTGAAGTCGTCGCCATAGAAGGCGTAATGCGGACCGTTGCCATGCAACCGGCGCGAGTCGCTGCTCTCTTTGATGACCTGTGCCTCGCTCACGCTCGCCCGCCGAAAAATGCCAATGCGCGCCGCAGTTCCGGCATATGCTCCGCGAACACCGGCAACGGCGTGTGTTCCTGCACGGCCGCCCATGCCTGACGCACGCTCGTCACGCCTGCCGCCGGACCATCGGGATGCGCGAGGATGCCGCCGCCCGACATGAACAGCAAGTCGGTGGAGCGCACCGCGTCGAACGTGGCTTGCGCGGTGCCGGCCCACTGGCCCGAGGAAAACGCCGGCAGCACCGGGTCGTCGCAACCCGACGCGAGCGGCGTGGCGCAATCGCGCGCCGACTCGATCACTTCGGCGTCGCTCTGCGCGAATTTGCCGGCGAGGCCGTGCACGTGCATGTGATCCACGCCGGTCAAACGCCATAGCGTCTGATACGCCTGAAACGACATGCCGAGCGCCGGATCGCGCGACATCATCCCGTAGCCGTTGCGGTGCGCGTGCAGCACGAGCGGCGTGGCGCGGCGCAGGGCCTCTATCGCGGAAAAGCCGCACCAGTTGATGCTCGCCATCACGCAGGTGCCGCCCTCGCGCTCGACCAGTTCCGCATGACGGCGCATCGCGTCGAGTCCGTCGGTGATATTGAACGCGACCATCACGCGGCGGCCGCTGCGCTCGCGGTAGCGGCGCACTTCCGCCATCACCGCTCGCACGCGCTCGGCGAGCGGCGCATGCGCGGGGTTCGCGCAGACTTCATCGTCCTTGATGAAATCGACGCCCGCTTCGCACAACTCGCGCACCAGCGCCGCCGTTTCCGCCGCGCTCAAGCCCACGTTCGGCTTGATGATGGTGCCGATCATCGGCCCGCCCGTCACTTCGGTCAGCACGCGCGTGCCCGCCACGCCATGACGCGGCAGTTCGAAACGCGCGCGATAGGCGACAGGCAAGCGCAGCGAGAGCAGCCGCATGCCGGTGACCTCGCCCAGATCGTACAGATTGCCGGCGACGGTGGCGGCAAGCGTCGGCAGATTCGCGCCGATGTTGGCGAGCGGAAACGACAGCGTCACGCGCGCGCGACGCCACGGTCCCGGCGTACCCTGGCGCGCGAGCCATGCGCTCGGCAAGCTGGGTTGCGACGCGGGTTCGAGTTCCTCGATGCGCAGCACGCTCGCGCGGCTGCGTGCGCGCAGCGCATCCGATTCGTTGGCGACCCGCACGAACGTGCCGCTCGACTGCTCGCCCGCCATCACGTCGGCAACGCGGGCGGGATCGAGCGGCGTCTCGATCAGATAGTCGGCTTCGAGCGTGTCGTCGTGAATGGTGTTCCGTTGCAGCGTGGCGTTCATAGCGCGTTCAGATCAGGAAAGCGGCGCACCGGCTCACGGCCGTTCCAATCGCGCGACGCCGCGTAGATCATGTCGAACAGCCTGCCTTTCGGCCCGGCGATCTCCGAGAGTTCGATGACGGTACCCGGATGATCCTCGGTGTCGAAATAGACAAAGCGCCCGTTGCGGCCCACCTCGCCGCTCATCGCGACCTTGAAGCCCTGCTCCCGCAGGCGCGCGAGGTCCGCGTCGAACGAGGTGGTCCAGTATGCGTTGTGCTGCAAGCCGGTGTTGCCGGCGGCGAGAAAGTCGCGGTACATCGAGGGTGCGTCGTTGCGCGTCTGGATCAGTTCGACCTGCAACGGCCCCGAGTTCGCCAACGCCACGGAGTTGTGCACCTCGTACGATTGCCCGCGATACATGTAGTTCTCGATCGGCACGCGTTCGTTGTAGAACCACGGGCCCACGCCGAGCACGCGGCTCCAGTAGTCCATCGCGGCCTCGATATCGCGCACCACGTACCCGGCCTGACGAATCTCGCCAAAGAAACGACTCATGAAACTCTCCCGCTGCTGCCAGTTTTTAAAGGACGAGCGACGCCCCGGCGCGGCGGCAATGCAGCGCCCGAGTGTCGAACCTGTGAAGAAAGCCTAGAGAAACCCGATCGAGATCCAGGGAATCGCCGCGACCAGAATCAGGCCGACGATCAGCGCGCCCATGTAGCCGACGATAGGGCGAATGCCCGCATCGGGATTGACCTTGCTGATCGCGCACGCCGAGTAGTAGCCGACGCCGAACGGCGGCGAGAAAAGCCCCACGCCCATCGACAGAATCACGACGATCGCGTAGTGCACTTCATGCACGCCCGCGAGCCGCGCGATCGGAAACAGCAGCGGACCGAACAGCACGATCGCGGGAATCCCTTCGAGCACGCTGCCGAGCATCACGAACACGACGATCGACACGGCGAGGAAACCATACGCGCCGCCGGGCATCGCAGCGATCCATTGCGCGAGGTCCTGCGAGAAGCCGGATTGAGTGAGCGCCCACGCCATCGAGGTCGCGCAGCCGATGATGAACAGAATCGCGCCCGACAAAGTCGCCGCATCCACCAGCATGCGGCCGAGCCGCCGCCATTCGAAACGGCGATAGACCAGCAGGCCGATCAGCATCGAATAGGCGATGCCGATGGTCGATACTTCGGTCGCCGTCGCCACGCCTTCGACCACCGCCATGCGAATCACGAACGGCAGCGCCAGCGCCGGCAGCGACACGACGAACAGCCGCGCGATCTGCTGCTTGCTGAAACGCTGCGCGCCGCTCAGGTCTTCGTTGCGATAGCGCCACCACACCACCACGCACAGGATCAGCGCGAGCACGGCGCCCGGCAGCATGCCCGCGGTGAAGAGCGCGGCGATCGACACGCCCGTGACCGAGCCGATCGTGATCAGCACGATGCTCGGCGGAATCGTTTCGCTTTGCGCGCCGGTGGTGGCGAGCAGCGCGACGAGATCGCCTTCCGACGCGCCGCGTTTTTTCATCTCCGGGAACAGCACCGGCGCAATCGCCGCCATGTCCGCCACTTTCGAACCGGAGATGCCCGACACCAGATACATCGCGCCGATCAGCACGAACGACAAACCGCCCTGTACGTGACCGACGAGGCTCGCGAGGAATTCGATCATCGCGCGCGCCATGCCGGTCATTTCGATCAGCAAGCCGAGGAACACGAAGAGCGGCACGGCCAGCAGCACGAGATGCGACATGCCCTCGTCCATGCGGCCGACCACCACTTCGAGCGGCGTGAAAGTCGAGAGGCCGAGATAGCCGAACGTGGCCAGCGCGAAAGAAAACCCGATCGGCACGCCCGAAAAAATGCCGATCGCCACCACGCCGACGAAGAAGATCACGAGATTGATCTTGCCAAGGCTCTGGAACCACGGCCCGGCGAATACGGCGACGAGACCCAATAGCGCGGCAATCGCAAGCACGATCACGACGTCGCGCGCGCGGCTCACCTGCGCGAGACGAATCAAGCCGACCAGCAGCATGAGCGCGGCGCCGACCGGCAACGCGAGCGCGCGCCACGCGTTGCTGATCTGCAAGGCGGGCGTGACGATCGCCGCCTCACCGGACGCGTAGTTGTACGCGGGCACGATCAACAGCGCGAGCAACGCAATCGACGCCGCGATCGCCAGCGTATCGACGAATGCGCGCCGCCGCGGCGACAAGCGGCTGACCAGCGCCGTCATTCGCATATGTTCGCCGCGCCGCAACGCCAGCACCGCGCCGAGCATGGCGAGCCACAGGAACAGAATCCCCGCCAGTTCATCCGACCACACCAGCGGCTGATGCAGCGCGTAACGGCTCACCACGCCAGCGAGCATCACGATCATTTCCACCGCGAGCAGCGCCGCCGCGCAGGCTTCCACCAGCGCGATCAAACCGCGATCGAAGCTGCTCAGCCAGCGGCGCGGCGTGCTCGCCGCGGGCAGCGCAACCGCTGCGTCCGCTGGATTCAATGCGTGATTCGACATCCTGAAGTCTCCTCGCGACGGGCCGCCGCGCTTCGTCTCTTGCGCATTCACCGCTCGTGCTCGCGGGCGTAAGCCGAACTCAAGCGAGCTTGCCGACCGATTGTTCGAGCAGGTCCCACGCCTCATTGCCGAACTTGCCTTTCCATTGCGCGTAAAAACCCGCTTGACGCAGCGCCGCGCGGAACGTATCCGGCGCGGTGCGGTTGATCGCAAGGCCCTTGCCTTGCAGATCGGCGATAGCCGCGTCGTTGAGCTTGCGCACGTCCTCGCGCTGTTTCAACGCGCCTTGATTGAAGGCGTCGCTGGCAATGCCTTGCAGGTCTTTCGGCAAGCGTTGCCAGGCGCGCGGGTTCAGCACGAACCAGTAGCCGTCCCACATGTGATTGGTCAGCGAACAGTACTTCTGCACTTCATAGAGCTTCGCGACTTGCACGATCGGCAGCGGGTTTTCCTGCGCATCGACGATATGCGTTTGCAGCGACGAATACACTTCGCTGAATTGCAAGCTGGTCGGCGCGGCGCCGAGACCCTTGAACATGTCGATGCTGAGCGGGCTCACCGGCACGCGAATCTTCAGGCCGCGCATGTTCTGCGCGCTCGTGATCGGGCCGTTGCTGGTGGTGGTCTGACGGAAGCCGTTGTCCCACATCTTCTCGAACGATTCGAGACCGGCTTTTTGCATCGCCGCGCGCACATAGGCGCCGAGCTTGCCGTCCATCGCGCTCCATACCTGGTTGTAGTCGCTGAACGCGAAGCCGACCGCGTTGATCGCAACGGATGGCGCGAGCGTCGACACTACCAGCGCCGACGGCGTGAACATCTCGATGCCGCCGCTGCGCACCTGCGCGAGCATGTCGGTATCGCCGCCCAACTGGTTGTTGGGGAATATGCGGATCTCCATGCGCCCTTTGGACGCTTCCTTGATCTGATTCGCCGCTTCCTGCGCGCGCACGTTCAATGGATGCGTGAGGGGCAAGTTGTTGCCGTACTTGAACACGAACTCGGAGCCGGACGCGGCGCGCACGATCGACGGAAAGCCCAGCGCGCCCGCCACCGGTACGGCGGCCGCGGCACGCAGCAGCGTGCGTCTCGCGAGGTTGGTCATTTGAGTGTCTCCTTGCTTATAATTGATGTGACTGTCGAATCCATCAAAAACCCTCATCGCTTTGAACAACGCCTTGATTTCCTGTCGCTGGTGTTGAGTCGTCGCGTGATAGCTGCAAGACTAGGCGTGCGCGGCAACCGCTGTCAAACCGCGAACTTGATGTTTTTTGATGGACTCCCCTGCGAAGGACTGCCATGTCCGAACCGCTTCACCTCACCGCCGCCGCGCGCGCCCGCATTCCCGACATTGCGCGCGCCGCCGGTGTGTCGACCGCCACCGTGGATCGTGTGCTCAATGGCCGCGAAGGCGTGCGCGCCGTCACCGCGCAACGCGTGATGCACGCGGCCGCGCAACTCGGCTATCTGCTCGCGCCTGGCGCGCCTGCCGCGTCCGCTTCCAAACCGATGCGTATAGCGTTTCTGCTGCCTGCCGGCACCAATCGCTACTTGCGCATGCTCGGCGACTATATCGACTTCGCTCACGCTCAGTGGAACGCGTTGGACATGAAGTGCCGGGTGCATTACGTCGAGAGTTTCAATCCGAAGGAACTGGCCGACCGTCTGCTGCATTACGGACAACGCGCGGACGGCGTGGTGTTCATGGCGCTCGAGCATCCCGTGGTGCGCGACGCGGTGAATGCGCTCGCGGACCAGGGCGTGCCGGCGATCACGTTGATTTCGGATCTATCGAATGCGCGGCGGCTCGCTTATGTGGACATCGACAATCGTTCCGCCGGACGCACGGCCGCGTTGCTGCTGGGGCGTTTCATGGGGCCGCGGCCGAGCGGCAAGATTGCGATGCTTGCTGGCAGCCTCAACTATCGCGGGCATGAAGAACGCGAGATCGGCTTTCTGCATCTGATCGAATCGACCTTTCCGCAAGTGCGCGTGATCGGACTGCGCGAAGGACACGACGACAGCGAGCGCAACTACATGCAGACGCGCAAGCTATTGGAGCAGCATCCCGATCTCGCCGGCATTTACAACAGCGGCGGGGGATCGGATGGCGTTGCGCGCGCAATTGTCGAAGCGCGTTCCGAGCAGAAGATTCTGTTCGTCGGTCACGGCTTGACGCCCGATACGCGAGCGCTATTGATCGACGGAACGATGGACGCGTTGATCACGCAAACGCCGCAAGCGATGGTGGGAAATTGTCTGCGGATTTTCCGCAACGTGCGGGACAAACGCGATGCAATGAGCGATGTGAAGCCGGTGCAATTCAGTATTGTTCTACGGGAGAATTTGCCTTGAGGTGCGAGGCTCTCTCTTCTTGTACGAGAAGGGTTTGTGGGCGCGCCTATGTCGGGCACGACAGATGCTGAATTACGAGCGTCTTCAAACTTCCACAAGGAGAACCATCATGCCTTATCTACTCGGCTGGCTTCTCGGCGTTCCGCTGATCGTACTGGTGATCCTGTACCTCATTTTCCATTAACGCTCGACCCACGCAGTGGGTCCGAAGAGGGTCCTGGCGCGGCGCCACGTCTTTACGTCGCCGCGCATTTCTCGACGTCCGCATGCGGGCGTTTCTTCTCCTGTTTCCTTCCGCATACAGCGGCGAGGAACATGCGTCCATGCCCGGCGAGCGCCGTCTTCAGGCGAGGGTCGATGCCGGAATTCGCCCGCGTGCCGCCTTGGGTAAAAGCAGCGAGAACACCGGAGCGCGGCTTGTGGCCGCGACGCCGCAGGCTTGTCGCCTTGCGGACCAGTTGGTTGTTCCGAGCACGAATGCACCCTGAAAATATACCTGGACGCGGGCTGGATAGGCTTCTTAAAGCAGTTGACGCATCGGCGGGTATTGGAATGATCTTCCGCTAGAATGGCGTTTATCAGAACAAGCTTCCGAAAATGCCATGAGCGCCCGTAATCGTCCACTGGATAACCAGGATCGAAAGATCATGCGCGAGCTGCAGAAGAACGCGCGCCTGAGCAATGCCGAACTCGCGGAACTGGTCGGCATGTCGACCACCGCGTGCTGGAATCGCACGCGTCAACTGGAAACCGAGGGGTATATCCGCGGCTATGTCGCGTTGCTCGATCAGCAGAAGCTCGGTTTCGCGGACGTGGTGCTGCTGGAGGTCACGCTCGATCGCCACGACGATGACGCCCTCGCCCGCTTCGGCGCCGAACTGGCGACGCTGACTGAAGTGCTCGAAGCGTATCTCGTCTCGGGCGACTACGACTATCTGGTGAAAGTGGCGGTCGACGGCACAGCGGGCTATGAGCGCTTTCTGCGCGAGAAGCTCTACAAGATCGCCGGCATTCGTCACAGCCGCTCGATGTTCGCGCTGCGCTGCATGAAGAGCATTCCTTCGGTGCAGGTTTGAAATGACGGCTCACACTTCACGCAACGGCTTTTGACACGCGGCGAGCACCGCGCCGGCCGCGAGCAGCAGCGCGGAATAGATCAAACCGCGCGCGAGGCCCGCGCCATCCGATACCCAACCGATCACCATCGGCCCGACGATCTGTCCGAACGCGAACACGATCGTGAATGCGCTAATGCCCTTGGCCCAGTGACTCGCGGGCAGATTGTGGCGCACGAAAGCCGTGGTCGATGCAACGGCCGAGAGAAACGTCGCGCCGAACAGCACGCCCGAGACGAACGCCACCCACGGCTGCGCGAACAGCGCGGGCAACAGCGTCGCTATCGCGAGCAGTGCGTTGAGCAGCGCGAGCGCCTGGCCGCCGCGCATGCGGTCCAGCAAGCCCGACCATACGCGTGCCGAGACCACCGTCGCCACGCCGAGCAGCAGATAGAAGCCGGTCACGACCGACGCGCTCATGCCCGCGTTGCGCAGGAGCGCCACGATGAAGGTCATGTAGCCGATATAGCCGACGCCGAACAACGTGTAGCCCGCGAGCGCCGCAATGAAGCGCGGCCAACGCGGCGCATCCGCGGCGTTGGCCGACCGCGCTGCCGTATGCACTGTCGCGTGCACGCTTTCGATTTTTTTGGCCGCGCCTATCGCCACGATCGAGAACGCCATGCACGCCGCGGCCAGCGCGAACCAGGCGAACTGCCAGCCGTGCGCGACGTTGAAGATCGTCAGCGGTACGAGCAGCGATGAAGCCACGATGCCCCATCCCGTGCCGCCGTAATACAAGCCGAGGACGAACCCCGCATCGCGTGGTCTCGCCGATGCGAGCCGCGCCGCCAGCACGCCGCCGCTAATGAAAATCGCCGCGCTGCTTGCGCCGGTGATCACGCGCAAGGCGAGCAGCGAATGCGTATCGGCGAGCAGGCCGCTGCACGCCATCAGCAACGCCGTGGCGATGCAACCGGCGCCGAATAATGCGCCGGCCGACCAGCGGCGCGCAAGCCGTGGAAAAGCCAGCCCCCGCCGAGCAGATAGCCGAGCGCATTGGCCGTGTTCATCGCGCCGGCTTCGGCGAAGCTCCAGCCGAGGTCGAGTTTCATCGACGGCAACAGCAGTGCGTACGCGAAGCGGGCGAACCCGAGCGCGATCGCGCTGCCGAGCGATAGCGCGGCGGCGAGCGCCAGCGTCGGCAGACGTTGGGCCGTTTCGATGGCGGTGGAGGTCGATGCGGTGTCGATTGATTTTGTCGGCATTGGCTGGCGCGATAGACAACGATTGTCTGCAGACCGATTGCGGCGGGCGTGTGGAACGGCCGCTTCGTCATCATATCCGTGGACGCCTGGCGGGGCTGACAGTTAGTTGCAGGGCAACGAGCCGTCGAACACCCTCCAAATGAGAATGATTTGCATCTAGACGCAAATTACTCCATCATGAAGCCCTTGCCGCAAACCGAACACACGAATTCATGACCACGCCGAACGTCAGCCGCGCCGAGGCCGAACGCCTACGCCGCGCAATTGCAGCGGTAGCCGCAAGCAGTTGAACAGAGGCCGCGTCATCGCCTATCCGTCGCACGCAACAAGCGCTGGCCTGCGACGCGGCACTCATCCGCTCAGGCCGGCGCGACGCATTGGACCGTGTCCATTCAGGAGCATCGATGAACTTCCGCTCTCACTACAGCAGCCGTCCCGAACTGATCGACGATCATCCGGCCGACAGCACCAACGCCCCCGACCGCACGGTCCTCAGCGCGGTACGCACATGGCTTCGGCCGGCTTGCGAAACCGCGCGCGGCGGCGTGCACTGGCGCGACATTCTGAGCGGCGCGGGCTTGCGGCAAGACGGCATCGAACACTTCGACCTGCTGATGCGTTCGCTGATGCATGTGTCGTATCGTCCGCTCGACATGCGCTGCCGCTGCGCGAGCGACCTCGGCAAGGACGAAGCCGTGATTCTGCAAACCATCGCGCTGCTGCAAAAAACGCATAGCGGAGCCGCGTTGCGCATGCTGAGCGAGTGGCTGCCTGGGCCTGCCGTCAGCGGCGTGTTGAAGCTGATCCGCTGGTTCGCGATCGATCTGCTCGACGCCGGCGTGGAACTCGACGTGCAAGCGCGCCGCGTCACGTATATGCATTGAGGAGCGGAGCGCATGCCGTTGGAACTGGAATCGGAATTAGCGTCCGCGGCGCCGCCCGTGTCGAAGCATGCGCGGGACGCCGACAGCGGCAACCCACGCGCGGCCGACGTGGACGAGGCGTCCGCCGATGCCAGCATCGAACGCATCGCGCAGCCCGCGCGAATCGCTCGCGTCATCGCCTCCGCGGCCGCGCCCGCATTCGTATCGCACCCGCTGACGCGCCACTATCCGCGCAGCCTTGCCGCGCCGCACGCGGGCGAGCTGCATTTGTGGCGATTCCGCTGTGAATGGCTGCCCGTGCCGGTGCAGGAAGGCGACAGTTGGCTCTCGAAGACCGAGCGCGAGCGCGCGCGGCTGCATCCGAACGCCGCGCTGCGCAAACGCTTTATCGTCGCGCGCGTGGTGGCGCGCTGGATCGTCGGGAATCTGTTCGACTGCGAGCCTCGCAGCATCGATCTCCTGGACGACGGCGAAGAGAAGCTGCGCGCGCGTCATCCGCATGATGGCCGCGGCATCGTCATCGATATTGCGTATGGCGGTATCTGGATCGTCGTCGGCATTGCGTCGACGGCGCTGGGACTGAGCGTGATCGCGCCGTCGCCTGGCAAGGCGATTGGCGAGCTGCCCGAAGCCTCACGCCGACACGTGCGCTACAGCAGCCTGTGCAATGCGTTGCGCCATGCGCCCGTCGATCTGGATGCGGACCTGCTCCTGAGCGATGCCACAGCGCACGCGTTCGATCTCGCGGAGCATGGCCGCTGGCATGTGCTCGATCTGCCGATGCCCGGCAAGATTCGCGCGGCGGTCGCGCTCGCGCAACCAGTCACGCAGGTGCATACCTTTGGCTGGCCGAAGGCTTCGGCGTTCGATCCGGCGAGCGCCTAGCCGCGCGTTTTCGTCGACCACGCCACGCACGCGGCATATCCATCCGGCGCCGCGATCCAGCATGCGGCGATCTCGCGCATGTCGTCCGCAATCCGGTTGCGCAGCGTCACTTGAGTACGCTCGCGCGGCAACACCGTCAAATGCTGCAACCCGCGCGTGACGCCCACGCCCGTCGTTTTCACGAGCGCTTCTTTCGCGACCCAGGCGTCGTAAAAGGCGTCGATCTGCTGGCTCATGTCCAGACGCTCGATCCATGCGGCCTCGTCCGGCGCGAGCGTCAACGACGCAATCGAACGCCAATCGAATTCATCGCTGCGCTGCTCGATGTCCACGCCGACGCGCCGAACCGCCGACATCGCGATGAGCCCATGCGCGCCCGCATGCGATACGTTGAAGTCGTACGCATTGGAATCCGCGAGACGGGGACGGTGGTTTGCATCGGGCGTAAAACGGACGGCGTTAGCCGCGATGCCGAGCCGCGGCGCAAGTTGCTCACGCAGCGCGACGCGAACGCTCGCAAAGCGCAACGCATCCTCATGGCGGCGGAAGTTGCCGGCACGCGCGCGCTCGTCGCCGCTGAGCGGCGCGAAGGCCGCGTCATCCAGCGACGCGGCGAAAGCGAAATCGACCCGCCACAACATCATGTCGGACGGGCCCTCGTGCGGCAATGGAACAGCTTCGATCGAATACATCGCAAAGGTTCGGACGTGATACACGCGCTCGCAAGGCAATAATCGCGACTCTACCCGAACTGACGCCCGAAGCCACTCGATCTTTAGATGCGCTTCATCTCCTTCGGCACGCCGATCAGCAATGCAGCGCCGCTGACGAACAGCAACGCGGTCAACACATAAAGCGCGTTATCCATGCTGCCGGTGTGCGTCTTGATGAGACCGATCACCCAAGGGCTCACGATGCCGCTCGTAATGCCGATGCTGCTGATCAACGCAATCCCGGCCGCGGCCACGGTGCCCGACAGATAGCTCGACGGCACCGTCCAGAAGATCGGCAGCGCGGCGAAGATCAACACCGCGGCCAGCGAGAGAATCGCGAGCATCGCCGGGAAGCTGCTCAGATGCAGCGTCAACAGCGAGAGTGCGATGCCACCGCCGATCGTGCACGCCGCAAAATGGCGGCGGCGTTCGCCGCGGCGATCCGAGTGACGCGCAATCAGAATCAGCCCCACCGCGCCGACAGCGTTCGGAACCACGCTATACAGGCTGATCGCCAATACGTCGTGAATGCCGAAGTCGCGAATCATCAGCGGCATCCAGAAGCTCAGCGTCAACGACGCACACGTCAGCGAGAAATAGATGAACGCGAACAGATAAACCCGCGGATTGCGCAGCGCCTGCATGAGCGCACGCGACGAATGCGCGTCGGAGAAGGGCCGGCGGTCTTCGTCGCGTTGCGCGATCAGTTGCGCTTTTTCGTCGGCGTTGAGCCAGCTTGCGTGCTGCGGGCCGTCCACCAGATAGAACGCCGCGATCAGACCCAGCACGATGGCGGGCGCACCTTCGATGATGAACATCCACTGCCAGCCGAACATGCCCCACACGCCGCCCATGTCGCGCATGATCCAGCCGGACACCAGTCCGCCGAGCACGCCGGCCACCGCGACGCCCGCGAAGAAGATCGACAGCACCGCCGCACGCCTGCGCGCCGGATACCAGTAAGTCAGATACAGCACGATGCCGGGAAAGAAGCCCGCTTCGAATACGCCCAGCATGAAGCGCAGCAAATAGAAGTGCGCGGGCTTCGACACCAGCATCATGCCGACCGACGCGACGCCCCACAGCAGCATGATCCGCGTGAACGTGCGGCGCGCGCCGAAACGCGCGAGCAGCAAATTGCTCGGCACTTCACAGAGGACGTAGCCGACGTAGAACACCGCCGCGCCGAGACCGTACATTGCGTCGCTAAAACCGAGGTCGTGCTTCATCTGCAATTGCGCGAAGCCGATATTGATGCGGTCGAGAAACGACACCACGTAGCAGACGAATAGAAACGGAATGATCCGCAGCGAGACCTTGCGATACAGCAGATCGTCGTGCGCAGCAGCGGATGCGCCCGGCTTGAGCGCGGGGGCGAGGGATTGGCTCATCGGTTATCTCCAAACGTGAGGGTCCAACGGACCCGCTGGGTCCGGCGTCTTGATGCGCCGCGTTGTGTCTTCTGCTGGAACGGCAGGCGTTGGCGCGGATGCGCAGCGCTGCCGCGGTGGAATGCGCGTGAGCTTTGGAATAGCCACGCGCGTGCTTGCGCTCCTGGTCGCTACGTTGCCGGTTTACGCCGCCAAGGGATGCGCTTCGCCGCCGCGCGGCGACGTGTCTGCCGCGCCTTCGTGCGCGTAACGCATGGCTTCGAGCAGCGTCGCGTGATCGCCGATATGGTTGGCGAGCAACAGGATCAGTTGCGCATTGGCCGACTGGCTCTGCGCGTCGTCCAGATCGCGATGCATGTCGATCAGCGCCTCGTAGAAATCGTCGGGGCGTTCGAGATTGGGTCGCGTGTTCAGTGCCATGTTCGTCTCCTGCTATTTTCTATTCGTGCTTTTGCGTGCTGTTTTCAGGCGGTGCCTTCGACGCACAATGCGCGCTTCAATGCATGCGCCACGGCGTCCACGTCGAGTTGCCGCCAACGCGCGCAGACGTGCTGGTCCGGGCGGATCAGATAGAACGTGCCGGGTTTCGCGTCGTAGCGCGCGCTTGCAAGACCTTCGGCGTCGTGCACGATTTGCACGCCGGTGGAGGACGCGGCCTTTGCATTGCCGCTCGTCACTACAACGAGCTTCAACGGAATCGGACTCGCGTGCAACGCATCCAACGCGGCCTGCGTCGCGTGATCGATGCCTTGCTCACCGCGGAACAACACGCCGGTGAACTGCTGGCCGAGTTGCTGCAACAGCCACGCCGGTTGTCCTTCCTGCTGCACAGGCGCATCGACGCACGACGCGCCCGGCACCATCGCGCCTTCGAAGCTGTCGCTGTCCGCGGTATTCAGCGGGGAATCGCGCAACACCGCCGGCACGGAGAGCCGGCCGCTATTCGTCAACTGCCGCGCAAACGGATGATGGCGCGAGAGCTTCAGCACGGCGTCGCGGAACACGCGGCTCACCGGGCTTTTCGGCGTAATGAAATCGGTTGAGCGCGTGGAGTTGCGGATGTTCTCGTCGGCGGCGAATTCGCGCTCGCTTGCATAGGTATCGAGCAAGGTGTCCGGCGCTTTGCCTTCGAGCACCATCGCCAGTTTCCAGGCGAGATTTTCGGCATCCTGCACGCCGCTATTCGCGCCGCGCGCGCCGAACGGCGACACGCCATGCGCGGAATCGCCCGCGAACAGCACGTTGCCGTGCCGGAAACGCTCCATGCGCAAGCACGAAAACGTATAGACGCTCACCCATTCCAGTTCGAACTTCGCGTCCGGTCCGAGCAAGGCGCGCACGCGCGGAATCACGCGCTCCGGCGTTTTTTCCAGCACAGGGTCGGCGTCCCAGCCGAGCTGGAAATCGATCCGCCACACATTGTCCGGTTGACGATGCAACAAGACCGACTGATTCGGATGAAACGGCGGATCGAACCAGAACCAGCGCTCGGTCGGAAAGTCCGCTTCCATTTTGACGTCGGCAATCAGGAAGCGGTCTTTGAACGTGACGCCCTTGCTGTCGAGTCCCAGCAGATTGCGGATTGGACTGCGCGAACCGTCGGCGGCGACGACATAACGGCCGCGCAGATCATATGGACCGTCGGGTGTGTCGACAGTCAGCGTCACGCCCGCGTCTCGAGCACCCGGCGCGCCGTTCTGCGCTACACCGACAACCTTGCTCTTCCAGCGGATCTCGATGTTCGGCATTTCCTGCGCGCGTTCGAGCAGGAAACCTTCGACGTAATACTGTTGAAGGTTGATGAACGCGGGCCGATTGTGACCCGCCTCCGGTTGCAGATTGAACGTGTACACCAGTTCGTCTTTCAGGAACACTTTGCCGACATTCCAGCTAATGCCCTTGTCCACCATGCGCTGACCGCAGCCCAGGCGATCGAAGATATCGAGCGAGCGCTTCGAGAAACAGATCGCCCGCGAGCCGGTGGACAGCGAGCAATCGTCGTCGACCAGCACGACCGGCACGCCCTGCTGCGCGAGGTCGATCGCGGTGGCGAGACCCACCGGGCCCGCGCCGACCACGATCACGGGATAGGCCGCCTGGTCCGCGCCGCCGCGCTCGGACTGCTCGCGGCACGGCTTGTATTCGAACGACAGCGTCTGGTAGTTGGTGCTCATGTTGTGTCTCCGTCCTTCTCTACTCTGGTGCGCTTTTCTTATCAGGCTTGCAGCGCGTCCCACATTTCCTTGTCGCGCTGCGCGGTCCAGATGCGCGGATGCGTGATGCCGCTGGCTTCGTCGAACGCACGCGAGACGTCGAACGGCAGGCAATGCTCATAGATGAACACATGGCCGAACTTCGGATCCATCGCCTTGCGCGTGTGCGCCATCGCGGCCTTCAGATCGAGCTTCTGTTCGACGGCTTCACGGCCCTGTTGCAGCAGCGTGGTGACGAAGTCCTTCGTGTAATCGAGGCCTTTGTCGACGTCTTCCGGCGTGGTCAGCGCGGGGCCGCGGCCCGGCACCAGCTTGTCCGCTTTCAGCGCGCGCAGCGCTTCGAGCGTAGCCGGCCATTGTTCGAGCTGTGCGTCGCCGCAATAACACGCCGCGTCGTATTCCACCAGGTCACCGGAGAACAGCACCTTCTGCGACGGCAGCCACACCACCGTATCGCCCTTCGTATGACCGGCGCCCAGATGCGCGATGCGCACTTCGAGCTTGCCGAGGAACAGCGTCATTTCCTTTTCGAACACGAGCGTCGGCCACGTCAAACCGGGCACCGTTTCGACGCCGGCGAACAAACGCGGGAAGCGTTCGATTTCCGACTTCATATCCGCTTCGCCGCGCTCGACGATCATTTCGTAGGTGCCGCGGCTCGCGATCACCTCTTGCGCGCCTTCCTTGAAATACGCGGAGGCGCCGAGCACGCGCACCGCGTGGTAATGCGAGAGCACGACGTATTTGATCGGTTTATCCGTGACGCTGCGGATGCGGGCGATGAGGTCTTGCGCCATCGCCGGCGTGGCGGTGGTGTCGACGATCAGCACGCCGTCGTCGCCGATGATCACGCCGGAATTCGGATCGCCCTCGGCGGTGTACGCGTAGGCGTTCTCGGACAGTTGCGTCCACGTGACTTTCTTGACTTCCAGATCGGCCTGGGATGCGAATGCCTTTGCCATGCTTGTCTCCCTCGAGAATTGGATATGAGGCGAGACGGCCGACCGCGCGCGACTGCGCTGGCTGCGGTATTGGAGGATTGTCTCGCCCCGTTTTGACTCTGTGACTGCGCCGGTATGTCGGGGTGAATGCATCTTATGGCTGCGTCCGTTTATTTGTCAATAGCGAAGCGTATTGCCATACGCAAATTCATCGAGGACTAAGATGAGGACAGGAAGACGCACGCCTTCGGTTAACATGAACCCTTTTTCACAGACGAGCTCGGGTGTGAGCAAAGCAGCGAAACCAGCCACCGGCAAAAACGCCGGCGGCAACGAGACGGCGGACGGCGGCAAGACGCAGCGCGGCATTCAGAGCGTCGAGGTCGGTGGCCGCGTGTTGCTGGCGCTCGCGCAGGCGCGCGGTCCGCTGGCGTTGTCGGATCTCGCCGCCGCCGCACAGATCGCGCCGGGGCAGGCGCATGCGTATCTGGTGAGTTTGAGCCGCTTAGGTCTGATCAAACGCGATGAGTTATCCGGCCGATACGAACCGGGGCCGCTTTCCTTGCGGCTCGGTTTGCTGCATCTGGAGAGTCAGCCGGCGTTTCGCGCCGCCGTGCCGCGCGTGGCGGCGTTGGCCGAAGCGATCGGCTTGAGCGTCGCGATTTGCATTGCGGGACCGCAAGGGCCGACCATCGTTCGCTATGAACATGCGGGGTTTCCGTTGCACGTGAATCTGCATGTGGGCACGGTGATGTCGCTGCCGGCCACGTCGACGGGTCGCGTGTTTTGCGCTTATCTGCCGCGCGAGGCGGTTGAGGCGATGTGGGCGAATCAGTCGGGCGGGGCGTCGTCGGGAAAGATCGCGGCCATGATGCCGGCCAATGAACGCGCCGCTTTCGAGGCCACGCTGGCCGCGATTCGCACGCGCGGGCTGGAAACCAGCGTGAATGCGCCGAGTCCGGGCATCAGCAGTTTGAGTGCGCCGGTGCTGGATACCGACAGCCGCTTATCCCTCGCGTTGACCGTGATCGGCTCGACCGGCGCGATGGACGTCGCCGCCGATGGTGCGATCGCTCGCGCGTTGCTCGCCGCGGCTCATGACATCGGCGCCGAGTTGGCGGCAGCGCCTTCCTTGTTGGCTACTTCCGCATCGTGACTGATACTCTCGACACTTCGCACACCGCCGCCGCTTCCACGGATACGAAACCGCAGCGCGGCATTCAATCGCTCGATAGCACGGGCGAGCTGCTCGCGGCGCTGGTCGCGGCCGCGCGGCCCTTGACCTTGCGCGACCTGGCGGCCGCTGCGGGCATGCCGCCGGCGAAGGCGTTTCCGCATCTGGTGAGTCTGCTGAAAATCGGCTTGCTCGATCGCGATGCGGCGGGCTGTTTCCAGGCGGGGCCGCTTGCGCTGGAGCTTGGGTTGATCGGCTTGCAACGCTTGTCGCCGACGCGGGAGGCCGAGCCGGAAGTGGTGGAACTGGCGGCGTCGACGGGGATGAGCGTCGCGATGGCGGTGCTCGGTCCGCTCGGGCCAACCGTCGTGCGGCTCGAGGAATCGGCGCGGCCGCTGCATGTGAGCTTGCGGGTCGGCACCGTGATGTCGCTGGTGAATACGGCGATTGGACGCGTGTTCGCGGCCTATGTCGCGGACGATGTGCGCGTTGGGCTGTTGGCGCAGGATCATTTGCGGCTGGCGGGGGCTCAGGCTGCCGAGGTTTTCGTGGGGAAGGTGCTTGACGATCCGGCCGCGCTGAAAGGCGCGGGTCGTAAGAACGCCGCGCCACCGCTGCCGCAGTTGAGCAAAGCTTACGCGCAGCGCCTTGTGCAGATCCGCGCGGACGGCATCGATACTGCTCTCAGCCGACCTGTGCCTGGTATCGATACGCTGGCCGCGCCGGTGTTCGACCATACCGGCAGCATTTGCCTCGTGCTCGCGCTGATGGGGCCGAGCGGCAGCTTCGATAGCGGGCTGGCCGGTGCGCCAGCGCAAACGTTGCGGGCGGCGGCGTTGAGGTTGTCGCGGCGGTTTGGGTGGATGGCGGGGGCGGGGTGAACGCTTGCCAGGCAGGCGGCGGCTGGCGGAAACAATCGTTTTGGCAGTCGAACAATCGAATGGCGTAAACCGCACTCTTCTCACACGGCTGGCTCGCTCATTCCGAACAACCGACTAAACGCCACTCACCGCATCAATCCCCCGCCGCCTCCGGCTCATGCGACGCCAACCGCGCTTTCGCATGCCGCATCTTCTCCAGGGTTTTGGGACCCGCTTTAAGCGCGACGCCGATAGCCAGCGCATCCATGATGCACAAATGCACGAGCCGCGACACGCCCGGCGTGTTCGGATCAATCGGACTCGGCACGCGCAATAACAGCGGAATATCGACCAGCCACGCCAACCGCGAACCGACATTAGTCAGCGCAATCGTGGTCGCCCCACGCTCTTTGGCGATCTGAATGCTTTCATTCACCTCGACGCTGCGCCCCGAATGCGAAATCGCAAAAGCCACATCGCCCGGCTCCATCAGCCCCGCATAAAGCCGCTGCAAATGACCATCGGTAAAAGCCGTCGACGCGATATCGAGCCGCAAGAACCTCAACGCCGCATCCTGCGCAACGAGCCCCGACCCCGAGCCGACGCCAAAGAAAAACACCCGCCGCGCGCTCGACAACGCCGCAATCGCACTCTCGACCACCGCCGGATCGAGCGCAGCTTGCGCATGCGTGATTCCATCGACGGCAGCCTCGCCGACCTTGTCGATCAACGTCTTCACATCGTCGTCACGCGCGACCGCCGTGGACGCATACGGCACCCCGCCCGCCACGCTCTGCGCCAGTTGCATCTTGAAGTCGCGCAAACCATGCGCACCGATCGCGCGACAAAACCGCGTAACGGAAGGCTCGGAAACCTCCGCGCGCTGCGCGAGTTCAGTGATGCTCGCGCGCATCGCGAAGTCGACATCGCTCAGCACCATCTCGGCGACCTTGCGCTCGGCGGGCCGCAGATTAGCCAGTGCGCTGCGGATGTGAGGAATCAAGTTCGGTGCGGACACCCGGTGTTCCTTATGGGTTAAATGAATCCGCGTCGCGTCGCAGCTTCAATCACTTTCATTCGGCTCGAATCATGCTCGAGCGGCAACGCGCGGTTCAGACCAGCCTGCGTCCACTCTGCGTATCGAACAGATGAATATGCTCGGCCGGCAGACGCAGCGTGACGCGCTGACCGGGCTCGACTTTCGAGCGCTGGCGAGTCGTGACGCACCACATGCCGCCGCCTATTTTCCCGTACAAGTGGGTCTCGGCGCCAGTCGGCTCGACGACTTCCACTGCCATCGTGGCGTCCGGCGTTTGCGTCATGGTCTCGATGTGTTCGGGCCGCACTCCGAGCGTGACCTTCGCGCCGACCACCGCCGACGCGGGCGCGCCCTCCAGCACGATCTCGCCGCCGTCGTTCAGTTTCAACGCGAGGCCCTGCCCTTGCGCGCGACGCTCCAGCACGCCTTCGGCGAAATTCATCGACGGCGAACCAAGAAAGCTCGCGACGAACAGGTTCGCCGGATGGTCATACAGTTCCAACGGACGCCCGATCTGCTCGATCCGCCCCGCGTTCATCACGACGATGCGATCGGCCATCGTCATCGCTTCGATCTGGTCGTGCGTGACGTAGATCACCGTGTTCTTCAACCGCTGATGCAGTGCCTTGATTTCCGTGCGCATCTGCACGCGCAATTTCGCGTCGAGATTGGACAGCGGTTCGTCGAACAGGAACAGCGACGGTTCGCGCACCACCGCGCGCCCCATTGCCACACGTTGCCGCTGACCACCGGAAAGCGCACGCGGCAAGCGGTCCAGATAACCGCCGAGGTTCAGCATCTTCGCGGCGGCTTCAATGCGCGGCTTGAAATTCGCCGCCGCTTCCTTGCGAATCCGCGGCCCGAAAGCAATGTTCTCGTAGACCGAAAGATGCGGATAAAGCGCGTAGCTCTGAAACACCATCGAGATATTGCGCTGCTGCGGCGGCAGCGTATTCGCACGCGTGCCGCCGATCATCAGATCGCCGCCGCTGATTTCCTCGAGCCCCGCCACCATGCGCATCAGCGTGCTCTTGCCGCAGCCCGACGGACCGACGAGCACGACGAACTCGCCGTCGTCGATATGCAGATCGATGCCGTGCACCACTTGCGTGTCGCCATAGCGTTTGAAGATGCCGCTCAGTTGCACTGCTGCCATGCTGTCCTCATCGTCGTGCTTCGTTGGTTCCACTTCGCGCGGGGTTCGACGTGCTCAAACCTCTTACAGCGATTCGAGCGTCAGTTCTTCCGCCATCAGACGATTGCCCGCCATCAGGCCGCCGTCGACCGGCAACGCGACGCCGGTAATCACCCGCGCCATCGGCGACGCAAGGAACAACACCGCATCCGCGATATCGTCAGGCGTCGCGAAGTCGCGCAACGGATACCACTTCTTCAGATCCTCGAACACTTGCGGGTTTCGATCGACGCGCGCCTGCCACGCTTGCGTCTTCACCGTGCCCGGACAGACGATATTCGCGCGAATCCCGTAGCGGCCGAGTTCAACCGCGAGCGCCTTTGTGTAACTGATGAGCCCGGCCTTCGCCGCGCTATACGCCGGATGACCGAGCGCGGCCATGCCGTTCACCGAGCCGATCAGCACGAGCGCGCCCTGGCGCCGCTCGATCATCGACGCGCGCACCGCTTCCACCGTGTGATACGTGCCGTTCAGATTCAAATGAATGTCGCGTTGCCAGCTCGCGGCATCGGTTGTGGCGAGCGTGAGCCCTTCCGCGGCGCCCGCGTTGGCGACCAGCACGTCCACCGGACCGCGCGACTTGACCGCGTCGACCACCGCTTGCTGCACCGCGGCGGCGTCGCCGAGATCGGCTGTGATCGGCGTGACGTGCGCCGCGCCGAGTTGCGCGGCCAAGCCGTGAAGCGCGACCGCGTCGATGTCGAGCGCGAGCACCGTATCGCCCTGCTCCACGAAACGCCTGCACAACACGCTGCCGATGCCGCCGCAAGCGCCCGTGACCAACACCACACGATTCATGTCTGCCCTCGCTCCTGATTCGCTGCCGGGGATCGCATCTGGCCTGTAAATTTATTACACACTGACTTTCAATGCGGTTGCCTAGCCATCCCGAAGATTGGGTATCCGTGACTTCGCGCAATACAGAATACCCCTTGGTTTAGAGCATCTTATGCACAAACACGGCTGAGAAGAAATATCGCAGACCCTACGTGACAAGCTATTTTGCGTCCTGTAGGATTTTTTCAAACAATTCAACCGCAGCGGCCGGCGACGGCAGCGGACCACCCCCAACCATCGTTGGATGGACCGGCGTAAGCGTTAAAGCACTAACTCCGATCGACACCGTTGGTTGGGACCGGAGTAAGCGCTCAAGCGCTAACTCCGATCGACACCGTTGGTTGGGACCGGAGTAAGCGCTCAAGCGCTAACTCCGATCGACACCGCTGGTTGGGACCGGAATAAGCGCTAAAGCGCTAACTCCGATCGACACAGGAGAGAGAGAATGTCGTTGCATGCCCGTGCTTCCCTCGCGCTAGGCAAAGTTGCCGTGGCGCTCGCGTTTGCAGGTTTCGCCGTGGCGGCTCATGCCGACACGGTCCGCGTCACCGTCGCGCATTACAGCGACGCCACCGCGCCGTACTTCGAAAAAATGGCCCGCAACTTCGAGAAGGCCAATCCCGGCACGACCATCAAGATCGAAGACGTGAACTGGGACACGCTGCAACAGAAACTCCAAACCGACATTTCCGGTGGCGCCAACGCCGACCTCGCGATCGTCGGCACGCGCTGGCTGCTCGACTTCGTGAAGGACGACGTCGCCGAACCGCTCGACGGCTACATGGACGCGAGCTTCAAGGGCCGCTTCATCGGCCCGTTCCTCGCACCGGGCGAAATCAACGGCAAGGTGTACGGCTTGCCGATCGCCGCATCCGCGCGCGCGCTCTACTACAACAAAGACCTGCTCGCGAAGGTCGGCTATCCCGACGGCCCGAAAACCTGGAACGACGTGATAGAAGCGTCGAAGAAACTGAAGGCTCAAGGCGTTGCCGGCTTCGGCCTGCAAGGCAAGGAAATCGAAACGGACGTCTACTATTACTACGCGCTGTGGACCAACGGCGGCGACGTCGTCGGCAAGGACAGCAAGGCCGCGTTCAATTCGGCGGCCGGCATCAAGGCGGCCACGCTCTATAAGACGATGATCGATCAGGGTCTGACGCAACCGGGCGTGACCGGCTTCAGCCGCGAGGACGTGCAGAACCTGTTCAAGCAGGGCCGCGTCGCGATGATGATCTCCGCGCCGTTCCTCGCGAAGCAGATCAAGAAGGAAGCGCCGAACCTGAAGTACGGCATCGATCCGATTCCGATGGGCACGACGCACGCCACCTATGCGGTGACGGACTCGATCGTGATGTTCAAGAACTCGAAGGTGAAAAAGTCCGCGTGGAAGTTCCTCGACTATCTGTTCACGAAGGAACCGCGCGTGGAGTTCACGACGACCGAAGGCTTCCTGCCGACCACCAAGGCGGAATCGAGCGATCCGGCGTTCAACGATCCTGACACCAAGGCTTTCGTCGCGTTGCTGCCGACGGCCCGCTTCGCACCGACCGTGACCGGCTGGGAAGACACCGCGAAGGCCGTGACCGATGCGATGCAATCGGTCTACCTGGGCAAGGCGAAACCGGCGGATGCGTTGAACGCGGCGGCCACGCAAGCGAACAAGTCGCTCGGTCATTGATCGCTGTGTGTTTGCGCGGTGATTTCTTTGTAAGTTGCTGAACACGAAACGCGCGCCGCCGTTGCGAAGGCGGCGCGCGTTTCGCTCGTATTGCACGAATGCAGTATCCGGCCCATCCCGTCGCGTGCGCTGATTGACGCACGCCTCTTACGATCGAGCACGCATGAGCCGTTCCGCTTCTTCGCGCCTGCAAGCGCCCTGGTTGCTGATTGCGCCGAGCCTGGTGTTGGCGCTGTTCATCATCAGCTATCCGATTTTCAACATCGTGTGGCAATCGCTGCACGAGGTGTCGAGGTTCGGCGCGATTCGCGGCTTCACCGGTCTGCAAAACTTCTACACCGTCTTTACCGATCCCACGTTTCTCTCGGCGGCTCGCCGGACGATTGTCTGGACCGTGTTCGTGGTGGGCGGCACGGTGTTGATTTCGGTGCCGGTTGCGCTGGTGCTGAATCAGGATTTCCATGGACGCGGCGTGGCGCGCACGATCGTGATGCTGCCGTGGTCCGTCTCGCTGACAATGACCGCCGTGGTGTGGCGCTGGTCCTTCAACGATGACTACGGCATGGTCAACGTGACGTTGCAGCGCTTGGGGTTGATCAGCGGGCCGATCCATTGGCTGGCGACGCCGGAGCTCGCGTTTCCCGTGGAGATCGCGGTGGGCATTCTGGTGTCGATTCCCTTTACGGTGACGATTCTGCTGGGCGGGTTGTCGTCGGTGCCGGGCGATATTTACGAAGCGGCGCGCATGGATGGCGCGAGCGCCTGGCAGCAGTTTCGCAAGCTGACGATGCCGCTGTTGCGGCCGTTCATCAACATGGCGATTCTGTTGAACGTGATCTATGTGTTCAACTCGTTTCCGATTATCTGGGTGATGACGCAAGGCGGGCCGGATAACAGCACGCATATTCTCGTCACGTATCTGTATGAGCTAGGATTCCGGCTGGGGCGTCCCGGCGAAGCTGCGGCGGTGTCGCTGATCATGCTCGTCATGCTGTTCGTTTTTTCGATCGCCTATCTGCGCTTGCAGCCCGCGAAAGAAGGAGATCCGACATGAGCCTCAGTTTGAAGACGAAGCGCTCGCTGTGGTGCTGGTTGGCGTTGTCGCCGCTGATTGTGGTGGTGTTGTTTCCGTTTGCCGTGATGTTGTTTACTGCGTTGAAGCCGGCTTCGGAGATCTTTGTTTATCCGGCGCGGTGGTTGCCGGTGCATTGGCAGTGGAGCAATTTTGTCGATATGTGGAAGGCCGCCAACTTTGGTGTGGCTTTGCGGAACAGCACCGTGATCAGTTTGCTGTCGACGTTGCTTGCGCTGGCGGTGAGTTTGCCGTCGGCTTATGCGTTGGCGCGGTTTCCGTTTCGCGGGCGGGGGTTGTATCGACAGTTTCTTCTGGTGACGCAGATGTTGTCGCCGATCTTGCTGGTGGTGGGCCTGTTCCGGCTTGCCGCGATGATTCCTTATGGCGATGGAAATCTGGTTGACTCCAAGATTGGGGTTATCGTTTCTTATGCGGCTTTTAATATCGCGTTTGCTGTTTGGATGTTGTCTTCTTACTTTCAGACTGTGCCGCGAGATCTCGAGGAAGCGGCTTGGCTCGAGGGGTGCGGGAGGACGAGGGCTGTTTTCAAGGTGTTCTTGCCGTTGGCCGTGCCTGCGATTGTCGTTACAGCGATCTTTACTTTTATCAATGCGTGGAATGAGTTTGCTGTTGTTTATACGTTGATTCGGTCGCCGGAGAATAAGACGCTTACCGTGCAAGTGACTGATATGGTCGCGGGGAAGTATGTTGTCGAGTGGCATCTTGTGATGGCCGCCACGCTTTGTGCGACTTTGCCGGTTTCGGTAGTGTTTGCGTGGTTGCAGAGGTATTTGGTTAAGGGGTTGGCGTTGGGAGGGGTGAAGTAGGGATCTTTATTGCCGTGGTTGAAGGTCTCGCGTTTTTCAGCACTTTCGCAAGGCAATGAGGATCCATGCGATGAACAACGCGATGATGAAACTCGCCACGAGCAGCACGCCCACTATTACGTTTTTCATGCCCTTCAACGCCCACGGCGCCGAATAGGCGGAAAAGCGGCGCGAGTAGCCGATAGCCGTTCTCGCTGTATAACCAATCCAGAATCGGGCTGATCCTCGTGATGCCCAAAAGACCGGCACAGTTAGCCGAGGCCAATAGGACGCGCAGCATACCTTTTCTTAGAAACTTGAGAACTAACTGGGATTATTTAAGAAATACGGCATCCGAGCATGCCGTGCTTTTGACGCGAGCCCGCCTCCAATCAAATCCTTATCCAATTAGCCAACCTCAACCATTTGTCCCACCCAGTTGAACATTACCCTCTCACCCTGCTTATAATCACCAAGCCCTCGGAAAACACCAAGGGTCGGGTTTGGAAGCCTGTCTCTGTACCCGCACACCCGTTCAGGCGGGTGTGCGTCTATCCCTGCACGTCTATATTCCAATGGGCGGGCCGTGGTGGGGGAGCCGCGAGGTTCGCCGGTTTGGTGCAGCACCGGTCTTCCAATCCCATCACGTGCCCGCTCACCACCTTAAAGCGAGTGTCGGGCACCCCAAAGCAAGTCAAAAAGGGAGATCGCATCATGACCAAAACCACAAAACAACAACCCGCATCACGCCCGCCAGTCGACGCACTCCAATACGAAAAGCTCGCCCTATCCGCCTTCGACTTATGCGACCGGCAGATGAGCAAACTGGAAACGCTAGTCGCCCTCGCGGCCACGCTCTGTAAAAACCCGGCAATCACCAGCGACGAACGTCGCCGCCAGCGAACCATGCTCGAATTACTCGTCCAAACAGGCGAGCAATACCAGCAGGAACTTGCCTGCGACCGCGAACTTTTTCAGGTCATCGCCCTGGACGCCAAGGGCATCGCTCACACGCGCATCACGGCCGGCCAGGCCACGCGCCTACTCGCGGACGCATCGAAGATAGCGGCGGAAACCCCGGCGCCGGCCAAAACCACGCCACGCAAACGCACGCCCGTCAAAGTCAAAAGCGCGTCGAGCGTGAGCGCGGACATCGCGCGTCAGCCGATCCGACTCAAGCACTAACTCACCACCCGCGCCCAACGTCCCGGACAAACAAACGAAAGAGAAGCGACAAACGCCAATCCGTCCAGACCTCGAGCCGGCGAGAAAACCGCAAAACAGCCCGCGGATCGATACCCCCTTTATCGACGCGGGCTCACCAATGCCCACGCACTCAGCCCAACTCCACCCCCGGCTATCATGTGCAAAACGCGGCATCGCGAAACAACACCCGGCGCGTCCAGCGCCGCAACAAAACCACCCAACGCCCAAGCCCGAAAAGCCACGCCCGGAGCCCCGTTGAAATTCGACACCACCACCGTCCGACTGATCCTCGCCATCGTGGAAGAAGGTAGCATCTCCCGCGCCGCCGACAAGCTCGGCCTCGCGGTAGCGGCCGCCTCCCGCCGCGTGTCGGACCTGGAAGAACAACTCGGCGCCAAGCTATTCAAGCGCGTGCCGCACGGCGTCGAAGTCACGGAATCGGGCGCGAAGCTGCTGCAATACATCCGGCAAATCGACAACCTCATCGACCGCCTCGAAGGCGACGCACAAGCGCTCAATCATGGCCTCGACGGGCGCATCATCATCGGCGCGCCGAAGGCCGTCGTCATCCAGTTTCTGGCGCGCGAGATTGCCGACATTCAGCGCAAGTATCCGGCATCACGTTGAAGATCGTCGAGGAGAACAGCAAGATCGTGCAGCAACTGCTGCGCGACAAAGTAATCGACGTGGGCATCTACGAAAAGAAAAGCGGCTTTCTCGATCTCGCCAAATCGCCGTACAAGGAAGACCGCCTGGTGCTGGTCTATAGCCGCGCGCATTTCCAGTTTCACGACGACCCGGTCGGCATCGACGACATCCTCGACCTTCCCATCGTGAGCCTCGGCAAAGGCTCGGCGGTTCTATCCGCAGTGCAACGCGCGTATCGCAGCCGCGGGCGGCTGTTCCCCGACAATTTCACCGTCAGCGGCTTCGACACCATGCTCGCGATGGTGCGTCATGGCCTCGGCGTCGGCTTGATGCCGCCCGACGTCTTAAGCAGTTTCCATCCCGAGAAAGCGCTTGCAGCGTCGGAACTCCAGGGCGACTGGCACCAGCGCGGCTACGTCCTCTCCTTCGTCGAGGGGCACGCGCAGGAACAGACGCTGCGCAACGTCGTCGCCGAATTGCTCGGCAAACCCGCGTAGTCAACAAGACCCCTCCGGTTTCGCGAGCCACGAAACCAGACATGACCCAGCCATTCTTGCGGCGACCCCGTCACTAGCGGACAGTGAGGCAAAGAGCCGGTGACCACGTCCAGAGCGTGGTCGACCGGTTCACGAAACTCACTGCCCTACGGAGGAACCCCGCAATGAGCGAATCGACGCATCTGCCGCTGCAAGGCATCCGCGTGCTGGACGTGAGCCAGGTCATGGCGGGCCCGTTCGCCTGCATGCTGCTGGCGGACCTGGGCGCGGACGTCATCAAGGTGGAGCCGCCCGAAGGCGATCAGACGCGCGGCGCAATGGGCTTCAAGATGAAGGGGCCCGACAGCCTGGGCTTCCTGAACCTGAACCGCAACAAGCGCTCGGTGACGTTGGACCTCAAGAGCGACAAAGATCGCGAACTCTTCTACAAGCTCGCCAGGACCGCTGACGTCATCATCGAAAACTATCGGCCCGGCGTGGTGCAGCGTCTGCGTATCGATTACGAAACGATCAAGGCAATCAACCCGAAGATCGTCTACGTCAGCATTTCCGGCTTCGGACAAAGCGGGCCGTGGGCCTCGCGCCCCGGCTTCGACCTCATGGCGCAAGCCATGTCCGGCGTCATGAGCGTGACCGGCTACAAGGCCGGCAAACCCGTCAAGGCCGGCGTGCCCGTCGCGGACATCGGCTGCGCGCTGTTCGCGGTGTACGGTCTGTTGTCGGCGTATATCGGCGCGCAGAAAACGGGCGAGGGTCAGCACATCGACGCGTCGCTGTTCGATTCGGTCATGGCCTTCTCGATCTGGGACATGTCGGATTACTGGGGCACCGGCGTGCCGCCGACGCCGCTCGGCACCAGCAACAAGATGAGCGCGCCCTATCAGGCGGTCAAGGCGCGCGACGGCTACTTCGTGATGGGCGCGACGAATCAGAAGCTCTGGACGAAGCTGTGCGAACTGCTTGAGCGCCCGGACCTCATCCATCACGCGGACTATGCAACCGTGTCGTTGCGCCTGAAGAATCGCGAAGCAATGATCGAAGTACTGGAGCACGAATTCGCCAGGCGCGACAGCGCCGACTGGGTCGACGCGATGCTCGCCACCGGCATTCCGGCTGGCCCGATTCTGTCCTATCCCGAGGCGTTCGAAAGCGAGCACGCCAGGCACCGCGGCATGTGCATGGAGATCGACCATCCCAACGAAGGCAAGGTGAAGAACATCGGCTTTGCCGTCAAACTGCTCGGCACGCCGCCGCAAGTGCATCGTCATCCGCCGCTATTGGGCGAGCACAACGACGAGATCTTCGCCGAAATCAACGGGACGGCATCATGAGCGACCTGGTGAAACTCACACTGCATCCGTCAGGCGCGGCGGAGATCGTAATCGACCGCCCCGAGCGGCATAACGCGATGACGCTCGACATGTACGAGTCGCTACTCGCGTCGATCGGCGAGTGCGAACAAACCCGCGACGTGCGCTGCCTTCTGTTTCGCGGCGCGGGCGGCAAGTCTTTTATTTCCGGCACCGACATCGCGTACTTCAAAAACTTCCGCGACGGACGCGATGGCGTCGCCTACGAGGCGTTCGTCGAACGCGTGATCGATACGGTCGAACGCATTGCGATTCCGACGATCGCCGTGATCGACGGATGGGCTGTCGGCGGCGGCCTCGCACTTGCGACCGCGTGCGACTTCCGCCTTTGCACCGACGCCTCGCGCTTCGGCGCGCCGATCGCAAAGACGCTCTCCAACACGCTGTCGTCGCGCAACATCGCACGCTTGCAGGCGGCGCTCGGCGTGCCGCGCGTCAAGAAGATGTTGTTGCTCGCCGATTACCTCACGGCGCAAGAGGCGTCGGCATGCGGCTTTGTCTATGACGTGTGCCCGCAAGACGCATTGCAAGACGCCGCTCATGCGCTCGCGCAGCGGCTCATCGCGCTTTCGCCGGTCACGCAAAAGGCCGTGAAGGAAAGCGTGCGCCGCATCGTCGTTGAACAGCGGCTCGATGACGAAGATCTGATCGAAGAGGTTTACGGCAGCGCCCGGTTCAAGGACGCCGTGATCGCCTTCACGTCGGGATCGCGTTCCTGAAAGCGCCGTACAAGGTCTTCGCGAGCGCGGTCATGTCATCGCCGCCCTCGCGAAGCGATGCAATTTCGGCGCCTCTGCTCAACGTTTCCTCGACTCTGCGCGCGCGATCCCGCGCAATGGCTTCATCAACGGCTTGCGGCAACGCCGACAGTCGATCGATCACGTCGAACTCGCCCAAGCCGGTCAGCATGGGATTGTCGGAACCACCGAGCATCGACCGCGCGTCGGCCTTGAAGAGCACGAGCGGCTTGCCCGCATGCCAGGCGAGCGACGCCTCGACCACCGTGCCCTCGTCGGCCACGCGTCCGTTCAGATTGGCGACGACCACATCGCAGCGCCTAAGCAACTGATACGTGTCGAGACTGAAAATCGCACGGTCGAGAATGCGCGCGGCTTCGTCAGCCGACGCGCCGAGTTTCTCCAGTTCCGGCTTCAGTCTCGCGAACTCCAGGCCGTCGCGATGCGGAAGGAAGGTCGCATAACCCGCGGCTTCCAGCGTGCGGGCGATCGAATCCATTTCCGCGCGCTCGGCGGCATTGAAGAGCGGGCCGGCGCAATAGGCTCGTGGCATCTTCCACGTCTCCTTGAGGGATGATCGAGACCGGCGGCAGGCGGTCCCTTCGAAGACACCGATTATAGGAGCGCACGCGCGCAGCCGACGCCACGTTGACTATGACCGATATCGCCCGTTCGCACCGGCACATTGGAATACACTAGATTGCTTTCCAGCCTCTCCAGCGGCCAATTCAAACGACGCCAGAAATGAACATCGACCTCGCCCACTTCACGCCATTTCCTTCCCTCGTCGGCGGCTTACTGATCGGTTTCTCGGCGGCGCTGCTCGTACTCGGCAACGGCCGCGTTGCAGGTATCAGCGGGATTCTGGGCGGTCTGCTCGACACGACGTCTCGTGATCGCTTGTGGCGTGCCGCATTCGTGCTCGGACTATTCGCCGCACCTTGGGCATTCAAGTTTTTCGCGTCGCTACCGGCGGTCACCATCGCGGCATCGCCGCCCGTGCTGATCGTGGCCGGTCTGCTCGTCGGCATCGGCACGCGCTATGCGTCCGGTTGCACCAGCGGTCATGGCGTATGCGGCCTCTCACGCGGATCGGTGCGATCGCTTGCCGCCACCGCCACGTTCATGGCCGCGGGCTTCCTCACCGTTTTCGTCACCCGTCATCTGCTGGGGTTTTGACATGCTGATTCTCAACGCGCTGCTCGCTGGACTGATATTCGGCGTCGGACTGATCGTTTCGGGCATGGCCAATCCCGCGAAGGTGCTGGGCTTTCTCGACCTCGCCGGCAACTGGGATCCGTCATTGGCGTTCGTCATGGGCGGTGCGATCGCTATCGGCGTGGTGGGTTTCGCGATTGCGCGCCGGCTCAAGCGCAGTGTGTTGGGTGCGCCGATGTCGTTGCCGAAGGCAACGCGTATCGACCGTCGTCTGCTTGCGGGCAGCGCACTGTTCGGCGCGGGTTGGGGGCTGGCGGGTTTCTGCCCTGGCCCCGCGCTTGTGAGCGCGGGCAGTGGCGAGCCCAAGGCGGTGCTGTTCGTCGCCGCCATGCTGGTTGGGATGCAGATTTTTTCTCTGCTTGAGAGACGCTTCGCCGGAACAGAGAAACCGGCCTGAGTACCGTTCGAAGCGCCGCCGCCGTGGGATGGCCGCGACGCGTCAACTATCGGGAGATAGTTCATCGCAACCAACGCATCGTTCCGCTGAATTCTTTTCAAACGAAAACGGTCCGCTGCGAATGCGGAATTCGGAATTCGGTAACGGCAGCGCGTTCGCCCCAACTTGCTGAACATTTGCAGCGAGCCCGAGGTTTGCCCTCGAGCCAACCGCGCCGCCTTCACGTGCTGCTTAATCGTAGTGGCGATGCTTGTGACGGCGCTTGCCCGAACGGCTGCCGCGCGAATAGTCGTCCGCGTATGAGTTCGAGCGCGAGATGTTGCCGCCGAGCGCCGAGCCCGCGCCGCCGCCCACGGCTGCGCCGACCAGGCCACCCGTGCGGCCGCCCATCGCATTGCCTGCCGCCGTGCCCGCGCCGCCGCCCAGTGCGCCGCCGATGATGGCGCCCGTGCGTTCGCGGCGATTCGAGGTGACCGCGCCACCGGCGCCGCCGCCCACCGCACCGCCGATGACAGCGCCCGTGCTGCCGCCCACCGCGCCGCCCAGCGCGGCGCCAGCGACACCGCCGACCGCGCCGCCAAGCGCATTGTTCAAATCGCCGGCCACGGCCGACATCGATGCCGCAGCGGTGAGCGCTGCAATCGCAACCATCTGGATGAGTTTGTTCGACATAGTTAGGTCTTTCGTTTTTTAGGATGGCGCCGAGTATAACCGGCCATTCGAAAGCCCTCTGTAACTTGCCGCGTCTGGGTCCGTAAGAGGTGTAACAAAAATGATCGGGCGACCAGATCGGCTCGCGCCCTGCCTGGCGCCCGGTTCGGGGCATCGGCGGGCCGCCGCCTTGACGCAGCGGCAGCGGCCCGCAGCGCTTCGACCAGACTTCAGCGCCGCCGCTTCTTCTTCAACTCGATCGTTTCGAACAGTTCATAGCTCTGCGTCGGCGTCTGATCCGCGCCGGGCGCGTGGTAGTAGTTCATCGTGATCGTCGTCTCACCGCCTGGCTGCCCCGGATCATGATCGAACACCGCAATGCCGTAGCCGGTTCCGGTATCGCGTTGCGCCGACCAGATCGCGTCTTCCACCGCGTCCGCACTGGCACGCACGAAGGTGCCCGCCGTCGTGCCGGGAGCCGGGCGGTTGGGCCGCGTGAAAATCCGCGCTTGCGGCATCCCCGTGCCGATATTCACGCCGTACACGTCGAGCGGCGCGCTGGTGCCGCCACCGCCGAGAATCAGGTGGATCGTGCCGTGGCTCGTATCGAATGTGGACGCCCCCGGCGACACCGCCGACATCACCGGCTTCGGCTGCAACGTATCGATCGGCCTTCCCGTGGCGATATCGGTGCCCTTGTTGTGATGGCAGCCGCGCACGGGATAGCTGCGCTCGTAGTCGTGATCGTGGCCGCACAACACGAGATCGACGCCGTAGCGGTCGAACAGCGGCAGCCAGGCTTCGCGGATGCCCTTGTCCGAACCGTTGCCGGTTTTCGATGAACTCAGCGCGTCCTGGTGCATCTGCACGACGATCCAGTCCACCTCCTCGTCTTCGGCCGCGCGGCGCAGTGTCCTTTCGAGCCAGCGCGTTTGCTCGCCGTCGCTATAGCCGCGCACGTACAGCGACGTGCCCGGTTGAATCGGCGGATTGCCGGTGCTCGCGGCCGGCACCAGCGGACTCGGGCCGGCCACGAAAGCCGCCGCGTCCTGATAGACGACATCGTCGGCATCAAGCGAAATGAACAGCACCGAGCTCACGCGGAAGCTGTACCAGCGCCCCTGAAAACGCGTGTGATTGTCGGGCAGCGTGTAGCGCGCGAGATACGACGCGAACCCTTGTTCGCCGTTGTGGAATTCGATTTCGTGATTGCCGGGGCACGGCATCCACGGGCGGTTCGACGCGGACGTCTGACAGTTGTTGCCGAAGTCGCGCCACACCTCCGGCTGATGCGCCGGGTTCAGATTGGCGTAGCACAGGTCGCCGTTGAGCAGGTGGAACAGCGGCTGAAAGCGCTCGACGGCCTGCACCGCGAAACGGCTTTGCGGCGACGACAGCACCCAGCCGGTATTGGGCGTCGCGAGATCGCCGTAGCTCGTCCAGCGGAACGGCGCGCGCCCGCGCGGCGCGGTGCGGAAACTCGCCGTGAAAGGTTGCGCCGCGTTGCCTGCGTTCTCGGCCGTCACCTCGTACTCGTAGCTCGTATCGGGCTTCAGATCGTGCAGACGCGCGTGATACGTGAACACGACCTCGCCGTTGAGGCCATCGGTATACGTGCTTTGAACGCCATGCACAGTGCGTTTCGCCTCGCCCACCGCGCCGATGCGCACGTGCGGATTCACCGCCTGCGCCGGCGACGCCCACGACACGGTGACCTCGCGCGTCGGATCGTTGCCCCAGGTGAGATGGACCTGCTCGGGCGTGCCGTCGGGTGCGCCGCCGGCGGCCCGCGCCGTTGAGGAAAGCGTGCCCGCGGCGGTGGCGAGACTGGATGCGCCGGCCAGCTTCAAGAACCCGCGACGCGAAACGATGCTGGCGCCCTGATCGGCCGCCGAAGCCTTATCGGTTTTTCTGTTCGACATGTCTGGTGTTTTGTACGGTGGTGGAAGGAGGTCGACGCGTACGTCGGCTGCACCGTGCAAAATGGACCGCGAGTGCACCGCTCTGCTCGTGCGCGACGGATGTGACCGTTGATCCTAGTCGCGAAGCCATGACAAGCGGATGAAACGGCCCAACCGCTCAAGCAAAGCGAGGCGAGTCGAGCGATGCGGACACCAGAGCGTTGCGGGCGGCCTTTGCGCGGCGAGCGGAGACGCCGCGAACATGGGCCGCACAGCGCAAAAAGTTATATCGATCCCTTCGGCGCCGGCAACGCGCGGCGCACGACGAAGGTCATCGCGGCGGCGAACAGCAGCGTCGCCGCCAGGAAGTACAGACCGGCGGCGAGATTGCCCGTCGCGTCCTTGATGAGGCCGATGCCATACGGCCCGACGTAGCCGCCCAGGTTCGCGAGCGAATTGATCGTCGCGATGCCGACCGCCGCGCTTGCGCCCGTCAGGAACTGGCCGGGCAGCGCCCACACCACCGCCTGAATCGAATACAGCGAGAACGCCGTCAAGCAGATGAACAGGAATTGCAGCGCGGCCACATGCGTCCATGCGCTCGCGGCCATCGTGATCGCGGCCAGCGTCGAGACGACGACGATGTGCCAGTAACGCTCGCCCTTGCGGTCCGAATGACGCGGCACCAGAAACAAACCGGCGACCGCGAACAGATACGGCACGGCGGACAGCAAACCCGTGGTCGAGTCGCTGACGCCGAACGCCTTGATGATCGTCGGCAGCCACAGCGAGAGCCCATAGATGCTCAGCGGAAACGGCAGGAACAGCAGCGCGAGCAGCAACACGCGCTTGTCCTTCAGCGCGGCAAGCGGATTGCCATGCGGCTTCAACGCATACGACGCCGTGTCCACCGCGAGTTCGCGTTCGATCCAGGCGCGATCCGCCGGTTCGAGCCAGCGCGCATTGGCCGGCGACTCGGGCAACAGACGCAGCGTGGGCACGCACAGCAGCACGGCGGGCAAGCCGCTCAACACGAACAGCGTCTGCCAGTTCGACATGCCGAGCGCGCCATGCGTCGACAGAACCAGGCCCGCAATCGGCCCGACGATGATGCCGGCGATCGGCTGCGCGAGCACCAGCAAGCCGATGATGCGCGCGCGATGGCGCATCGGAAACCACTTCGTGAGGAAATACAGAATGCCGGGATACAGCCCCGCTTCGGCGGCGCCGAGCAGAAAACGCAGCGTGTAGAAACTCGCCGGGCCGCGCACGAACGCCATCGCCATCGTGATGACGCCCCACGTGACCAGGATGCGGGCGAACCACACGCGCGCGCCGTACCGTTCGAGCGCGAGATTGCTCGGCACTTCGCACAGGAAATAGCCGATGAAGAAGAGCCCCGCGCCCAAGCCATAAGCCGCGTCGCTCAGGCCGACCGCGGCGTTCATGTGCAGCTTCGCGAAGCCGACGACCGAGCGGTCGATATAGGCGACCACGTAGATCAACGCGAGGAACGGAATGAGCCGCCGCGTCAGCAGGCCGATGATGCGCTGTTCGTCGCGCGTCGCATCGCTCGACGGCGCACCCGCGATGGGAGCGGGCGCCGCGTGCTGCGCATGGGCGGTTTGTGTTGTCATGAGCATGTCTCCTGTTGAGCGGATTGCGCCGTGCAAGGCGGCAGCGTCGAACACTGCCGCCCGTGGCGTCTGTTTTTTCAATGCGCTTGCGCGGCTTCCATGCGGCCCCACGCGACCCGTTACCCGTTGTCGCGTCTAGTCGCGAATCAGCAGTTCGCGCTTCGGGCTCACCGCGCTCATCTCAATGCGAATGGCGCGGCACGGCGGCGCCCCGGCAGCCGACCAGGAAGTCGAGGTCGCAGCCTTCGTCCGCCTGCAATACGTGGTCGATATAAAGACGCTGGTAGCCGCCTTCAGCGGGCGCCGGCGGCGGCGTGTGACGTTCGAGACGGCGCGCGAGTTCGGCGTCGCTGATGTCGAGGTGCAACGAACCGGCGTCGCAATCGAGCTCGATCCAGTCGCCGTCCTGCACCGCGGCGAGCGGGCCGCCCGCCGCCGCTTCCGGCGTGACGTGCAGCACGACCGTGCCGTACGCGGTGCCGCTCATGCGCGCGTCGGAGATGCGCACCATGTCCTTCACGCCCTGGCGCAGCAGCTTCGGCGGCAGGCCCATGTTGCCGACTTCCGCCATGCCCGGATAGCCTTTCGGCCCGCAGTTCTTCATCACGAGAACGGAGTCCGCGTCGACGTCGAGCGTCTCGTCCACGATGCGCGCCTTGTAGTGATCGAAGTCCTCGAATACCACGGCGCGACCGCGATGCTTCAACAGCGCGGGCGTCGCGGCCGAGGGCTTGAGCACCGCGCCGCGCGGCGCGAGATTGCCGCGCAGCACGCGAATGCCGCCGTCCGCGAGCAGCGGATTGTCGAGCGTGCGAATGACCTCGCTATCCGTGATCGGCGCGTCTTTCACGTTGTCCCACAGCGCCTTGCCGTTCACCGTCAACGCGCCCGGATGCGGCAGCAGGTCCGCTTCGCCGAGGCGGCGCAGCACGGCCGGCAAGCCGCCCGCGTAATAAAACTCTTCCATCAGGAAGCGGCCCGAGGGCATCAGGTCGACGATGGTCGGCGTATTGCGGCCCACGCGCACCCAGTCGTCGAGATCGAGTTGCACGCCGATGCGGCCGGCAATCGCCTTCAGATGGATCACGGCATTGGTCGAGCCGCCGATCGCCGCGTTCACGCGAATCGCGTTCATGAACGCCTCGCGCGTCAAGATCTTCGACAGCGTCAAACCTTCCTGCGCCATCTCGACAATGCGAATCCCCGACATATGCGCGAGCACGTAGCGGCGCGAATCGACGGCGGGAATCGCAGCGTTGTGCGGTAGCGAGGTGCCGAGCGCCTCGGCCATGCAGGCCATGGTCGAGGCCGTGCCCATCGTGTTGCAGGTGCCCGCGGAGCGCGACATGCCCGCTTCCGCCGAGAGGAACTGGTGCAGATTGATCTCGCCCGCTTTCAGCGATTCGTGCAGTTGCCACACGGCCGTGCCCGAGCCGATGTTCTTGCCGTCGAGTTTGCCGTTCAGCATCGGCCCGCCCGTCACGACGATGGCCGGCACGTCGCAGCTTGCCGCGCCCATCAGCAAGGCGGGCGTGGTCTTGTCGCAGCCGGTGAGCAGCACCACGGCGTCAATGGGATTGCCGCGAATCGCTTCCTCCACGTCCATGGCCGCGAGATTGCGCGTGAGCATCGCGGTGGGCCGCAGGTTCGATTCGCCGTTCGAGAACACCGGGAATTCGACGGGAAAACCGCCCGCTTCGTAAATGCCGCGCTTCACGTGCTCGGCGAGCTTGCGAAAGTGCGCATTGCACGGCGTGAGTTCGGACCAGGTATTGCAGATGCCGATCACCGGACGGCCATCGAACGCGTGATCGGGAATGCCCTGATTCTTCATCCAGCTTCGGTACATGAAGCCGTTCTTGTCGGCCGTGCCGAACCATTGCGCGGAGCGCAGTTTGTGTTTCTTATCCGTGTTATCCGACATGCTCGCTTCCTGAATGCTGGTGCCTGCTCGACTGCCGCCCCTTATTCGTGGGTGGGGCGCTTCTGGAATGACGAGTGTACGGATCGGCCTGATATCCTTCTAATGAAACTTTGAGCCGAACCGATATCGTTTTATGGATTGATGTAAACCCTATGCTCGAATCGAATCCCTGGTATGTGCGAACCCGCCTGAAGACGCGGCAACTCCTGCTGCTCGTCGCGCTCGACGAGGAAGGCAACATTCACCGCGCGGCGGCCACGCTCAATATGACGCAGCCGGCCGCGTCGAAGCTGCTGCGCGAACTCGAGGAGATGGTCGACGCGCCGCTCTTCGAGCGCATGCCGCGCGGCATGCGGCCCACGCTTTACGGCGACGTGATGATCCGCCACGCACGCGCGGTGGTCGGCAGTCTCGATCAGGCGCGCGAGGAAGTGCTCGCGTTGAAGTCGGGCCAACTCGGGCGCGTCGCGGTCGGCACGATCACCTCGCCGGCCGTCAGCCTGCTGCCGGCGGCGATCGCGCAAATCAAGCTGGAGCATCCGGGCCTGAGCGTGAGCGTCGAGATGGAGAACAGCAACGTGCTGCTCGAAAGCCTCGCGCAAGACAAGCTCGATCTGGTGATCGGCCGGCTTTCCGCCGAGCACGACAAGCTGCACTTGCGCTACGAACCGCTCGCCGACGAACAGGTTTGCGCGGTGGTGCGGCCGGGGCATCCTTTGCTCGGCGCGGCGTCGCTGGCCTTGTCCGACGTGGCCGGCGCGTCGTGGGTCGTGCCGCCCGCGCAGAGCGTGCTGCGGCATCGCTTCGAGTTGATGTTTCAGCGGGAAAGCCTGGCGCCCCCATCCGATGTGGTGGAGAGCGCGGCGCTGCTGGTCGTCACGAGTCTGCTGGAACAAAGCGACATGGTCGCGGTGCTGGCCGCCGAAGTCGCTCACTACTATGCCGGGCACGGCATGCTGTCGATCCTGCCGCTGCGCATGCCGCTGCGAATGGACGACTTCGGCATCATCACGCGCACCGGCAAGCTGTTGTCGCCGGCGGCGGCGCAGGTCGTGCGCGGATTGAAGCGGGCGGCGGGCGAGTTGTACAAGGGCGCCGAAAGGTCGATGTAAGCGGACCCTGGCGCGGACCTTAACGTTGGGGCGGCTGCGGATTATTCGCCGGATTGGAATCGAACCTCGATACGCTTCGAATCGCGCCCTCGCCCGTCAACGCGAGCAATTCGGCTTCGATGACGTCCGCGACTTCCTTGTCGTAAACTTCCTCGCCATTCACGTAGACGGTAAAGGACTGCAAGTACTTCGCCTTTTTCTCGGGATTCTCGATGGTCGCCCGCGTCCATTGATGCAGCGGAAAGTTTTCGGTGCCCAGTCTTTCGGCTTCGCTCACGTAGTCGGCGAACGCGTCGAACTGGCATTTCAACGTCGCGTCATGCCTGCGTAGAATCCCGCGAAGCGCCGCGTGCGGCGGGTTCGCAGGCTCGCTGCGCACGGCGTCCGCCAGTTCGGGCGAGACGGTGATCCTCAACTGGAATTGCCATGTGGGCTCCATGCCTACCTCCGTGTCGGAATCGAGCGACCTGCAGTCGGCACGCTCATGGACTGTAAAATAAAGAGTAACCGACATCGCGGCCCGGCAGAAGACTGTCGATCACTACAACGTCAACCGCGCACATCGCACCACGCACCACACACTTCATGGACAACCCCACTCGTTCCGAACGCTCCCGCCGAGCGGCGCTTCAGGCGGCGCTCACCATCATCGCTCGCGACGGTCCGGGTCAGCTCACGTTCGACGCGATGTCGCGCGAGAGCGGCATTAGCAAGGGCGGGTTGATGCATCAGTTCCGCACCAAGACGGACGTGCTGAAGGCGCTGCTCGAGCACGACATCGCGCATTTCGAAAACTTCTCGCAGCGCTACCTCGCGCAAGCCGGCGACACGACGCCCGAGGCCAATCTCGCCGCCGAGATCGCGACCATGCGCGAAGCCGCCGAGAATCCCCAGGCCGGCGGCTTTGCCGTTCTCGCCGCGCTGGTCGAGGACCCCACGCTGTTGTCCGTCACGAAGGAAATGAGCGCACAGAAGGTCAAGCGGATCAAGGCCGAGGCGGCCGATCCCGATCTGGCGCTGCTGCGCTGGTCGGCGGCCCGCGGTCTCGTGTTTACGACGCTGTTGGGGCTTAGCCCGCTTTCGGAGAAAGAGCGCGGCCGTCTGTTCGATCGCCTGCTCGACGACAGCCAATGGCCCGCGGCTGCCGAAACCAAAACGAAGCCGCGTGCCGCACGCGCGCCGCGTGCCGTGAAGAAAAGCAGCCTGTAGGTTCGCCGCCGCTCACGCCTTATTGGCGGAATGGGCGGCGATTTTTTCCTCGATCTGCGCAATCTCGCTGCTGCGTACCGGCCTGCCGAGAAGGAAACCCTGAGCATGCGTGCATCCGCACGCGCGCACGAAATCCAGTTGCTCCTGTGTCTCGATGCCTTCGGCCGTGGTGGGCATGCCGATTTCTCGCGCGAGGGCCACGATCCCGCGCACCACCGCGGCGGATTCGCGTCGATGCGCGGACTCCTTGACGAACGAGCTGTCGATCTTCAGCTTGTCGAACGAGAAACGCACCAGCGTCGACATGGTCGAAAAACCGGTGCCGAAATCGTCGAGCGCGAGTCCGATGCCCAACGCGCGCAGCCTCGCGACGTTGCGGCGTGTGACGGTATCGTCGCTCAACAGCACGGTTTCCGTGACCTCGATATTCAGGCGCGTAGGCGAGAGCCTCGTCTTGCGAAGAATCGCAGCCACGCTCGATGCGAACGTTTCCTCGCGCAACTGCACCGGCGATACGTTGACGGCGACCGGCACGCGGTCGCGCCATGTCGCCGCTTCCTTGCATGACTGCAACAGCGCCCATTCGCCCAATGCGAGGATGAGCCCGGTACGTTCGGCGGTGGGAATGAACGCCGACGGTGCGAGTTCGCCGCGAGTCGGGTGCGTCCACCGCATCAGCGCCTCGCGGCCGGAAATCGCACCGTTGCCGAGATCGACGATCGGCTGATACTCCATGCGCAAACCGGTCAACGACCTCAGCGCGCCCTCCAGATCGCTTCGCAAAAGGCTCAGGCTTTCGTCGGATACGTGCTTCTCGGCGTCGAAGAGGGTGAACGCGCTCTTGCCGCTACGCTTGACCGCGTACAACGCGCGATCGGCGCAAATCAGCAGTTGCGGGCCTGTTCGTGCATGTTCGGGATAGCGCGAGACGCCCACGCTCGCGCCGATATGCACCAGCGCGTCGCTCAACGTGAATGGGCGCGCCAGTTCTTTCACGACGCGATCGCCCAACAAACGTATGTCGCGGGCCTCGCCAGTCGTGCCGCAAATCGCCACGAATTCATCGCCCGCCAGGCGTCCGACCACATCGCCTTCCGGCAGGACGTCGCGCAATCGAATCGCGACTTCCTGAAGAATCCGATCGCCCGCGGCGTGGCCGAGACTGTCATTGATGGCCTTGAAACCGTCGAGATCGATCAGCAGAACGGCAAACGATTGGTTCTGGCGCAACGGGTCCGCTTCCGTGCGCTCCAGCAGCAGTTCATTGATGCGCGCGCGATTGGGCAGGCCGGTCAGGCTGTCCTGGCGGGCAAGGCGATGACTGTTTTCGCGCGCGAGGAGCAACGCGACCGTGTCGCGATTGCTGCGCAGTGCGACCGCAAAAAAACCGGCGGCGCAAAAGGGCGCCTGAAATAACAGCACCAGTTTGCCGGAGCCGGGAGAAAGCGCTGCACCTAAACCTAATAGCCCGAGAATGAAGCTGATCTGCAGCAACACGAGCCGCGGTATGCCCGCATTGCGTCCAGCTAGCCCGCCGATCACGCCCACCGCGCAAACGTTGCCGAGTAGAAAGAGCGTCTGGTCTCCGCTGGTATTGCACAAAAAAGCGCCGTAGCCGAATAGCGCGCTCCACAAGAGGCTCGCGAACAGAAACGCGGACGTGGGCGTGGGCCGCCCTTCGGCGCTGCGCCGGCAGCATAGCCAGATCAACAGCAGACGCGCTGTCAGCAACGCGACAACGGCGCTGCCCCACGCCGCATAAAGCGCAGTGGGATAAAGGTAGTAAGCGGTAACGCAGACGCTGATTTCGCAAATCGACGCGAAGACGATGGACGCGGTTCGCGTGAATAGATTGGCCAGCAATATTTGCCGGTTGTCCGCGCTCAGATGCTGGGCGGAAGAAACGACCCACTTGAAAAATGGAGACCTTGGTTCGCTGAAAGCCATGACCTGCGCATCTTTGACGGTTAGTGAGTCGAAATGGTGCGCAGCAATTATTACGTAAACACTAGACCTGAGGTGGGTTTCGCTCCGCGAAGATGCTAAGGGACTTCACGCACCACGATGAATGCGGAATTGCAGGGCAGTGGTTCGACCGCCCTGCAAAAATGGCTTCAGCCTGGAAAGGCTCCGCATCTTGCGCCGCCGTCTATGGAACCGCGCATGTCGATTTGCACTCGGTGCATACGGCCATCGCATGCGCTTTCGTAGTCGATATGTACCGCTCGCGCGGCCGGAGATGAGATGGTCGGCCGACCAGGCATGTCGTCGTCGACGCCCGCCGGCCGCGAGTCACTGACCGTGACGGCAATGACGCGCGACTCGGTGACTACTGCCTGTGAATAGCTCAGCGTCGGAGCCGCCAATACAACGAAGATGCTAGAAAGCACCGCGGTTTTGAACATGATTCGCCTCGCAGGAGACTTTGAAAAATTAGGTCTTCGACCCGTGAGCGCCCCCTGCCATTGACCCGTTCCGATGTGCCGGCTTCGACTTGAATTTTGGTTATTGCAATGCAGCATTAACGCTGCGCCTGTCAGAAAGACGTGTCAAGCGCGGTCACGGGGGCGGCTAATGAATAGCGGTCCGCGCTCGACCATCCGATAATCAAACGATCGAACAAGGACGCAAATAAAGTGAGGGGCCGTTGACTCGTTGCTCATCGGAATGCGTCGTGCGGCGAAGGCGGAGACGGCGCCGCTGCTTTACTACAACCGATCATGGCGTGATCGATCTGTCGCGCTCGAAAGTAATAATCGACCGTGTCGTGCCGGGCCAGTTCGGCATCTGCCGCCACGGCGTCAGCACTTCCAGGCGGTCGCCGGCGAGATGGAATTCACGACACTGCGTCGTGCCGACCCACTCGGGGTTCCAGGCCGCCTCGACGTTGGTGCACCACTGATTGTTCTCGGTACGCTCGACGCCGGTGTAGGCCACGAGGCTGTTCAGGAGGGCCGCCTTCTCCGCGTCGCTCTTGCCTGCCTTGCGACCGTCGCCGGTCAATACGAACGCGACACGATGGTCGGCCGCGAAAATCACTCGACCGCTCGGATGCTCGCCCATCGCCGGGATCTTGCCGCCGGTGTCCTTCGATTCAACCTCGTAGGAAATCAGATGCCACGAGCCCGACAGTGTGGAGGGTTCTGCCCGCGCCGCGCCGGACGCACCGGCGATGGAGATAAGGACGGCGACAGCCGCCATCGACCATGATTTCATCATTTACCTTTTATGAACGCTTGCTGTGGTTTATAGCGCCACGTCAGTTGCGGCCTTGGCGGCGTGCGGTGCCGCGGGATCGGGCTTTAAGGCGGGTGTTGAATCGGGCTTTGAATCCGGCTTTGAAGCGGGCTTTGAAGCGGGCTTCGCCGCGACGCCGATCGCAGGCGGTGGCGCGAGTTGCAACACGGCGCTGGTGTACGTCCATTCCTCATGGACCTTCGCCGGACTGTCATTGAGTTTCGTGCCGTAGCTCGGGACGATCTGACGAATCCTGGCCTGCCATGACGGCGTGGCCACCTTGTCCTTGAACACCTGCTCCAGCACGCCGAGCATGATCGGCGCCGCAGTCGATGCGCCAGGCGACGCGCCGAGCAGGCCGGCAATGCTGCCGTCTTTCGAACTGACGATCTCTGTACCGAGTTTCAGCACACCGCCTTTCGCGCTATCGCGCTTGATGATCTGCACGCGCTGTCCTGCTTGCCATAGGCGCCAGTCTTCCTTCTTCGCCAGAGGAAAGTACGCCTTCAACGCATTGAAGCGGTCTTCGTCCGAGAGCATGAGCTGGCCCGCCAGGTATTCGACGAGTGGAAATTCATCGATGCCTACGTGCGCCATCGGCATGACGTTGTTCGTGTTAGTGCTTTTCAGAAGATCGAGGTATGAGCCATTCTTCAGGAACTTCGTCGAGAAGGTCGCGAAGGGGCCGAACAGAATGATTTTCTTGCCGTCGATGATCCGTGTGTCGAGGTGAGGAACCGACATCGGCGGCGAACCCACGGACGCCTTGCCGTAGGCCTTCGCCAGGTGCCGATTCACGACCTCGGGATTTTCCGTCACTAGGAACGAGCCACCGACGGGGAACCCGGCATAGTCCCTGGCCTCGGGAATGCCGGATGCCTGTAGCAGTTTCAGCGCACCGCCGCCTGCGCCGATGAACACAAATTTCGCGTCGACGTCGTGTTGCGGGCCATCGGAATGGGTTGTCACATACGACACCCGCCAACTGCCGTCACCGTTGCGCGTAATGCTTCGAACCTCGCTGGACAGCGACAGACTGAAATTAGGCTGGCTTTGCAGGTAGCCGACGAACTGACGCGTGATCTCGCCGAAGTTCACGTCTGTACCCACCGGGGACCAGGTCGCCGCGACCTTCTGCTGCGGATCGCGGCCTTCCATCATCAGCGGCACCCACTGCTTGATCTGCTCGACGTCTTCGGAATACTTCATCCCGCGAAATAGCGGACTTGCCTGCAGCGCGTCGTAGCGCTTCCTGAGGTAACGCACATTGTCGTCGCCCCATACAAAGCTCATATGCGGCGTCGAATTGATGAACGAATGGGGGTTTCGGAGTACGCCGTTGGTGACTTGCCATGACCAGAACTGCCGCGATACCTGAAACGCCTCGTTGATTTCGACGGCTTTCGAAATGTCGATCTCGCCGTCCGGTTTCTCCGGCGTGTAGTTGAGCTCGGCGAGCGCCGAATGTCCAGTGCCCGCATTGTTCCAACCGTTCGAGCTTTCCTGCGCCACGCCGTCGAGTCGCTCGACCATCATCATCGACCATTCGGGTTCGAGTTCATGAAGCCAGATGCCGAGCGTCGAACTCATGATGCCGCCGCCGACCAGCAGCACGTCGACCTTTTTGATCTCGGCGGCATGCGCGGACAGTGCCGCCACGGAAATAACGAGCCCCGATAAAAGTACTCGTATCGACGGCAAGTTACTGTGGAATCGGCTACCCATGACGCACTCTCTCTTAATGATGAGTTGCGCATCGTAGCGGCATGGATGAGATGCTCGGCCCCGACGGGACGAAACGAGTGAGCCGGTGACGAAACAGAAAACGGTCTCGCAGATTCCGGCCGGCCGCTGGAACGAACCGCCGACTTTTATGGCCCGTTTCTTCGTTTGCGAGGACACCGGTTCTGTTTAACGTGACACCCGACGATGAAGCGCACCGTAAACTCTTCGGCGATGCCCATCCTCTCTACCCGGGCCAAAGAAGTTCGTTTACAGCCGAATCATCGCCAATTCGTTTCATCCATTCCGATTGCGAGGTCCTTATCTTGAACTTGAAGAAGCTGCTTGTTGTGCTGTCGCTCATCGCTCCCACTCTCTCTGCGCATGCCGGGCAGACCGTCCAGCTATCCAGCCTGGACGATGTGGAAAACGCCCTGAACCGGGGCGCTGACGTATCGGTAACGGTCGACCTGACGAAGTGCGCCCCTACAGGCACCACGACTTCTCCCGGCACCACGCGCGGCGGCCTGAAGATCAATGCCTTCCGAATCACCCCGGACGGCACCCTCAGCTTTGCCGACGAGCACGCCACGGTCGATTCCAGCGGTCAGCCGATCTGGCAATTCATCCGCTATCGCGTGAAGCCCGACCAGACCATCGCCTTTTCGACCGATCTGTTTTCGCTGCCGTCGTATAGCCGGCTAATGCCGGAGATCAACTACGCGTGCGCGGTTAATCAAGGCGTCGCGTTTTTCGCGGAACGTCACTAGGCGGTTCGACGATGTGCGTTTCGGGCCCGTTCGCGGCGCCCGAACGCCCTGGGAAGCGGCCCGGCTTCGCCGCCTCCTTCGCGTGGCCGCGTAGGGGCCGCGCCATAGCGTATGCAACGGTAGCTAAGAATTCACCATGTCGAAGGTATTGGCGGGAAGCGGCACCCCGGCGCTGACTGATTCTCTAACAGCAGAAAACCCCGAGGAAACGGCTACACGGTCGTCAACGCATCTCAAGGCAAGGATCGGTCAAGGTTTGGACGACTTGAAGTCGACAGCCGCGCACCGCAAGCCGTCCTCGATGGACCGGCCAAAGCTCATGCGCGCACTGCAGACGCGGCAGCGGCTTCATCGCTTGCGCCACGAACTCGGCCAGATCAATCCTTCGCCATCGAGTTCAGAGGAGGCGCGCGACGAAATCATCAAGGCAATGGCACGGGCGAGTCTCGACAACTGGAGCGTGCCAGAATTGACTGACGAGTCAGCCGTGCATTATCCGGACGGATCGATATGCATCCGCCTCGTGGCCCATACGATCTTCTTTAATCCCACTGGCGCGTTCGGGATCGTGGATAGGCATCCGCCCGGGAGGCTGTACTTCGACATGGCAGGACAAGGCGGCGTCGGCTTTGTGCTGCCTTTCGACGCACAATAAACGTCACCCGCAGGCCCTCCTGATTGAACGAGTCCAATCGGAATGAACCTGCCGGCCTCCGCCGAGGAAGCTGGCTACGTCCCCGTTCCGCCTGTGCCGCCCGTGCCACCCGTACCGCCAGTCGGCGTAGGTGAGCCGCCGCCGCCCGAAATGGGTGCTGCCGCGCCAGCGGCAAGCGCCGCGGTGGCAAGCGACGCGACGGGCTGACCATTATTCGTAATCGCTCCGGCGGCCAGCAGCGCGTCGAGATCCGCGTCCGCCCCAGGTTGGCCCGGCGTGAACGACACAGTCAAGAACGAATTCGTGGACAGCGTCACGCCATACAGACTCTTTATCAGTTGCGCCACCGCGTTCTCGGCATTCGTTATTACCGTGCTATTCGTCAGTGCGCTCTGGTAAGTCGAATTGGTCGTAATGCCGCTAATCAAACCATTGAGCGTCGTGCCGAGCTGTCCGGCCAGGTAGGTCAGGAGTAGTTGGGTAAGCGGCGTGATGTTATAAGTGCCCGCGGCGATGGCAAATGAATTGAGGGAGATCGAGCCACTTGTGACCGTCAGCAGACATGGACCGTCGAAGTGGAAGGTACTCGAAAATGCTCCGTTCGAATCGGAATTCACGTTACTGGAGCCGTTCTTGCAGCTTATCCGGATCGCCCCGTTTGCCACCGGATCGCCGACCGCCGCCGTTCCCTTGATCGTGGCAGTCGGCGAATCGCCGCCGCCTCCACATGCAACGAGCACGCCGCTCGCAAGCACAATCGATCCAAGCTGCAACGCGCGCCACGCGCGGGTGTTAACTAGCTTCATGGTTTCTCTCCGAGAGAAAGTCACTCACAATTTCACAGGCGGATAAGCCTGCACTGTCGCTACTTCCTGCAAACTGGCTTCGCAAACAACCCGCGGCGCTTTCTGTGGCAGTGGAAGAACCGGTTGGCTCGCCATGTCAATCCTGCTTCGACGGCCTGTCGTCCGGTCGCGCATAACGGACGTACGCGTCACGCATGCGATACATCTGCGTCGAAAAATAGGCCGCGCTAAAACGTCCCTGGTTCAGCAGCAATTGCCCGGTGCTATAGGGAAAACCGAGGTTCTGCGTGACACCAGGCGAGAGGTAGTTGGTCGATCCAACGCGCGTGCGGAAATCCAATGCAAACGACTGGGGCCCATCGACCTGGGTAATGCCCGGCTTCATACCTTGACGCGGCGTGAGCGGGAAGCTGATGCTTGCACCCACGAAGCTGGCCCGGCCGCTGTGTTCGCCATGCACACTCACGGAGACATCGTCGAACCAGCGGGTCAGCGTGATCAGGGGACCCTTGTCGCCCCCCACATAGCGCGCCACCCCGGCCTCGATCCATAGGTTCCACGATGGCTGAACCCATCGGTAGGTGAGCATTGCGTTTTCCTGGTGCGGCAGCGAATCTTCACCCGGTTGCTGGCGTAGATACGCGAGACGTAGTCGCACGAGGTCCGGGCGGCCGGGGACGAATGCAGTCGTTTCGTTCTCGATGCCGACGTACCGGTAGTTGAACCGGCCTACGGCGGCCACGTTCAGCACCCCCGGCATGATCCAGAAACTCTGTGCCAACGCCGCGGTGGCCAGCCCGCCGCGCAGACGGTATTGGCTGAACACCCGGCCGTTGTCCATGTTCTTCGTGTTGTACAACGGTGCGATGTAACTTGCGTACAGTTCAGCGCCCCGCCAGAGCGGCACGAATCCTTGAATATTCGCCCCGAACGAAATATCGAAGTTGCCGTACTCGGTGCCATAGAGATAACTCGTCACGGGCGAGATCTGAATGCGCGTGAGCCCGTGACGCCGATCGTCGCCGTGCCATGCAATCGAGTCCGCGTCATAAGTCGGTCGCGTTCGCATCGTCATCGATGCGCTTGCCGCCGTGGGCGATCCACCGGTGAGGAACTGCTGGTACGCTTCACGATCGACGGCGATATCGGCGAGCGGCTCATTGGCCTTCTTGACGACCGCGCGTATTCGCTCGATGCCATGCGGTGCATTGATGCTCGCCACGCCCAGCACGATGCCAAGCGCGTCAGCCTCGTTCTGGTTGTACCGGTGGTTCTCGTATTCGACGATGAGATCCCGGCCGCTGATCCCCACGCGCACGCGTTCGAGGCCTGCCGCAAAGAGCTGCGCGGCAATCGAATCGAGCGCGGAAGCGTCCAGCGGCTCGGAGATAGCCGGCGCGTCCTTAGCGGACACCGCAGCCGCTGCATTCGCCATGACGACAGACGCGTAGGATCGCGACGGCGGCGCAAATGGAACCGCCTCTCCCGCAAGCGGATGTGCCTGGTCCGCCGTCTCTGGCTCGTAATGCGGCTGCACGTCATGCGACGCGATCGCTTCGCTCGCGCCTGGGTCCGTTTGCGCCTGTTGAACCGGAGCGCTGGTTCCGTCGCACAGACCGTCTGCGCAGCGCTCCGAACTGAACCGCTTGCCGAACGGTATCTGAATCCCGACCGAGATCGACGTGCGCGGCGACACGCCGTCTGTCGATCTGACCGCGCGCATTATCGTGGCAATCACGTTGGCATCCGCCAGCCAACTGATGCGGGGCGACTGATAGCGCATGCCTACGTAGGGCGTCTTCGAGTCGTGTTCCGCCAGCAGCGAGAGCCCCGTGTGCCAAAGCGACAACTGGGCGCCGCCAAACGGGCCATCGAGCCGGTCGCCTTGTCCATAGCCGACTGTCAGGTTGAGCGGCCCAAAGGGTTGCGATACCGCGCCATACTTCGAGCGAAAGAAATGGGTTTGGCCGCCGACGTCGGTCATGCCGAACGCAATGGCCGGTTGATATTTGAAGAACTTCGGCACGGTCAATTTGACATCGGCCATCAAATGACGAAGGACGATATGGTCCTGTCCCGCGAATCGCGACGACACCTCCGCCGGATAGTTCGCCAGCCCACCGGCCACCTCGACATACGGAAAGAGTCCGACCGCACCCCAGTAGATCTGGGAACCCGTCGCGCGCGCACCGTACCGGGGATCGATGTAGTTGTTGAACTGTCCTTCGCCGACTCCCTCCGGCAATGGGAACGCATACGGAATCACCAGGCCGCCTGCCTGGCCGAGCGAGTTCAGTGCCGGGTCGACAGCATGCGCCGACGCCGAAAATGCCAGTGCCGCGCCGAGTGCCAGCGCTTGCGGCGCGAATTGAGGTCGATATGCGCGCAATGTCCACAGTCCCTTTTGTGATGAAGCCGTTGACGGATGGTTTAACCAAACAGGGATCACATGACAGGACCGATCGACTCCCTGGACTTCTCCACACAATCAGCTTCGCTCGACGAATCAGAGAATTTCGTCAGCACGCATGAAAGCGTGCAACCCAGCCTCGCGCGACTGTTGCTCTGCAAATAGACAAATGCTGTACGGGCTGGGAAGATGCGGTGCCCGCATGAAGCACCAACGGAATCCGCATGAGCGGTGTCGGGCAGACCCTGCTGGCAAGGTGGAAGGTCGCCATGAGCGTCCCGGCGCATCTAATGACGGCGAGCAGCGGCAAGGCGGTCTTCGTATCGGCACGCCGCCCTTTTCGATTCGCAATTGCCTTGCGTTGAGCGCGGCGGCAGCCCATCGGCCCGCAACACCTGCTCACCACCGCAGACTTGCTTCACGCACGATTGCACGATTGCAACGAAGCGCTTCTGCAAAAAGATTCAAGCGCCGCCCGCCACTCGTCCCTGCTTCCCGATCTGCCGCCCGCATCACATCTTTATCGTTTAACTGTCTGGAACTTCACACTGAAGCGCTTTCGTCATCAGAGTCGATCCTATAGAACAATTAAAACTTTCGACACCGCATGTCCGAATGAGACCCAATGTTGGCGAATGCAGTCATGCGTGAGGGCGACGCATCGTTGCGTCGCGTGTACAGGTAATCGGTGGAATGCTAATTGGCTTTTTTTAGTTCTTGAAGGTATTCAATCGAGCCAACCGGGTATCGGCATTGAATGATCGATCCGCCGCAAGACGCCAGATGATCGCGGCGTCTCTCAATACGCGATATAGGGACCCGCTCCGCCGGGCGTCGGTTGTTGCTCGACAGCGGCATAGACGCTACGCCCGTAGAAGAATGGCATGCCCCAAACGAAGATCGTCGAAGAGACGAATGCCGGACCGGCGAGCAGCGGCATCACTGAATTGCCGCCGCGACTCAGCTTGAGCTCCGCGGCATTGCCGACGGCAAACGAGACAGCGCTCGTCGTGCCATTTACACCTTCAATCATCGCGCTTAATTGCTGGGTGGATAAGGGGCAATAATACAAGTCGTTCGGACTCGCACAGACAGGCAGCGCGCTGGTTTGAAAGAATAGCCCGTTCGAGCCGCTGTCCATCATGCCCCTCGAATAGCTCGTGCCATTCAACACCGTTCTGAACGTGCCGTTGGACGGACTGAGCCCGATCACCTGCGCACTGCCCAAGCCGTTATTGCTCTGCGTACCAATGCCGAACACCAGTTGCCCGGTAAGCGAGGTTTCGCCGCTCGGCGACGCAGCCGGCAACGTCAAGATCGAACCGTTGTTATTGGTCGCGAAGTAGGGAATCGGATTGCCAACCTGCAGGTTTTCGGCGACGGCGATCGACGTGCAAGTGTTTTCCACGCAGCCGTAATAGGTCGCCGGCACGGCACTGCGCACGCAAGCCGACCCGCAATCGCGCTTGAACACGCCAATGCCGAGCACTCCGTTGGCTGCGAGACTCACGGGTAAGTTGCGTGACGCGCCGAGACTGCTGCAGTCGGATGGTATCGCGCCGTAGTTCGGGTCGATTACCTGAATGGGCAGCGACGCCGCTTTTTCACCGCCGATCAGTACATCGGCAAGCTGTACTGAACCCCACGTATAACCATCGAAGAACTGCATGCATTCGGCGAGCAGATTGCCCGCACCGTCCTTCTGCCGCGGCAGCACCAACGAGGGCGGAAGTTGCGAGGCGAACACGCGCAGCCCCGACGAGCCGGTGTCGACCTGGACGTGATCGATGGTTTGACACTGCGTCGTGCCCGGCACGCACAGCGTGACGCTGACGAAGGGCATATTCGGCACACCGATCACGCCGAAATCGACGGTCACCGCGGTGGTGTTAGACGCCGGCAGTTGTGACGCGGGCGGCGTACTCGTGAGCGACTGCGCTGGCGCCGTTGCGCTGGATGAATTGCTGCTCCCGCCGCTGCCGCCGCCTCCCCCGCATCCTGCTATTAACACCGCGAGCAATGTGGCCGCGAGCAACTTGAGAAGCGGACCTGAGCCAAGGAGCGAATCCGGATCGCGCATGATTGCCCCGCTATTGAATGACGCTGGCGTCGACGCCAGCCGGGACCGCTTGCGGCAAATACGCGTAGCCCGCGAATGCACGTAAATGGCCGGCCGAGAAGACCACCAGGGCATCGCTCGAGACGGCGAGCGGGGTTGTCCGGCGCATCGCGGTGGCGGCGACGTATCGATCGAAAGCTTCACCCAGCGTGGCCTTCAGATCAGGCAAGGTCGGTCCTTCCCAGGCGACGCCGAATACGATTCCGTTCCCCGCGACATACTCGCGCACCACGGTGCCGGACGGCAGCGTAATCAAATGCACGGTGTAGGCGGCCTGCGAAGTGACGCTGTGTGCGGTGGCACGCATTCGAACCTGGTCGCTGCCTACGCTGCTGACCTTCTCGCCAAGCGTGGCGTGCGCGGATAAAGACAAGGCGCAAGTCGCCACAAGCATTGCGCAAGCAATGCCAGTCCGATATATCGTTTTCACGAGTCCCCCCTGAAAACAGCCTGATCGGCCGTTCTCACCCTCTTTAATTAATATCTAATGCAAACCACCTGTCGGTCTTTCATGGTTTGATCGTGAATCTCATACTGCAACGACTGTGCCATCAGGGCGCAAACGCTTGCCACGCGACAAACAGCGTTGTTCCACTGCTGCCGGCGAATGCTGGAAAGGCTCCCGATGTTTCGCAACCGTTACACGCGTGGGGGACGATCTGGTTGGAAATGCGCGTCTTTCAAAGGGGGGCATGGCGCTGCTGACAGTCGCACCTCCAGCGCGCACGAGCGCTGACGCGCGGGTCCGTCGAATGTTCAGGCGCGGCGAGGCGGAAACGAACAGGAAGTGACGTGCCGCAAAACCTGTTTCAACATTGAGACGGGATGGGGGCCGCTGACGTCGCCAACATCCGCGATCTGGTTGGAGATACCGCATGGACCCTTTACGCGGACGCAGGTCTTTTTGATTCCGCGAGCTTCGTCGACGGGCCGCTTGCGCCAGCGAAACGCTTTCACCAACACATGTCGGGTCCGGTTCGGTCAACAGCTTGATCCAATCCGCCACCGCCATCCGCCGGCCGCTTCGTTAGACTAAACTCCGCTTCGGTCTTCGAGGGACGCCTCCCGGAGGCAACCCCACCCTCGATCTTTCTGGCCTGCCGCTCCCTCGGGTGGCAGGCTTTTTTTTCGCGCAACGGCGCGGCCCTTCTTGCGAAAGAAAAAGCGGACATGTATTCGCTTTAGACAAAAACGGGGCTTCTTCCGCCACCTCGCGTCAGGCAGTGGCGTCCTCTCTTATGCTGGCTCTCGGGCATGCCAAAAGATGATCTGATTGGCTCGCGCGAGCGCACCTGGATCAACTTCGAACTACCGCCCGCCTTCTCCACAGCTCAGGCTCCTTTTTTTGCGTCGCTATGACGAACACCGGAATCGCTCATGCTTAAAGTTACCAAGGCGGTATTCCCAGTCGCGGGTCTCGGCACCCGGTTCCTCCCTGCCACGAAGGCGAGCCCGAAAGAGATGCTGCCGATCGTCGACAAGCCGCTGATCCAATACGCGGTGGAAGAGGCGATGGCGGCCGGCATCACCGAAATGATCTTCGTGACGGGCCGCAGCAAGCGCGCGATCGAAGACCATTTCGACAAGTCGTATGAGATCGAGGCGGAACTCGAGGCGCGCGGCAAAGACAAGCTGCTCGAACTGGTGCGCAGCATCAAGCCGAGCCATGTCGATTGCTTCTACGTGCGTCAGGCAGAAGCGCTGGGTCTCGGCCACGCGGTGCTGTGCGCGGAAAAGCTGGTGGGCGACAACCCGTTCGCCGTGATTCTCGCGGACGATCTGCTATACGGCAAGCCGCCCGTGATGACGCAGATGATCGAGGTATTCGATCACTATCACAGCTCGGTGATTGGGGTGGAAGAGATTCCGGCGCACGAAACCAGGTCGTACGGCATTGTCGACGGCAAGGAGTGGGAAAAGTCGATCATCAAGATGTCGGGCATCGTCGAAAAGCCGGAGCCGAGCGTGGCGCCGTCGAATCTCGGCGTGGTGGGACGCTACGTGCTCAAGCCACGTATCTTCAAACACCTTCGCTCGGTCAAGCCCGGCGCCGGCGGCGAATTGCAGCTGACGGACGCGATTCAGTCGCTGCTCGCCGATGAACAGGTGCTGGCGTACAAGTACCACGGCACGCGTTTCGACTGCGGCAGCAAGCTCGGCTACCTGAAGGCGACGGTGGAATTCGCGCTGCGTCATCCGGAAGTGTCGGCGGACTTCGACGCGTATCTGCGCGCACTTTCGGTTGAATTCGCTTGCTGACGCGCGTTCGCATCCACTCTCACCCGAGCGTCGGTCCGCTTCACGAATCCCCGGACGCGGCGATCTAACCAATGCCCATCATGAGCCACGACAGCACGTTTAGACCCCTCACTCGCGCGGTCAGCACAAGCTCTCGCTCACACGGCGACGTGTTGCGTGCCACGCATTCGAAGCTTCGAGTCGGCTTGCGATTGTGGGGATTTACCGAACATGAAGTGGAACGCTGGATCGGGAATCTCCCGACTTTGGGCGCACGCCTATCGTGGCAGATCGTGCACGATCGGGATGGCGAGGGCGCCGACATGATGATCCATCTCGTGAGATCGTCCGCCGACGCGCTCAGTCCGTTTTGTTGGAATTGTGTCGGCGCAAATCGGGCAATCCGCCGCGCGCAAGGCGGACCTGCGTTGCACGTCGCCCTCTTTTCCGGCGATGCCCGCCGCCTGCCCACGCCGCGCCACGGCCTATGGGCAATGGCCGGGCCGCTCTCGGAAGAAGACACGCTTCACGAGATCATCAGGACGCTGGTGTTTCCGCGTATGAGCAAACATGATGGCGTGAGCCGCATCGCGCTCGCGAGTGCTCGAAACCCCTCGGCTGGCGAGTAGCACTCAGCGGAATCCGCCACGGTTTTGACGGAACGGATAAATTGGAGCGAGGATCATATGCTTTGAGGATTATCCGATCTCATGATGATGTCCTCTGCGGCCGCCTCGCGAAACGGGTGACCATTTTTGTGCGCTCTTCCAGCCTAAGCATGCTCGTTGTGCGCAACGCGCGGAACTTCGCCTCTCTCCACATTTCCGATGCCCTGGTCAAGTTATCCCGACATTAATGCGCGCGTCGATCTGCTGACCTATCTGGTCGTGTCTCAATTGCTGAGGCACCGTCTGATTGGAAAGTGGCTCACGACGCAGCACGTGGTCGAATCAACGCATCTATGGATGCATGTCAACGGCGAGTTGAATCTGCTGCAGCGCGTAGCGCTGGCCAGCAGGGCACAAGAACTGGCGGCGCATGTGATACGAGTGTCGAAGATACGATTTGACGTCAAAGCCTTGGCAGACGCGTTTGCCGATTATCCTCGCCTCGACTATAAATCGCCTGCCGTCGTCGAGGTCTACAGCGCTTGCATGGCCCATGTCACGCTCTCATTCCCAGGCAAATCGAGCGCAGCCTGACAGCCGATACAGGGGATAAGGCGACTCAGCAATTCACTTTGGCGGGGTGGTACAAAAGGATGTCGGATTCACGTAGCGGTTATCGGCGAATATCTTCTTTGGCTTCCGGCAATGACCTCGGAAAAGCCGGAGGTTTTTCGGCCGACACTTTGTGTCGGCCTTTTTTTGCGCATACCGGCATGTCATTTAATGCTGATACGCGGGTTGTGCGGAACAGGACTGTGGAAGAAACGACCGCCCGATGAGTTCCAACGCATGAATGTGCGCAAGCGACCGCGCGCCGCCGATCGGCTTTTCCAGGCAGATGTTCGCGCCACTCATTAGCCCGGCGTTAATCACGTGCTGTTGTGTATGCGACATCGCGCACAGAATGACGGGTATCGCGGGTTCATGCCCGCACAGAACGCGCAAAGTATCGTATCGGAGCGCATCGGGATTCGCCCAATCGAGTATGACCAGATCGACAGACACTTCTGCGAGTAGCACCCGAAGCGTTTTGTCGCATAGCGCACCGAAAGGGAAATGCCCTGCGGATGACAGTACTTCGAGCGCGTGATCTAGCGCCACAATATCGGTTTCGAGGACGGCGATTCTCATGTAAGCGAATGGGCAGGTAGGTTCGCCCAGCGTAGCGAAGACAGGTGTTAATGAGGGACCAGTCGGCTGATTGACGGGTAACGCCCATCAGGATGAATGCGCGTCGCGCGGGCAAGTCTACATGAATGCGATTTTTGAAATTGTTAAGTAATTTCAAATCTGGACAAGAGGGTGCGCTATGCAGTGGAGCGGCAATTAACCCGATGGAAGTCATTTAAGCGCCGCATGCCGGGCGGTTCACCATTAGCCGGCATACCCTGAACGGAAAGAGAGGTCATTTCGAATCAGTTGATTTGCGCCTGCTTGCGCGGTATTCAATGGGCGTTACGCCGAGATGTTTGCGCAGAACCTTGGAGAGACGGCCGCCGCTGCTGATTCCACAACGCCGCGCGACCTTGTCGACTGGTAGATCCGTTTCGGCGAGTAGATGGCAGCATCTGGATAAGCGCACCAACAGGAGATAGTCCGAAGGGGCCTTGCCCATTTCCAGTTTGAAGCGCCGCAAGAAGTTCCGTTCGCTCATCGAGGCTACCTGGGCGACCTCTTCCATCGCAATCGGACGGTAGGCGTTCATTTCCAACCAGCGCGCCGATGCCCGGATCTGGTCACTGACAATGATCGAGGTATCTTTGCGCACTATTGCGAGCGACTGGTCCTCGAGCCGCTGCTCGAGTCGCTGGGCGATTTGACGCGCGGCTTCAACGCCGAGATCATTCCCAATTAGTGAGAGCGCGGCTTGGAGTGGGTCGCTGTCGCCTGGGTGGAAACCTGCCGCTTGGAGTTGCAGTCCCCCAGAGATGGAGAATATTCGTTCGCTACGAGAATGGACTCTCTGCAGCCAGGTGATCAGGCGGTCATCCTGTTGCGCATTTTGTACGCCGGCGCCATCAGCGACAAACAGTGCGTAAAAATCGCCTGCCTGAACATGCGAATCGACACTGTCGGTCCAGACCGAGACCGCTGACGAACTGGCAATTTTGCCTCCCGCAACCGATAACAGATAGACATCGAAGCGCAACCCATCGATTCCATCAGCCTTGATGATCGCATTCGCACAATGGAAAGCTTCCAATACCAAGGCGGTTTCCGGTAACGAAAAGCCGTTAAATAGCGTAAGTCCGACACGCCTAACGGTGTGTTCGTCAGTCAAGCCGCGAGGCTGCGTCGCATAGCGACGATAGTCTCTCGAATAGTTTTTCATCAAACTGTCCATCGAAGACTAGTCTATTGTTCCAACTGTCTCTATTAGTTTTTTACGGTTGACCAATCCTACACACCTCATGCCGAACTCCGATTTTTGCGGCTTGATACGCCAACACTTTGGCGGAGATAGGAAAGCGTGATGATAAGAATGCTGAGCCGGCCGATATATGCCCAGTAGACGCCAGTTCAGACGGTGCATGCAACCTTCGTGATTCCATACCCTTGAGCGTTGACAGCTTTCCAATAACCGGGGCAGTTCAATCCGGCGTTGTCGAAAAATGAAATTATCTGGTCGTTCTTCGCCACATCTCCCTACAGTGACTATCGATTGGTAATGATGCATGCTCAACGAGCAGCCACATAGGGATACGGCGGATTCCGCCCTGCATCACCTTGGGCAGCAACGAGCTACTTTTGTGCATTAGCGCTTCAGCTTGAATATCGAACTCCAAACGCAGAGTAGCAACCTCGAAGCGCTTTTTTAATCGGTGAACAAGTCATGCCAAGACGTTCCAGAGAAGCAAACGAATACGGACGTAAGCGTCCAAAGGAAGCCTCATGATCCTGGTAACGGGCGGTGCCGGCTTTATCGGCGCCAATTTCGTGCTCGACTGGCTCAACGCGTCGGACGAAGCGGTGCTGAATGTGGACAAGCTGACCTACGCCGGCAATCTG